>PBTE01000211.1 GCA_002726515.1 Planctomycetaceae bacterium | reverse complement strand
TCAGACAAACGATCAACCCGAAACCAAAAGGCCGGGGAATAGAAGGGACAACGAGAGCCGATGTTCCAGCACACTGACTGCGCGTGAAGAAAACGAGCGGTTCATGTCACTCATCTCGATCCTTTTGAGTCGCTTTTCACTCGACGCTATTGAAGCTCTCACTTTTGCTAAACAACTTCATCCGGCTGCTAGCGCAGCACAACCCGGGGGATGGCAGGATGCTTCGGACCCTTATTGTTTTACCTCCAGTGCTAGCGATCATTTTTTCTTTTTCCTGTCTCCTCCGTTCTACCAGCGCCCAGGAGATGTGCTGGTGGAACAAGATGGCCGCTGACTGGCACCGGGTCCACCGCTGGCCCGAGCCCTTCAATCATGCAGACCGGGCGGCAACCCAGTCACCGTTCAGCATCATGGAAAATAACGGCTGGCGGCGACAGACAACCCTGGGTGAGCACCACTTCAATTGGGAAACCGAAGAACTGAACCATGCGGGCAACGGGCAGTTGCGGTGGATATTGACACAAGCCCCCCTCAGCAGACGCACCGTTTACGTACAACAAGGTAAAACAGCAGCTTCCACGGACGCTCGCGTCGATTCGGTGCAAAAGTCAATGCAGGACCTGTTGTCGCACGGACCACTTCCCGAAGTCATCCAGACCCACCGTGGTCCCGCTTCGATGCAAGCGGAAATCGTCGACCAGTTTTATCGCCGATTCAACTCCACCATCGCTAATCCGCGCCTACCTAGCCCGGACGCTGGAAAAGGATCCTAGTTCAGAGTTTCCAGCGGATCTTTCCACCAACTCAGCTAGCAACAGCGGTACCTTTTTTTCCAGCCCGATTCGAAGTGCAGGATTTCCTCCCTGAAAGCCGATCTAGTTTGACGGCGTCGTGTCACAGTGCAACGCTGAAGAACCACGGGATCGCAAGGAGACCACAACGTGGGGGGGATACCCGGGCACATCTGCTTGAGACACCTGGCCATCGTATTGGCAATCCAGATTACCGGGGGTGCAGCTTCGGTTTTCAGCGGTCCGGGAAGAACCACGACTGCCGGTGGACAAAATTCCTACCGTTCTCTGAAGATTTTGAAGTCGATTCGCAAGGTCAGGAATTCTCAGAACAACTCCGCACCCGCCAACCAAAAACAATTTGACTGGCATGCCACCCCGGTGAGAAATCGACTTTCGTCTGCGTTCGATGAAACCAAACGGGGTATCACCAAGGTGCTGACAATCGAGCCCAGAATCATTCACGTGGCTGACGCTACAAGGCTCTCCGACGAAGTAGACGAACCAAGTGCTGCCGTCCACTTGGCCAACGCTCGTCTACAAAAACAACGTAAGAGATTTGACCTGGCCTCCCGGTCTTATTCCAGGGTGCTGGATCAAGAACCGGACCACCTCCAAGCGTTGGTAGAATTTGGTCGCATGCTTGATCAGCAAAACCGGTTCAACGAAGCCATCGTTTACTATCGCCAAGCCTGCAAGGCATACCCAAAACAAGCGTCTCTCCTGAATGACCTGGCTCTCTGTTACGCCCGAGGCGGGTCGTTTCCAGCGTCCTTCGCCACGTTCAGTGAGGCTATCAAGTTAGACCCCGGGAATCCACTTTATCGAAACAATGTGGCTGTCGCCCTGGTGGCCCAGAACCAATCAGGTGCTGCTCTTGATCACCTGGTTGCAGCACACGGTCCCGCAATCGGCCATTACAATCTGGCGTTTCTACTCCATCAACGAGGAAACTCCGATTTAGCTCGAAAACATTTGCAAACAGCCCTGATGCACGATTCTCAATTGGGTCCGGCACGACAAATGTTAGCCCGTCTGCACCACCAGAGTCCCATACCAAACCAAGCACGGGATGCTGTCGCTCCGCCGGCACCGTCTCGCGCCGGAAAAGAAGGTTTTTCAGCGGAACCCCTTAACCGACCTGCACAACAACCGGCACAAAAAACATCCGCCCTTTCCGAATCAGTCACACAAGACCAGGGCCCCGGGAAGCCAATGTTCTTGCTAACGGACTGGAACTTGACAGACACCGCCATGCAGTCGGCGTCACAACACGGGTCGTCGCCGTCCCTGACGCAGCCGATGGGTTGGGTGAGGCGATTTGAACCGCAAACTGCTGAACTCGCGCCCCTGCCACGTGGTAAGAAATCCCCGGAATCAATCTATTCTCATAGCCTGAGGGAGCCTTCGCTTCCCGTCCGGTAGCTATGCCGGAAACAGCGCCCCGGAGAATGGTGAGGACGATTCGACCACGGGAAGTTCACACACGGTCATTGTTCCAGAACACTCACAGACACAGGGAAGATTCTGGAACAGACTGCGCGCCACGTCAGAACAAATACAACCGCACACCATTGGGAACCTGCCGATGTCGTGCGCGTTTTTTTAACGGAACCTACTGCGTCTCACCTTCCGCAGTGATTCCCGGAACTGCCGCAAACGAAAGCACCGGCTCACTGGTTTCGAGATTCCACGTTCGCACGTTTCCATCAAAACAGCCGCTAGCCAATCGCTTCTTGCGCGAATCATAGGCCAAAGCACATATCCAGTCAGAGTGATCCTTCAGCACCGTCAATTCTTTCAACTCTCCCAAATCAAACCGGCGAGCCGTGCGGTCCGCGGAAGCACTGGCCAGGTTTCCGTCGACCAGGAGCAGTTTCAGAACATCCTGCCCATGCCCACCCGCTTCTTTTTGTTTTTTGGCTTCCGGAACATTCCACATGTGGATTTTATCGTCCCCGCCTGCGCTGTAGACGTGTTTGTCGTCAGGAGAGAATACCGCGTCAAACACGGTTGCACTATGCCCGGCATAGGTGGCAACCAGGTTTCCGGATTCAACTTCAAAAACCTTTGCCGTTTTGTCACGACTCGTGGAAACGATCTGTTTATCATCTGAACTCCAGTCGAGAGCCAACACCCAATCGGCATGATTCTCGATCTCCTGCTCTTGTTTTCCCGTCGCCACATCAAAGATACGGATTGTCCGATCTTCTCCAGCCGCCGCGAGCCGTTTTCCTTCCGAGTCAAAAGCGATCGCCAGAACGACCCCATCGCAAGTAAACACCGTTGTGGTTGTCGAACTCTTCTCGTCGTCGATTAAGCGCACTTCACCCCGTTGCCCGGGAGCACCACCAGCAACTGCCAGTCGCTTTCCATCCGGGTGAAAAGCAATCGCATAGGTTCTTTCAGCAACATCACCAATCCGGCGTAAAAGTGCACCTTCTTCAGGATTCCAAACCGTGATCTCGTGGTATCCAGCAGCGAACAACTCGTCCTTTTCGGGATGAAAGGCAAGCGCCGTAATCGGAACAGGAGCCTTGTATTTTTCCGGCGAACTGGGGTGCTGCACAATCAACATCTCGACGAGAGCCAGGGCGCGGTCCTCTCCGTCGAATTCAGCTCCTTGATTGATCCAGGATTCAATCGTACGCAGTTCCACTTCCGACAGAATCGCGCCTTCGTACGGCATCCGTTCCGCTTCATCGTCGGTGATCGCCAGCCGATACAATTCACTTCCTGCAGCATCCCCGGGCACGACCGGATCGGCTTCAAAGTCTCCGGCCACAAGCAGATTTTCAAACGTGTCCAGACGGTAATTGCTTTTCGATGCCTTGGAACCGTGGCAGGCGACACAATGTTCAACCATGATCGGCGCCACATCTTTTACGAAACTGATCTTTGTTTCTTCATCTGCCTGGCACACCGACAGTTGGATACCGCAACAAATCGTCACACACCACAGGCTAGCCCCGATTCGCTGCAACACACGACACACCTTTCTCGCCGATTTTCTGTCCACTGAAAATGCCTTTCGTTTCAATGTTGAAACAAGAACTCGTTGGTGTTCAAAAGCGCCCAACATACGTCTTCCATTGCCTCAACTCGGTCCTCTTTTTTATCCAGGTAATCTATCGCGCTCTTCATTTCATCTGGGTAAGGCGGTCGGCAGAGGGCTGCCAGATAGAGTTGCGAGACCACTTCGTCATTTGACTTTTCCGATGCAATCAACTGACGAAATCGATTGCTTTCGTCTTTCAGCTTTCCATGAATGAGCGGTCCATTAAAAAGTGCGAGAGCTTGGGACAAATTCGAATCGTTGGAGCGCTCACACGCGCACGCCGTTTCGCGCTCCGGCTGGCCGAAAACCTTGAGAAATTCATGGTTCGTCCGGGGACCGGGCAGTTGAGTGGCGAGTGTCCCGGCAGGTAGCTTGTCGAAATTTTCCGGAACCGACGTCATATGACAAATGGCATCCAGCAGTTGTTCCGCACCCAGAAGACGTACCCTGCAGTGCGAAAACAGTTTCTCGTCGTCTTGATTAAATTCGTTGGGCTGGCTGCTCCGCTGATACGTGTGGCTCTTCAGAATCATGCCTAGAACGTGCTTCTGATCATAGCCATTCTTGCGAAAATCTTTGGCCAAGGCTTCCAAAAGCCCTACATTCGACGGTGGGTTCGAATCGCGAAAATCATCCACGGGTTCCACGATTCCACGGCCCATGACATGCGCCCAGATACGGTTCACGGCTACTTTCGAGAAAAACGGGTTATCGTCTGCTGTAAGCCATTCAGCGAAAATCGCACGTCGTCTTCGGGTGTCGTTTTCGTCGACAAAACCGGTCAAGGGCAAGGACGGCGGTGCCGACTCACCGGTACGTGGATGAGACACTTCCCCTCGCCGCCCTGTCCAGACCACCATTTCCCCTGTACGGCCACTCTGTTTCCTGTTGATCCGATTGAAAAACGCTGTCAGCCCAACATAGTCATTCTGCGTCCAACGTTCGAACGGATGGTTGTGGCACTTGGCGCATTGGATACGTACTCCCATAAACAACTGCGCCGAAGTTTCAGCACATGAATCCACCGTCTCGGCCGTGCGATAAAAGTTGGCAGCTGGAACATGATAAGTGCTGCCTTCGGCAGTCAGAAGATCCCGGCAGAATTGATCAAACGGAACGTTTTCTGCAAAGGACCGCACGATCCATTCGTAATACTTATGCATACCCTCGGCGGTTACTTTCTTTTCATTGAGTTTTAGCAAGTCACCCCATCGCAGTGCCCAGAATTTGGCGTACTCAGGCCGTTGCAAAACCACTTCAATCAATTGCTCCCGCTTGTCTTTCGCAGGATTGTCCAGAAATGCCTGCACTTCGTCGATCGCCGGCAGGATACCCAGTACGTCCAGATAAAGTCGCCGCATGAACTCATCGTCAGTACACAACTCCGAAGGCAAGTACTGCAACTGATTGAGTTTGTTGTTCACGAAGGTGTCAATAAAGTTATTCTCCGGCGAATCGTTCCATTTGAACCCTTCGATATCTTCTACAAACGTAAAGACGACCGTTTCCACTTTTTCCAGAAAACGGACCAGAATCGCTGCTTGCCCCCGGACATGACCTGCTACCAAACCATCAACGGCCACGGAGGCTACCTGGGTGTCTGAACTTGAAAACTTTGCCAGGCCCGTAACATCACGTGTGGTCCCATCAGAAAAATGGGCCAGGGCAACCAACTGTTGCGAGTGAGCCGGAAAACGAAGGAGTCGATCGCCTGGCAGGACTTCCAACTTGACACATTGCGGCGCGTCTTCAGGATCAACCTGGCATCCTTCCCGGATCCAACCCTCGAGAACCTTGTACGCCGTATCGGAAATGCGTAATCGCTTACCGCCCCCGTGACTCACTTTCATCAGCGGTTTTTGCAACAACAAACTCTTCTTCGGTTCGAGCGTATTGGTTCGGCGACCAAACGCTTCTCGAATCAGCGTCTCTTTATCCAACTCGGCGTCATACGCTAACAGCGACAGCCGAAATCCCCCTTTTCCACTTGGCGACCCGTGGCACGCGCCCGAATTGCAGCCGTTCTTGGTGACGACTGCCAGCGTTTCAAATTGAAACGATTGAGGCATTGGTCGCTCGAAATCAGACACCGTCACGGGGATTTCAACGGATTGATCGGCCACGGTGACAACCAGGATCGCCTGACCATTCCCCCGGGACTTGACCACACCGGCCTCCCATTGCATCACCGATTCGTCAGAGGAAGAAAAACTAGCAGCACGCGTCAAATCCTGAACGTCACCACCTTCGTAAACTCCCGTCACAATCACGTGCATCGAAAGTCGGTTTGAACGAAGAACAATCCTTTCCGGATGCACCATAATTTGTTCGGGCTGACCCACCACGATCGTTTTCAGATCTAAATCTCCAGCCTGTAACCAATCGGCAGCTATCAAGACAGGAGCAGTAGGTCCGGCGGCCAACAACCACTGGCCCAAACAAACCGCAAAAACAATAAGACGAGCAGAGACCCGCTGAAGTTCGAAACCGTTCATGGAATCACTTTCCTATCGATCCAGGATTTGACTTACTAAAGATGTCGAGGCAATTCTTTTCGCATCGTGCAAATCACCTCGCCAAATGCGCAGAAACCGGCAGCTCACTGGCCCCATTATAAGCAGTTGCTAGCTACCAAATAAAGTACAAATCCAGGATGCGCCAAAGCTTTTTGCCTTGAAACCAAGTGAAAAAATCCTGAATGTCAGTTTTTTCACCCTGTCGGTGAAATTCAACGACTTCTGCCGGAAGAAGCGTCGCCATGCACCGAACTGAAGGGCCAAACAAAACACCAGGTTTGTTCCCTCTATGTGGTGGCTCGTCTGGAATTCCGCTCTGATAAACAGAGCGACCCGATTCCGTGAAATCCGAACACAGCGGTCGATGACGGACTGCACACACTGCACACTCACCGCGCGCTAACCGCGCGCTCACACCGAAACTCACCACATCCGTGCTGTGATGACGATTGCGGCTAGTCTGCAGAGCTAACACCTGCGGGCTGCTTTTCGCTGGAGCGTTCACCAACCAGTACCCAACAAGTGATACAAACCAGGTGCACGATGCTGAAAATCCCCAGCCACCGGTGATAGGACGACCATCCTTCGGGATTCGCGTCGTTGGTCAGGTTGGTATTCAGAACCCAAAGCGGCAACAGAACCGCCACCAGCAAACTGATCAGCCCCACGGCTCCAAAAAGATAAAGCCAAGCGGGTTTCGCTGGCTTGGGTAGACTGACATCTGATTGTTCATCGATCGATTCCGACGGCGACGACTCGTCTCGGGGAGCGAGTGAGCGGGCTCCCGCGGCGGCAGCAAAAAGCGTGTACAGGGCTGCCGATACGAACCACAACGGCACGGCAATGAAGAATACGTGCAGCAGCTCATAGTGCCACAGCCCCAACGCGATTGCTACGGAGATCATCCAAGTGGTCATGGCAGGCCAACTGAGGGACCCACCACTGGCGCTAAACCAGTACTGCCGCAGGCCCAGTCGTGGGAACAGCCAATGTTCAACAAACACGATCGCCCCCACAGGCGAAAGTAAAATCCCGAACAGGGCCACGAAGTTGAGTAACTGGGTGAATACAAAGGGAAAACAAGCCACAATCGTCGTCGCGATGCCGATCAACAACGTGACCAACCACCGTGGCCAGCCCGGAGTGACCGCCTGCAGAGCCAGGCCAGCGCGGTAGAGCGTCGGATTCGAGGTCGCCCAGCCCGCGATGGTGACGGCCAGAATACCGGAGACTCCCAAGGCCTGATAGGCGACTCCACCAGCATCCAATTCCTGAAGCGGTGTTGCCAGCATCATCTGCGCTGCCGCTCCCATGACTCCCGCACAGACCCAGGCCAGATAATGGCCCAGGTACATGCCCAACGCCGAATACAATCCGTAAGATGCGCGCGGCGCGTAGCGCAGCAGCGCCATATCCGACAGGCCCACATGGAAAGCCAGGTTACAGATCCAAGCGAAGGCCGCGATATGTAAAAACCCCAGCCCGGATTTGGAGTCGTGCTGCCAGATCCTTTCCTCGGCAATTTGCCACAGGTCCGCCAAACTTCCGATGCTCCCCGAAGCAAGTGTTTTGGCGGCCAGCACGGGCAGTGTGCCAACGGCCCCGGCAAAAAACATCACAAAGATCCACGGTACACAGACCTCGGAAAACTGGGCCAGCCGTTTGAAACCCAGAATGGCCACGGTAACCACCACGGCTCCCACGACCAGCACAATGAACACGAATCGCAGGTCTTCGGGATACCACTTGGTCTGGGCCGGAATGTCGAAAGGGATCCGGATGGCTGAAGCCGACACGGTGATCATCGTACCCGACAGGATACAAAACAAAACCGCGTTGAGCACGTTGTAGACTGATGTCACACCAGGTCCCGCAATTTTTCGCAGGTACCAGTACAGGGTGAGGCGGGTTCTGACCGCAATGGGTGCACAAATCAGGGTCCACGACAGCACCGCCAGGGCATTTCCGACCAGTAACCCGAGGACGACATCAACCGCACTGGCACCCCAGGCCACAAATGCTGCTCCAATCACAAACTCGGTGCCCGCAACATGTTCTCCGGCGAACACCGCGGCAAAATGTTTCCCGCTCTCCAATTTGTTCTGCGAGACGGGTTCTCGTTCAAATTCGTAAAGTTTGTCGACGCGCTCCGTGAGTGACTGTTGCTGGTTCATGGGAGTGAATGCAAACCTTTCGAACAATGTTGAGGAAATCAACGATTGCAACGTTCCCTTCGCAGATTCTCAGCGAAGGGTGCCATTCATGAGACGGTTGCCTGCAAGGACGAATAAACAGAGTCTGTCGCTTGATTTCACGGTGTCAAGACGACTAACAGCCGTTTCGGGCAATCTTGCAGTGCGGGTGTTTCAATGAAAAAACCTGTTTTGTTGGTCTTCCGGAGTTCTTACCTGGCCCCCTTCACGAAATCCACCCAACCATCCACTGGTTGACGGACAGATTGTTCGCGTTGTTCCGTCGCTACCAAGTTGGTCAATGCACGCGTGCTGCACACCATGGCCCCTGACCGGGGGACATCGACCGACAAACTCTCAACTGTCCGTGGGGCGGTGACAAGATCTTCGCCTGGCTAAGTTGGTACGATAATTTCTCAGGCATCCGCTGTTACTCGTCCCGCGCAGACAAACAGCAACCTGTTGGAAGCGTACGCCGTTATCCTAACGATCACTGAGGTGCGACTGATCGAACTGGAAGGCTGAAGCACAAATCAACCCAAATTTGTGGAACACATATCGAGGGCAGGCTTTAATGTCCATCGGATTAACGTGCCTCCCGTGAGCGGTGAAGGACAAGCCACATGAATTCACTTGCCATTTCGTAGCTAGCTCCCTATAATACGGTTTCCATAAGTAATTTCGCCATGTTCAGTGTCTCTTACGCCCGCACCGGGCGTACCAGTGAAAAGCGACCAGACACTCCCACCACCGGCGAACAGGAACGAACGGCTGGATTGAAGTAACACACCGTTCGCGTAGATGGACGGTTCAACCACCGAGTTACTTTCTCGGCCATTGCGGAAATTTTCGGCAGGTGTCAGGGATTCGGCAGGTGTCAGGGAAAGTACGGCGGATACTTACCAGCATGTCTGTATGACAGTCGGGCAAATCCTCGCTGCATATTTTTTGAACGATTCACGTGTCGCGCGAAAAGGACGTCGCACACCGACAAAGTGCCAGTAAAAGTAGCATGTCACCCTCGATCCCAAACGCGGGATTCGCGCGCGACATCACTACTCCGTTTTTTATCTTGTAATTGATCACGTTTTTAGATTTTGCAAAATTACTAACCGCTTGTCTGAGAAAGGCTGAGGTCGCCCTCGCTTTGTTACCAGCTTCGCCGACCAGTGGCGACCCAGTTCAACGACATTTATGATCCGACTTGTTTACATCATCTCGCTGTTCTTGCTAGGAGTCGTGGCGGTCTTCGTCAGTCGCCCCGTCGACCAGGTGCCGGAAGCCTTCCTGGTCGGTAACCCGCGTGTCAAGGCGCCGGGACCTGCTGGGCTAACCAACGGACCAGGCGGACAAGTGGCCAAAGGCCCGCCAAGATCGTCCAACCCGTTGACAAACCAACCGGTCGACACATCCGCAGCAGATGTTGAAAACTCGATTTCCACGCAGGCGACTCAAGTAGAACCTGCCCGTTCGCTCGACGCAGACTTACACGAAGCACGCGTGCAATTCGTCTCTGCAGAAGCCAGTTTGAACATCGCCCAACAAAACGAAAAGATCCGCGTTTTACAGCAACGGAGTAAGCTGGCCTCCGTCGAACGAAAGCTCGATCTCTTACGCATGGATCGTGAAACATACCGCCATGGTGAAGCGGTGCGCCGGCGTGACGAACTACACGACTCTGTCAAGCTCGGAGAGCAACGTGCCGACCTGGCCGAGGCAAGGCTGCATTGGTCGGAACGACTGGCAGAAAAGGGTCTTGTCAGTCAATTCGGATTGGAATCTGACCGCGCAGCAACTGACGAGGCGCAAGCCGATTTTCAGGCCAATGAGAAAGAACTGGAAGTGTTTCAAGAATCGGCGTTTCAACGCCAGCTCGCCATACGGGACCGCCAGGTACAACTGGCAGAAACCGAAGTGGAACGCGTTCAACGGGAGGAGAGGACGTTGGAAGCGCAGCAGAAAGCGAATATCACACTGCAACAATCCGCCCGTCAAATGGCTCATGCTGAACTGACCCAACTCGAAGAACAACATCGAAAGCAACAGTCCGATCTCCCTCTACCTGACGACAACAATGGCCGCCGTCGCCCTGTACGGTCCAACGCCACACGCAGCCTATCAATTGATACGATTGTGGAGCATGGCAGTCGCGTGGATACGGGTCAGGTCCTCGTCCAACTGGACACCACCCAGTTGGACGAGGACCTGCAACAAAACGAACACGTGCAGACCCGCCTGGCGATCGAACGGGACTATGCCCGGCAGGATTTGGCCCTGGTTGAAACGCAAAATGAGCTTGATCGTTCCCAAAGCCAGTTGGCAATCAAAGCGGCAAAACTTGCCTCCGTAGACTACCTCGAAGGAACGTTTCCCCAGCAGGAGCAGTTGGCCCTCGATAAAATCGATGAACATCAGGATCTGGTCGAAGCCACACGGCGGCGTCTCGACTGGTCGGAGCGGGTTGTCAAAAAGGGATACCTGCCGCAAATGCAGCTCGATACGGACCGCTTCGACCTGGAGAATCAAAAACACCTGTTGGTGCAAGCCAAACATGAACTGCGAATTCTACAACAACATACTTACGGCCGAGAGCTGGCGGCGCTTGAATTTACGATCCAGCAAGCTGAGGCAGACGATGAACGCGTCACGACATTGGCCGAAGCTCGTCTGGCCAAAAGGCACATCAAACTCCAAGCGATCGTGGCTAAATTACGCCTTCACAAGATGGAGTCGCAACGACTGGAAAAAGTGATTGCAAAATGTCGTATCGTGGCGCCCTCTCCCGGTCGTGTGTTACACGAATTGCCGCCCTTCGAAGACGTATCGTTTCAACTACCCGCAGTGGGGTCGCTGGTACAACCTAACCAATTCCTGTTAACGTTCGTCGACGAGACAAGCCGGCTAAACCGTTGATTGACAGGGTTTTCCTTCGACACTTCTTCCTGCCAACTGCAAGACCATGGGGAGGTGCCCCCTGGCAGACCCCATGTGGGTCAAGCTGTTGAAGTTCCGCCCGCCGGTGCGGGGATGGTCCTGCCGGAACTTCACGGGACCTGGTTATTCCAGCTCCCCGTTCGGGGCCAGATTCCTTTCATCCGCCGGCTCCGCCAAGGACGCTTCCTGGTCCGAAGAATTGCTTTCAGAATCGTTCGTCAACTCCGTTGGTTCGACCCAATGCCCCTCCTCGTCGATCTCCATCACACCCATGTCACGGTAGAGATTGAGCCTGGCCGTTTCATAGTCGACCCAGGCTTCAATCAGTTCGTTTTGTGCCATGAGAATGTTATCCAATGCCCGGGAGATGTTCAGTCCCTGACCACCTACCGCAGCCTCTGGCGAATCTCCAAGCTCAATCGCCTGGTCAAGTTCGCGGGCCGAGACGCGCAGTGCTCGACGATTTGACTCGAACTTCTTCTGTTCTGCCACGACGTGCCGCAACTCTCGGCGAACATCCAGTTTCACCTGATCCTCGGCAGCCATGAAATTGCGCCGAGTACGTTGGTAGCCGATTTGAGCGGCACGGTAGTCATTTCGCTCCCGTCTCCGATCCAGAGGAGTCGTGATCCCCACACCCACGCGGTAATTGCTGTCTTTGCCGCGAAAGTCGGCCGGGTTATCTCCTTCAAACAACGGTTGCGTGTTCAATTCGCCCTCGACGCGGATATCCACCGTCCCTTCCAGACGATTGGCAGCAATTTCGAGCCGACGTCGGGCATCCATCACCAGACCCCGCCGATTCATTAAATCGAGGCGGGAATCCAAAGCAATCGCGACGGCCTCTGTGGGCCCGAACGGAACCTCGGGAAGTGAGACCATTTCGACACGGGCGGCAATCGAAAGGCCTGTCAACTCGCGGACGATCGTCAGCAGACGGCGCCGAACGTCTCGCATGACGTCGACAGAATCCAGCACCTGTTTTGGCGTCAAATCTTGTGTGTCGTCAAACAGGTCTCGCGCTTCAGTCAACGAGTCTTCCAGTTCAGTCGCCACCTCGCGTAAATCGTTGAGGCGGGTCCGGTGCAGTTCCATTTCTTGCAACAGTGTGCCTGACTCTTCCGGGGTCAGTTTCCGGTCGGGAATCATCTCGTGCAGGGTTTCAAAATCTCCTTCGATGACCTCGAGTGACGGAATGACTAATTCGAGCAGGGTCTCCAACTCTTGAAAAGCTTCGTTCCGATTTTCTTCTTCCGCGTTAAGTACCAGTGCCGCCAGGTGCCTCTCGAGGTCAAACAGAGTCCAGTCCACAAACTGGAAAGGTTCCAACAACGTGTCATCAAGTTCGACTTCCAGATCAGGTGGTAAACCGAGTTGAAGTTTAAAGCGGTCGAGACCTTGATAGAACCTGCGCTCCAGTGACACATATTGGGATCTTGCCGATGCGAGACTGCTCTCCAGTTGCGTGACGTCGAGTGCCGAAATGCGCCCCGCCTGTCGCAGCAGTTGTCCGTCACGAATCAAGGCTTCCAGTCTCTGGACGTTTGCCTCCTGATTGCGCCAACGCTGCAAAATAAATAACAACATGTAAAAGCCTTCGGTCGGACTTCGTTGACCGCTGATCAAGAAAGCCAATTCCCCACCACCAGTGGTTCCCGGCAAGGGTATCGTGCGCGATCCGGTGACGGTGGTCACGTAAAAGTCCTTGCGGAAACGCGCAAAGTCACGAACCGCGTACAACACATTCCGCTCCGACTGCGTGAGATCCTCCATGGCGATTTTTCGGCCGGCCCCGGCCAGCAAGGGTTGAACCAGGGAATAGCCAATGCTGGTCGCAGTCCCCGTGTCGTTCGGACCCGAAAACATCCAGATCGTGTTGTTTGCCAACTGGGCGACAAACTGGCCACCCGCCGGCAACAGTTTGGACACACCCGCCGAAGTCCCCAGTTCCAGGTTACTGGCGTCATCGGGTTGATTCTGGAAAAACGCCGATGTGGACGGTTCGCCAAGGAAACCGAGTGGCCGCAAGTCAAACCGGTAACGCTGATACGTGAGTACCAGCGCCGACAAGTACATGTTCTCGATCTGCTCCTGGTAGTCACGACTGTTAATCAAACCAACTTCAATGGATTCGCGCAGCCCCAGACGTTCAATACGTGGAGTCTTCAGGAGGTCCTTGATCTTCGGGGCGCCCGGCAAATCATCCGTCCAGAGAGGATTTTCAACGCTGCTGGATTTCTCCCATTCGCTCCACTGCTTGTCGCCGCGCATTCCGTAGGCGCACTGCATGTACTGATTTGCCGTGGGATCGTCCGGCGGCAGTGGTGGATGGTCCGGATCATCCCTGTCATAGAAACGACTCCGCAGGTCAGGTGTGATGTCAATGCGCGGTACCGACCAGCGCGGATCCCGAGTGTTCTGTTCAACGATCCGATAAGACTGTGTGTCAGCCCGCCTCCGATAATACGTACGGTGGCAACCACCCGCTGTGCTCAACACAATGCAAGGGTAGAAAATCAGAGCCACGAACATGCTAGCTGACGTGCGCAAGTTCCCAGTCAATCGTTGATTGCAGAATCCCCCGCCACTGTTTGGACATCCTGGAAGCTTGTCGGCATTTTACGATGGCAAAGTTAGCTCAAATGGCGGAGACCTGACTGCGGTTAGAAAATGGTAAAAAGGGGTCAACAGGCGAGGACTTCCACCAGCCGCGGGGGCCGCCGCGCGACCGGCAGGTTCGCAGAGTGCATCCTGAGACAGCAGCCGAAGCACCGGACGCGGGGACTAAGATCGACGGGTGATTGCAACGACATTTTTACGTTGCGTAATGTGGGGCGGTGGCAGACTTTGCCGTTGCAACTCCCTAAACGGCAAAGTACGCTGAACGGAGTAAGGTGTTTTGCAGACTGAAAGAATCTTTCAACATCATGCCCGGGGTCGAAGGGTCTTTGGTCAGCGTCGCCTCGATGACTCCCCGGCTGTCCCAAATCACACTACCACAGGCGCCAAACATCGTTTCCCCGAGCCCCTAAAGTCGCTCCTCCCATGGCCGAACAATCTCCGTCCGAATCCACTGCTGACACTCCTCTGTTCGTCCTTATCGGTGGTAGCATGCGCAGTGGCACGACGCTGCTTCAGAAGCTGCTCTGCGCTGCACCGACCACCAATCCGGTCATCGGCGAATGCAAATACATTGCCGACCAGATGCAGGTTTTTTCAAAGAACCTGCAAAACTTTGAATTGCACCTTAAAGACTACTTTAGTTCGCCCGAGGAGTTCAAACAGTACAACGCCGAACAGCTCCGTTATTTCCTGCACATGGTTCACGCCCGCTACGCGCCGGCCGAGGTGCTGGTGCTGAAGAACCCGGAACTGACTCGTTTCTTTCCTGAATTGGCCGAGTGGCTGCCGCGCGCGACTTTCCTGCTGACGGTCCGCGACCCGCGTGATACGGTTGCGTCGATGGTCGAGGTCGGCGAGAAACACCGTGCAGAGGGTCAGTCAAGCCAACTGACAACGTGGGGCCGCAACATGGCGGCCTTGTCAGGTTACTATCTCTCCTATTACGCGCCGCTGTTCAGCAGCCCCGAACCCACGAGACAAAAAGTTGGACTTGTCCGCTACGAACAACTCGTGACGGATCCACAGGCGGCACTGGCTCCAGTGGCTCAACACTGCGGTATCTCCGTACCAGCCGAAGCCTTTGGCAACGAAGCCCTGGAACAGCAATCGATGGAGGCCTGGAACCGTTATCGCGAGGACAAGTTCACTGGTGCCTTCTGGTCACCACTTTACCACCAGGGCGTCTCCGACAGCCGTGTTGGACGCTTCAGAGAAACGCTCACCGAAGACGAGGTGGAGGCCGTGCAGGAGCACTGTACAAGCTTCAACCGAATCGTGAAGTACTGGTGACACTGGTCAAGCAACTCGAAATTTGTCTTGTAAACCTGCAAGAACCTGCGTCACTCTCGCACCAGAAACTGGTACTGCCCTTTCAGCGCATCCACGGCATCACCTGACACGCAACGAATTTCCAGGCTGATGCGCTGCTGATCCATCTCGGGCTTCTGGTAGGTGCGGTGAATCGTGAGGTGGGAAAAGAACAGGACATCGCCCACGTTCAATCGGGGTGCCCACAAACACTGCTCGCCGAAACGTGAGGTAATGTAGGACTCCGGCAGCTCCAGCTGCTTGTAGGTCGATGCGCGACCGGACTTCAATTCGGGCGGGGTGATGAATTCCCTGGTGGGATCCAGCACCACCTCCAGCCCTGGTGCCGTCTGGCCGCAGGGTACAAGCGAGATCCAGGAATTCATGACCAGTGCCGGATCGCCCATAAAGGCCGCATCCTGGTGAAACGGCGTCGGCGCGGCGCCCTCTACACCTAGGCGGCGAGGCAGGCTGTTGCCAAGTATGAAGGCAACTCTTGGTCCGAACAGGCCTTGGTACAGCGGCCAGATGGCCGAGTCGGTGACCAGGTTCAGAATCGACAGTTTCTCACCATCCGGAACGTCCAAATCCAGTGCAGAAACGTGTCCAAACTCGTACATCCCGTGATAAAGCCGGTCCGGTAATTGCCCGCGTCGATACTGCCAGTCGCGGACAAAGTAAGCCTCTCGGGCACGCTCTAACACCGGAGCGAGCCTTGCGGGATCGAAGACATCCCGTAAGACCACACTGCCGTAGCGTTCGTAGGCCGCTTTAAAACCGGCAGCATCAATGTCGTTGATCGTGAAGTCAGGATGTTCAATGGCCATGGTCGTTAGGCAGGAAAAAAGGCCGCAGGCTGCTCTTGCGGTCAGGATCACGTGTGCCTGACCCTCCCCGTCACCGAAAATACCAGTTTTCCAATAGGGTAGCATAGACCAAACAACAAGATCCTGGAATTCTAATCCTCCCCAGTCCGGGTCGCAATCGTGCCGAAAAGTTTTCTTGTCTCGCCGCCGGAATAGGTTATGCTGCCTTCCCGTATCCACCAGCGCCCCAGATCGACCCACCTGAAAATGGAACGGGGTTTCCCCCTAAAGACCGCAGCGGCCAAGAGGAGCGAATGATGACCCAACAACAGGCAAAACGTAAAACTTCACCAGCGACAAACCACGGTGTGTCAAGACGACGTTTCTTCGGTAGAAGTCTGGCAGCCGGTGCCATGGCTCTTTGTCAGATTAATTGCAGCGTGTCCCAGGCCGCTGAAGCGCCGCATGAAAAACATAAAGCGAAGCAGGAAATCCTGCTGGAGCGAGTGGAAAAGATTTTTTCCGATGGTCGCTGGAACGGTCGTGCCGGAATCGTTTTCTGGAAAGATCGCTACTACATGACTTTTCGTTCAGGCTCCGAACACTCGTCCACCGACGGAAAAATCCGGCTGCTGACCTCCAGGCCACATGAGCCGCACGGTTGGACGGTTTCCGACGTGGTCGACACGCCGCATGACGATGCCGAAGCACACCTGATGGCAACTCCGGACCGACTATTGGTCTATTTTCCGCTCGAAAACGCCAAGGACACGGGGGATCCGATCGAAACCATGTTAAGCCAAAGTAAAGATGGGAAGACCTGGAGTCCGGCTGTCCCCGTCTACAAACCGGGATTTTCATTTTGGAAAACAACGACGCATAAGGGAACGCATTATACGGCCGCCGACATCATGACGGGCAACCACAGGGTCGAGCTGGTGCGCTCGACCAATGGTTTGGATTGGGAAAAGGTCTCCACAATTCTAGAAGGCCGTTTCACGGAAACCTCCCTGCTGTTTCTAAACGATGACAGGCTGCTGGCCTTCACACGTCAGGGCAAAGTCTCCTTTTCACGTCCTCCCTACACCCAATGGGAAACCCACGCAGGCGTTCCCCTGGGCGGACCAGCTGCGGCACTGGTCGGCAACACCATCCTCGTCAGCGGACGCACTTCGACGGAATCCTATCCGGATGATCAACCTGGCAGTTCACGTACCGGGCTGTTCACATTCGACCCGGCAACAAAAACATTTCAGCACCGTATGAACATGTTCACCCAGTGGGGCCTGGACGAGTCCTACCCCCATTTTTTGAAGCTCGACGACCAACGGGCCCTGATGGTCTGGTATACGGGGGAAGGCTACGAACGGGGTGTTGCCAAACAGGCCGACCTGCTGCTGGCTCACCTCAGAATTCAATAACCGATTTCACCACCTTGCCCCGACGTCCCAGGTGACAGACCATTGGGTGAAAGTCAGGCTGAGAATGTCGACTCGTCCATCCAGCCAGGCTTGAAATGCCGCGGAGACCAGTCGACCGGGACACTATCCACGGGAACCAGTGCGCCGTGCCTTTCAAGATGCGAATAGTAACCAGCCAAAAAGACCTGGGTCTTCTTACGGATGACATCCAGTGGCTGGTAACTATGACCTTCAAAAGTTCGCTGCATGTCAACGAGTTGAGGCGCAAAGTAGCTGTAGAGTTCCTCCTTCCGATTCGCACTGCGGTCCATGGTAATTGTCTCGCTGCCCCGATCACCCATGATTTTCAAATACAGAGCGTGACTCCCAGTCACGCCATGTAGTGCCGCGGCAAAGGCGGGCTGACCCGGCTTCTCTTTGAAAAGCATCGTTTCTTGCAAATAGGAAGCTTTCCGCTCGTCGTCGGTCAGGAGAGACACCTTGTCGATATCATAACCAAGTGCTTTGAGAATGAACCACTGAATATGGAAGTGAGCCGGGTACTCATCACTGCGACAGAGCCCATGAACTGATTTGATGACGCCGCAGTTTTTAACGTGCTGCTGCAGGTGTGTGGCTTGATAAAGATGCTCCTGACAACTTGTCGCCATCAACGGTGTACCGCGTTTTGCGGCCAGTTCCAGGATGGAATCGATATCACGCAGACGATAACTGAATGGACGACTCAGATAAGTTGGAACCCCCGCATCGACGTAAGGGCGCGCCAAGCGATGCTGCCAGGGAACTTCGTACAGACCTCCGAAAGCAATCGCATCGACTTCACCAATCATGCCGTCATAGCGGTCCACAACCTGGCAATCGTGCTCGGCCGCAAATTTTTCAGCCAACTCGCGATTCACATCCCAGCAGTGTGTGACCTCCATGTTCAACAGGCCCGTGCCGAAACTTCCTCCGGGAGAAAGAATCCTGGCCCAAATCCCCCAAAACGTGTACGCACCCACGTTCAACGCACCAACTCGGATTTTACGACCGGGCCGGGCAGACGGTTCAGCGGGGGAACGTTTCGACAAACCAGCGCTCAAACTGGCTGCCGCACCAGCGGTTAGAAGTGTTCGGCGATCCAGCATATCCCCTCTCCCTGAAGTCAAAATTTCGCTACTCTCGAGCGATTGATTAATCGGAAACACAAAAATCAGGATGGCTGTTTCAACAAATGCGGATATTTTTCGAGCCGGCGGCCATTCCTGATCTTGTGCAAACAAATAACCCGGCGACTTTCACCGTACCCCGGGAAACATTCACCACTGCCTGGGACGGTTGGCGTGCGAGTCCTCATCAGGATATCGTAAGGATCACTGAGAATTCTGATCTTTCCCGACAATGTCAAACCCGCGCCAAGCGACTTTTCCGGCCATTTCGATGGTCCGGGGCCACGCGACGGTGTGTTCTGCACTTGCTACCCACTTACGCCGATTTTCTTCAGTATCAAAAACCAACTCCATCTGATAATTGAATTCGGTCGCCTTGGCTTCTATTTCTTGCGCTGTCTGTTCCGGGAAAAGACGCAACAGGTTGGAACGCAAATAACCGTCCTGCTTTCGCAAAGCGGGCACATAGGACTCGGTGTAATTTGTCTCAAAATCTGCGGCAAGCTGTGGGGCGACCTGAAAATAGATCTGCAGCAACATCGGCTGAGATGATGAAGTCTTCTCCGTGGAGCACGCTTCACGCGGGGCGGAAATGGCCAGCCCCACGGCACCACTCCAGGCCGTAGCTTGCATCATTTGTCGTCGAGTAACAGTCATCCGGCTCTCTCTCCTGGTAAAAGTTTCATGAATAATTCACGTGAAATTCGACATGCTGCACCACCAGCGGCGGCCTCACGCGCTCGTCTCGTTTCATTAACTGTATCTTGATCAGATGTTCTCCTTGCGTCGCCTGCCCGGGGCGAAGCGTCCAGACCAGTGACGCATGCTCAGCAACGTCGGAAGGATCGTCTGGATCCTCCCGAGTAGCGTAGCGTACTGCTGGCTCGCCAAGCGTCTTACCATCCAGGTTGACCTGAATCCTGTCTGCGGGAGACATGTGTTCCAACACAATTCGAAGTTCAACCCCTTTCAACAGACCCGCCGTAGCGTAACGTGCAACTTTATCGTGGACAGGCACATGAAAACCAGGCCCTTCGTTCGTCAACGTCGGGTACAACTTCACGGGAGTCTCGCCGAAAATGCGATCATTCAGATCAGCCCCCGACCACTCGCCACCCGGTTCGCGCAGGTGGCGATGAACGGCGGCAAAAATCTTGTCAGTCCTTTCCAGCGTTTTTGCCGCGCCGACCTGAGTCAGCAAATCGCGCCGGGTTCTTTCATTGGCGTGCCAGTTAAAGACGTACATGCCATCGGCCCCACGCCGCCAGTAACCAGCCGCCGTACCACGCACCCAGGCCCGTTGAAATTCTCGATCCGCGCCCAATCCATGATGCTCACCCCAGAACCCGCTGTCGAATCCTGTGTAGAACTGGATTGGAGTCCCCTCGATCAATTTTTGAAATTCCTCGATCTGGATACCGGGATCGGTCGCGGCACCACCACCGGCGATGATGACATCGCACAACCCTTCCTTGATCCATGTTTTCAAGTCGTAACCGATCCGATCGCACGACTCCAGCGTGGTGGCCACGCGCACGGCGACGTGGAAAGGCCGGCCCCGCTGACGGGCCAAATCGTTCGCCCGCTGCCTGACAGCACGTTGCAGATCGGTCAGAACGTAGCGCAAGCGATAAGCGTCATCCGCGGGCAAATGGAATCCGTGCCGTTGCCAATCCAGTTCCACGCCGTCCCAGTCGGCCAGATCCATGGCCTCGCGAATGTATTGAAAGCGATGCTCACGCACCTCGGGAATGGCCATGTTCCACGAAGCGGCAAACCACTCAGGGGCCTGTTCGGCACCCAAACACCACTCCGGGTGTTCCCTGCGAATTTGCGTCATGCCCTCCATCCGGGCGTCGGCAAAGTCGTTCAACTGCAGGCCATGCAAGTGGTTGTCGTTCATACGGATCGAGGCGTAGACATCAATACCCAGTTCGCGTCCCCGCTGCACCATGGCCTGATATGGGTTCTCTCCCCGCTGGAGCATCGCACGGATATTCTCGTAATACCGCATGTACCTGGCCGAACTATAAGTGCGGTCCAGGTCGTCACCGGCCATGGGAATCAACTTGGAATTCCAATTTGCTTCATGCTCACCCACGCAATAGAACATAGCCCCCACTTGAGTCTCTTTCAGCGGGGCGAACGTCTTCTGCAAAAACTGATCCAGCGTTTGTGGGTAGTCAGAATACCCGTGGGGTGCACCATCCCAGTTGTAGATGATCCCGTAACGGCGCGGCACCACGCTTTCTTTCTCCGCCCGGGTCGTCGTCACATTGCCCAAAGCCCACGCGGCCCCCAGACCGGCCCCGGCTCCATGACTCAAGAACTCTCTACGGCTATGCAGCATTGACCCGGTCCTTTCGCTGGGATCACGAATTTCTGAAAATCGCTGGCTGACAGATGCCATGCCATGTACCGATACACGTACCACTCAAATATCGCGTCCGGCCTTTACGAAATCAAGTTCGCTGCCTGTGCGCAATCAAATTTTCCGCACGGGAAGAACATTTTTTTACGTCACAGGAGCAGATTGGTCAGAAATTCCCCGGGCCGGTTACGTCCGTCTCGAACCTCGGAACAATCTGGTCAAGACAAGAACTTGAACATCCGACATCACAAAAGCGTCTTGTGCCGGCCACTACAGCTCAGGCCCGACGGGGTAGTGACTGTGTCGCCAGTTCTTCTGAAGTGTCTAATATTTCCACACGATTCCGGAATAGAGATTCACACCCGGCTGATAAACACCGAAGTTCGCAATCCCGGTCATGCTGCCGACGGTTTGAGTGAACTGGTGAGGATCCAAATGCTCCTGGTAAAATCGGTCAAAAATATTCTCTACGCCCAATGTAAACAGGACATTCTCCGTCAGTTGGGCGTAGGCGCGCAAGTCGAACAGAGTAAAGCCGGGAGTGGTTTGTTCAAACAATGAGTGGGAAACTCGATCCTGATCGTCGACGATGCGGGCGGAGAATTCCACGGCCCAAAGCGGATTTTGACTCGGTTCGTGAAGCCGCACTCCCGCGCGACTGTTCCAGGGAAGGATCGCCGGTAACGGTTCATCACGAACGTGGTTCTTGCCTTCTACGTACCAGGCCGTGGCAAAGGCGGTCACACGACACGTCACGTCCACTTCGCCGTACATTTCACAACCCTTCAAAGTACCCAATGAGTCGTTGACCACATTGAACACGTTGAACGTCTGCACAAACACGCGTTGATACGTGATGTAGTCATCAATCCAGGTGTAGTAACCGCTCAATCCTCCGCGGACATTCTCGTACTCAAAATCGACTCCCGCATCAACCTGCCACATCCGTTCGGGCCGCAGGTTCGGGTCACCCTGGACTCCGGTGAACACGAACTGTGGCAACGTGGAAACAAAAGGACCGTTGGCATAGAGTTCGGTCATGGTCGGCATCCGCATGGCAAACCCGCCTCCAGTGGACGCGGTCCAGTGGCGGCCCAGTTTGTATTCGGCACTGACAAATCCGGAACCCAGGTCAAACGACTGGTCGAAACTGGTCCCAAACTGCTGTTCCAAATCGTCGGGATTTCCGTCCGCATCGGGATCTCCGATGGGAAAAGCGTTGGTAAATCCCCAATCGGCCCGCCCACCCCCTCGAACCATCAGGCGATCAGTCAGCGGGACATCGGCTTCGACATACACACCGGGATTCGCGGAATAAGAGCGGGGAATGGAACGATTTCGTGGGAAACCGAAGAGCGGGGAGACGAATGGTGGAATCGCAGCGCCGAATTCATTGAGTTCCTGTTTGAGGTATCGGAAGTCAGTCCCCAAAGTCAATTGCGGGGATTCCACCTCGCCCCACGTCGCAGAAAAATTGTAACCAGCGCTGGAGGCATCAACATCCGTAAAGAACATCAGTGACCTGCCGGTGAAAAAGAAATCGTCCAGCAGTGGTATCTGTCGACGTTTTCCAGTCCCCTGCGCGTTGCCTGCGAAGCGAGTGCGGTTGAACCACCCTTCCAGTTCTACACGGTCGCTAAATCGCGGACATTCGTTGATGTAAGTCAGTTCGAAGGCATCGGTGACCAGAAAGTCAAAGTCGAAAATCTGACCGGGAAACTCCACATCGCTTTGGTCAAGCCGCAAGTAAGTGAAATCGATGTGTTGGTCTGGAGTTGGATCCCATCCCAGTGCCAGATCCCAGTCCTTGGAGTGGTAACTGGACGGCATCTGCGACAATTCGCCCGGACCCGAATCAAGTCCTGTCTGGTAATCACTGCCAGCCCGATCACCATATCCCAGACGAAAGCCCCAGTTCGATGACCCGCTCATCACGGTTTGGCGACCGTACCACTGGTCACCGTTTTGTTTCCAATTCAAACTTGTCTCACCGTGGCTTTCATAACCATTTTCGTAGCGAGGTGCTTGCCGAAGTTGAATGTCATAGAAACTCAAGGCCGGACCGAGGCGCGCCGTGTAAGGTCCTTTGATCACCAACACGTCCTCCACCAGACGCGAATCAATCTTGCTCATCAAGGTATCCAGATCCTGACGGGCCGGAAACCAATAAGACCCCGATCCTGCCTGTTGTCCGACTTGTTTTCCCCGGGCCACATTGTAGGTGACAATTGGGGTCCGGTGTTCCGAACCAACCCCCAGAATCGCGTTGGATTTGCTCAGTAAATCGCCGGTGTCAGTGGTGGAAAGAATGCTGGACTCCAAACCCAGCACAAAATCGCTACTGGGTCCCCGGCCAAACGCGCGACGGTTGGTACTCAGCTGGTTCAGAATATTGGCCTGACTCACGGTGAACACGGTCGACAGTTCGGTTGATCGAGGTGCGACGGTGGGAGCCTGTTCCAAGCTGGGTTCGATTTCCGGTTGTGGCTGCATTCTCTTCATGGCCGCCGCAGGAATAACCGGTTCGTGACCTGGGGGCTCGTCCAAAAACCGCAAGAACTTGTCATCGGCTTGAGAACCGGACGTGTCACTCAACAAAAACTCGACGGTTTCGTTCTTCTGCAGCGGGGTGGCTGAGGAAACCGGGTCGTCGTCCCATGCGCATACTGCGTGGAAGGCCGAGCCCTCCGACACCAACACAGAAGCCACCACCAGGAGCCACTTCGATAAACGCACCGCGACCTCCACGAGACTTGTGATTCGAGTGGTTGAAATTGTTGGTGAAAGACGCGCGACTCACAGGTCACGCTCACGATCGTATCCTTCGGGAAAACAGCTCCTATCCCCATAATTCGTATAATCGTTCTCACGGGAATCAGTCCGCTTCGTGCATGCCGCACATCCACGTCAGACGATACAAGCGTTCAAACCGTTAAAGTCCATCGAAAACTGACAGATGCTTGCAGCAAGCTGGCAGAAACAGGTTGCCGGGCGGCGGAGAAGCAGGCAGGAAACGACAGTACCTGACCTACCGGTGGGCTCATCCACACCACACACCTACCCCGGGCCGAACTGACCAGCGGCAAGGGAACTTCCCAGGAGACGTTTTAGTCTCGGCCAGTCTGCCGCTTGCGGGCACGAAGAAAGATCATCCCCCAGACCAGAATACCCCATGCTGACAGCACTCCGCTGGTGGGCTCGGGCACTGCAAGTGGCGCACAATCACCGTATCCCGACGGGTTGAAGTTAGAAGCCAGCAGGTTGTAATCAGTCAGGTCGATATCGCCGTCATCGTCGAAATTACCGGTATTCCAGACCAACCCGTCGCCTGCGGGATTGAAATTTGCCGCCAACAAGGTGAAATCATTGAGATCCACATCCACATCCAGATCGACGTCCCCTTCGAGAGCCTCAATCGCTTCGATGTCGCCGGACCCAATTTTAAATTTGACAATCGCACGTTCCGATTCCAGGTTATGGCTGATGCTGACAAACTCACCCGAGGTCGTCGCACCGACGTCCAGAATCTGGTACGCGTCACCGGGCACGCCGGGCGCGGACCCGAACGTCGGTGTGAATCCTTCCTCGAATTCGACTTCCAGGTTACCGCCGAGCGACGCATTACCAGTGACAATCAATTGGTCATGGCCACCTGTCACTCCAGCACCCGCGTTTCCTTCCACTTCAATCAGCAAGGTGCTCGACGAATCCTGAACCTCATATTCATCAACGGTCAACGTCGAAACGCTGTTTCCGGGGCTCAGTATTCCACCTGACTGGGCCAATAATCCCTGGATTTTACCGGTGCCCCCCAGCACCCCTTCGACCAGATGCACCACGCCTCCGTTGCTGTTGGAAGATCCCTGTCCGTTAAAATGTAAGGTACCCGATCCAACCTTTGTCAACGTCTGGGTTCGCAAATCGACTGTGTTTAAAAACAGTGACGAAAGAGCCTCCACATCGACCAGGGTAGAATCGATCAAAGACACAGGCGCCGTGATGAAGTGGGTGCCTTCAACTACCGACATACGAGGATTAAACGAGTCGCTGGTTGCCTGCATGCTCATTCCATTGGGTCCGGCAATGAGGTAACTGGCATCCGCGTTATCCAGTGTGATGGAATTAAGTGTGATCGGCCAGTCGATTTTGACGACGCCTCCCTGAACCGACTTATCAAACAACACGGCACTTTCTTGACCATCGGGGACCTGGCCACCGCCCCAGTTCAGGCTGTTGTTCCAGGAGTTGTCGCTTCCCTCATTATTCCAGACGATTGGCGGGGGCAACACGGACAGTTCGACAGAGGTATTGTCGAGATAACCGTTCTGGATAATGTTCGTGTTGGAAAATTGTAGTCGTGCCTCCAGATTGCGCGTGCTGCGCGGCAGGAGGAACGTAAAATCCTCACCCACACCACGCGTTTCCCAACTGCTGCTCAGATCATCGAGAAACTCGACATTCACTTGCTTTTCTAAAAAGCTCGCACTGACTCCTACCGTACCTGGTCCGTAGGCCGACAACACCGATCCTCCCAGGACGCCCGAAAATTCGGCATTGAAATCAGCAAGCAAAGTCCCGTAGACCCTGCCGTCATCGATGTCCGCAGCAAAATTGGACACATCGACAACTTGACGTACCCTGGCAGGGTCCGTGCTTAAATCAGGCACCTGCAACATACCGTTGCCTTCGTTGGGTGACACTACCTGCCCCTCACCAAAAAGAAAGTCGGCCGTGCTCCAGGCCAGCCAGCGATTCAGTGCCGTGTCGGTGTAAGGTAACAGGGGTTGACTTTCAGAATTAAACCCCGGGTCCGTCAGCAAATTTCCTGACCGGGAGGCTTTCGCTTGAGCCAGCGGAACCAGGAAAGAGAGAATGGCTATCGCCAGGATCGAAGCAGCGATTTCACTTGGACGCCAATCACGCTTGACGCGGAAGAACGTGAACGCGGTATGGCCTCCTGTGAAACGCCTCATTCGCACCACCACACCGCGAATCAAGAAAGGATGCTTCAGATCATCCGCCTGCTGAAAAAACGAGCACGCTTCCTGCCGGACGAATTATACCCAGCCTAAAACGCCCCTTCAAGCCACCAGTTAAATTCGTCGCAAACACTTCCGCAGACAGTGGTTATATTTCACGTTGCAAGACTCGTTTTCCTGGCCGATGCCACTCTCCCGCAAAGCCGGGCGACCCTTAATTATCTGCAACCACCGTTGCAATATTGTTTGCTTGAACCCGTTGTCCACCACACGAGTCCAACCGGCAAGTCCAACCGGTCAACCTGCAGGCGGTGCGCATGCCGCCCGTCCCAGGTTAGCAGCATGGCAACCTGTTTCGAGGGTCCGGAATTCGCGTAAAGTCTTTCGTAAAAATACATTAAAAAAGAATGCTGGGCAGTTAAAGAGGCCGTCTACAACTGATTTTACACATCCAGATACAAAGATGGTCTGGAAACTCAAGCGGTTCAAATCGCGCCGGGCAGAAGCGGTTATCTCGCCGCCGGGTTGGCAGTTGGACCGCAACGTTCTTCATGAGCGTCAATAACCGACAATGTCGCTAGAAAAGGCTCTAAAAGGCGTCAAAAAACTTGCCAGCGGTTTGCGACGGCGTAAGAGGGGCATTATAATTAAGATTATAACTAAGGATTCTATGAATAAAGACTGGATCCGGAATTTCCTACCACCTCGATCCTCGACGAAAGGCAAGGCATAATGCTTCTGGATAGCTCTGGCCTGGATTTCGAAAGGGGAAGCAGGCCGGTTCAGGAAAGTACGGTATGTGACGGTCGTGAGGTATCGAGCGGGCATTGGAGCTGGTTGGGGCTGCAAGGCGAACGGTGTGCACTGCGCGACATTGTCGTGCTAGATAACGTTCTGAGCGAGGAAGAGTGCAGCGAGTTTATCTGCCTGGCAGAACAGAAGCAGTTTTCTGTCCCTCCTCAGTGTGAATCTTGTTCGGACCCCAGCACATTAAAAGACTCTACCCGCGTCGATATTGCCAATCTGGATGACACGGCCGCTCAAATCTGGTATCGCATCCAAGATTATCTGCCCCCCCTAATATCCGATGAAGCAAACGTCGAATGGGAATTCATCGGACTGAACAATTTTTTGCGAGTTGCTAGGTATGAAGGTGCCGAGAAGCAGCAATTTGGCAAACACTTTGATGGAATCAACAAGGATCTGGGGTTGATGAAACCCGCGGGTTATCTGGGTAAAAAGTTTCTTTCCCCCGACAATGGGCAGGTCCAAACCATGTTGGCCCTGCACTTTTTTTTAAACGACAGAACGTCTGATTTCAACGGTGGGCGGATGGTCTTCTACCATGAAGACAAGGAGTGGTTTTCCGTTTCTCCAATAGCAGGACGTCTGGTGATTTTCCGTCAAGGAGAAAACAATGGACTGTTACATTGCGGGGAGATGGTGGAATTGAAAGATGGCAACGTGAACGGCGCCGAACGGCCCACCTTTGGGAAAAAATACGTCCTGCGGACCGATGCGATTTATCGCCGAACGGCGTGACACACCAAGGCGTGTTTGATGTTTCCAGCAAAAGACGGGTTCTGTTACACTGTCTTTTGAGGCTCATTAACAGCAGGGTGGTCCAGCCAAAGTATTGAGCCTTCTCAGTCAAGCAAGTCCCTTGGCGAGAACCCCAAAAGAACGTCTCTCACGAGAGTTCCACCAGTCCTTTCATCTGTTGCGAGGTGGGTTTGGAAAGAACCCGACCTTTGACCATTTTTCAGCCGCCTGCTGGTCAAGAAGATGCGGCAAAAGCAACCGAATCGCATGGCACCCAGCTACGACATTGTCACTTCTGCCGAAAACAACCTCTACAATGCATGGCAAGCCATGCTCTTTCACTACTCTTGCCAGGAGTACACTGGACAGACGCCGATCATCGTTGTGCATGGCGACGGTCGCCAGTTGAGGCCAGGGTTTCGAAAAATCCAACGCGCTGGCGGACGTGTGCAGTATATGCGGAACTTTCGCTTTGACGGTGAATTCGATTATCCCCCCCGCAATACAGCCGGCTCACTGTTTAGTGTACGCAGCGACGCTGACTACGTGGTCCTCTGCGATCCGGACATGATCTTTTTTCGTCCTCTACCTATGGAAACAATCTGCCTGGAGGAAAACGAGGTCAGCTTTGATGCTGTCCCCTATTTGAACATCAACCAGTCGAACCAGAGACTCCTGAGCGATGTTTGTCATCGGGCGGGTGGCTCCCTCGAGTTATTGCAAAACTCGCCTATCAGCGGAGGTGTGCCTCACATTGTGCCTGCGGCAGTGCGGGAATCCCTGAGTCAACAATGGCTGCGGAATATGGAGTACTTCGAACCGGAGACGTCGAAAACAAAATCCCGTGGTGTATTAATTGACTGGCACGCCACGATGTGGGCACTCGTGATCGCCGTCCGGCAATTGAATCTGGAACCGGTGATGACAGAATTCTGTCTTTTGAATAAAGAAGGCCAGAGTACATTTTCACCGGATTCCTCGTCGACAACGATGCTCCATTACTGTTTTGGAGACTCGGTGTTCGACAAGAAACGATATAGCCGGAACCCCGGTTTATGTGAGAAAGTCTGGCAGGCCGAAGCACCCGAGGGAACAGTCAACGGTGCTCTATGCGCTCAATTGAGCGAAGCACGCGAGTACTATGCCAATACCAAAACGGTCAGCATTCAGGAAAATCGGCTCATCCCGGAAAAAAATCTCCCTGATCAAGTTGAAGTGCCCGATAACACGTTGTTGATGATCACTCTGCGGGACGAATTTGATCAGTACACTTCGCTGGTGGAACCACTCAAGGACAAAAAGGAACGGGACTGGTTTGTTCCCCAAGCCTATTTTTGTTTGCCTTTGATCATGGGCTGTCAACACGGCTTCATCGTAAAAAGTCTATATGACTTCTGGGTCACATGGAAAGGCGGGGACTCCCGTGCTGACGTGGTCATTCGAAAGAACATTGAAGATAAAAAGTTATTCGACGTCCAGTTGATTTCCTCGCACTTCGGAATGAGTACGTTCACGATTGGCAACCGGTGGACCTTTCGAACGCCCAAAGGAATCAACCTGATGGTCGTTCCTCCTCCGAATTTTCACATTGACGGGATCGGTCATTTGACGGCGGTCGTCGAAACAGACAACCTGCGGCGGGATTTCACTTTCAACCTGAGAGTCACCAGGAAGAATGAAGAGATCTTTGTCCCCAAGGGTTCGCCCATCGGTTGTGTGCTGCCCTATCCACGACACTTCATTGATCATTTCCAAACTCAATTAGCGTCCGATGTCTTAGACCCGGAAGTCATCGAAAACGAAAGACTCACGATGCGGTATCATGTGATAGAGAGAGGAGAGTATGATGTCAAAAACAAACACGGTGTCGGACGCCGATATGCGCTTGGCGAAGATGTCTATGGAAATAATTTCGCCGATCACCAGGCGACCTTAGATGATGCCGATGATCAACACCCCGCCTTGTTGAACGAACAAGAGGATGAACCGAAATCCGCCGATCACGAGGAGGAATGAGACGGATCTCCGGACAACGGATGAAAGGCGAGGAATGATAGACGAAATTAAAAGTCTGACGACAGTTCTCAATCGGTTCATTGATCTGCTGCAAGTCGCTATCTGTAAACGGTGTTGGACCAAGTCGCGAAACATACAGGCCGCATTCGCCCATCACGATGGTCACATGGCGGAACAACTCTCAGCCGCCACGCACTGGGATCCCCAACCCTGGTTCGATGAGTTGGATCATGGGCTAATCCACGGCCTCATGACCGCTTGTCTGGTGACCCACTACGCCGAACTAAACCCACAAGCGGTCGGCCACATCGCATTTCGGGAAAGTGATGGTCACGTAGAACGTCTGTTGTCATCCTGCATTCTTCACGATGTTGGCAGATTCAGCCATGGAAATCACAACCATGCGGCAAAGCTGCGTGAAGTCTATCCGAACCTGCTACCGGTAACCTACGTGCACGACAACCCCGGTTCCAAACACGAAACACATCCGCTGGTTCTGGCGGATCGGTCCGAACTGCTCCGCTTCAGTGATTGGCAAGAGTGGGTGGACCTGGAGAACCTGCCACCGCTGGTCCCACAAATCGATCGCTTTCGTAGCTTTGCTTACAAACTGGCTCAAGCCGGCCCCTGGGCCCGCCATGGTTTCGAAGAACCCCAGCAGTTGGCTGATGAGTTTCCTGGCCAGTTCGAGCGGATGGGCGAACGCGGCACGTTCTCGATTGAGGTCGATGAAAGCCCGTTTGGACCTTGCATCTCAAACCACGGCCAGAAGTTCAACAATTTTTACGGACTCATCCCGGTCGATCAAATCGGGGCGTACTACTGCGACACGCTGCGCCGGGATCATTTGGCAGGACAGAAGCCTGCCCCGGTCTCCCAATGGGCATTCGTCTACGCGGAACCGCTGGAAAACAATCCCTTTCGCGACCAGGTTGTGGACGCGTACCGTCGCGGCCTGGCAATTGCACCGGAGCGCGTGGCAACAGCGTGGTGGCGCCTGACGGGCAAGGTCCGATCCACCATCTCCGTCCTCATCCCCCCACCCTAGAAGACCCCCGGACAGGGTGGGTTTGAAGAGAAACGGGTCGCATTCACTCCACTGCCAACCCAGCAGCCCAACGTTCGTATTCCTGCAGACAATCTTCAGCGCTGACGAACTTCTTCCAGACCAGCCGACCACAAAACCCGTACTCGGTATCCGAGTCAACACGATTGACCACGTATTGAAAGTCCCAGGCCGGTCGCGGGTGCGTTCGCAACTTGAACTTAAAAAGACTGAAGCGAATCTGATCCCGCTCTGAAACCAGGCGGTCGAACATCAAAATCAGTGTCATGCCATGCCGGGCGCGCCCGTAGTAAAAGGGTCTGGCAATCCGTGGCCAATCATACGACCAATTGTTAAGACGATGTCGCAGGTTGTCATCATACTTCAAATCGTTTGCCGATATGGCTCGATAACTTCCGCCACCATTCCAATCGGGATGGGCTTTC
>PBTE01000210.1 GCA_002726515.1 Planctomycetaceae bacterium | reverse complement strand
TGGCCTGCGTTGCTCCACAGACCCAAATCACAGGCGAAACGGGTTCGCAGCGATGCCGGTAGAATCGAATGAAACCAACAAAGAGTAAGACGATGCCAGACGCCAACTCAGAAAAACCGCTTTGCTTGGATCAATTCCTGAAGCTAACTGGAATTGCAGGTACAGGTGGACAGGCAAAACTGATGATTCAGGGCGGGGAGATTCTGGTCAATGGTGAGGTCGAAATAAGACGACGCCGAAAGTTGACGGCTGGCGATGTCGTCGAGGCTGACGGACGCACCTATTCGCCCGACGATTTTCTTTCTGGACGTTGAGGATGCCGGAAGTGCAGTGACGATGCCCAGCCGCTCCTTTGCCTCCCGGTAGCTGTCATTCAACATACGCTTGATGCCGCCGCCATTGCCGTTGTTTTGTGTCATCGGCTGGCGTTGCTGAGCCTGCTTCTGACCTCTCGCACGATTTCGTCGATTTGGAATGGTTGCAAGAGGTTTGGTTCTTTCTCCAGCTTCGCACGCCATTCCATCAAGACCCTACCCGCAATCTTTGGCTCCTGATTGCATTCATCAACAATCTTCTGGATGGTTGCTTCCCATTCTTTAAGACGCATCGGCTATTTCTCCTTGATTGTGGTACGGCATCGTGCGACTTCAATCGTGATGTTGGCGTAATCGAAGATGACCGGATCGCCAAGCTCTTGCAATGGCACAAACTGAGTTTTGACGTATACAAAGCTCGGTTTCCTTTTTCACTTTAGGAAGAGGCAAGCGACTACTTGCCGTCAGTGTTGAAGAGCCGGGATTGTCAGCCAGAGCCCACGACAAAGTTTTGCGTCTGGCTCGCACCATCGCTGATCCGGCAGACTACAACGCGGTGGCCTCCAATTTCAAGCCGTTGGGTTACGGAGCAGTCGTTCCAGAATCTTCCACCGCACTTCTTGCACTGTTCGCCCTGCTGCTGGTGAGTGCGTCTGGCAGGCTCTCAAAGAGCTGTTAACGCAGTCACGCCTGGTGCATCGACCCGCAAGCCCCGGGGTAGGGTAAACGGTGGTGGTTTGTGTGTTCTATTGGCTTGAGTTGGTGTTAAACTAATTTCTTACCGCTACCGTGTTTTTCTGCGGAGAGCTCGATGCGTAAGCTCGGTCTGGTCTTTGTTCTATTGGCGTGGCTTGCTCCAGCCTACAATACGCGATCACTAACAGTGCGGCAAGGCGGCCCCGTCCGAAATAACATTGTCTTGTCACCCACCGGTAGTGGGTTGGCTGGCACCGGACGGTAACACGAGCCGCGAGGTACGGTCAGACCAATTCTTCGCGAATCCAATCTAAAACACTCGGCTTCCTCCCGTTCTTAGATTCCGTTGAGTTTTTCAGCTTCACTTGCCAAACATCGCATCGAGAACTCGGATAGAAAAGTCAAGAATGTTGTGACAAACAGCACACCGGTTCTTCTGGCTTACGGAAGCCTCAATCCGCTCGGCAACGCTTCTCCGAACACGCGATCTTCTTGTTCGCTGTCGAGTTGTCCGCCATCACGAACTAGCTGAATGGCGTGCCCGGCCGCGTCGTTATCCGCCAACCATGCGAGCGATTGTTGCCGTGATTCATTCGAGAGATCTCGATAGCGATCATCCGTGCGACGACAAAGCTGCACGACCGCAAATTCCGCCATCGGGCCTTGCTCCGAGACGGTCGAAAGCCAATTCTGTTCCAATAATCTTCGCAACCACGTTTCGGCTTGGAAACTTGCCACGACGGTGTTCAGCGGTCCGTAAACCGGAACACGCTGCCCCAGTCTTGCCAGCGTCCATACCATGGCCTCCTGCGGGGCGTCAAATCGACGTCGAGGGAGCAGGTCCAGCAACATGTTTCCCAATTCGACCTTGAGATGGATGGGCAGCAGTTCGAGCGAGCCGAGCAGTCGCCAAACTTCGTGGGAGTCTTCCGGCTTCAGGACGAATCCCGTGCTGGACACCTTGCCGGTCGTGGAGCGTCGATGCAAACTGCGAAGAGGCCCAAGCAGTTGCTCAGCAACTGCGTATTGTTGCCCTGCGGACAGACCACCTGCCAGCCGTCGCCACAAGATTAACGACTCGGCGCGAATCGCAGGACTGCCCAGCGCCAACTTACCGCGAATTGTTCTCCAGGTTTCCGTGACGCGCCAATCATCGGCGGCGAGCCCATAACCGGGGCGTAGCGCGTAGCCCAAGAGATTCAACCAACGCGTCTCATGTGCAGGACTTCGGCGGCGCTGCTCCGAGAACTCCATCAAGGCTTCCCACATGCGTCGCAACAGCGACATCGGCCATTGCGATCGATCCGCACCGATCGCCGCCTTCAGTTGCTTGGCGAGTTGCCCCGGTTTGTCGCCGCCATCCGCTGAAAAGACGTTTGCAATCAACCGGCGACAGTCGCTCCAGGTCTGCTCGTCCAACGTTCCTTCTGCTTCGCCGGTAGTCTGCTGCGACGCAACGTCAGTCTGGATGGCTGAGCGGATGTCGAATTGCAAACGCCAGTTACGCTCTGAATCGACTTGCTGGCACCACAGTTCGATAGTGCCGACTTCGGTCAGATGGACGCGCAAGTGCACGGGGATTTCACCGGTTTCATTGCGACTTCGCGTTTTCAGCACCGTGCGAATCGGCGGCATTGGCGTCATCTGCTCGCGATCGATCGGCAGCAGATCGCCTGCTTGGTCGGCGAGTCGAGTGCTCGAAGAAAACAGCGAAAACTCAACCGGTTGAGAAACGGCCAACTGGAATGTTCGCTTCGACAACTCAAACATCTGTCCCGGCTCCGCATTGCCTGGCACGAGACAGACGGCAACTGGTTCGTCACTGGCGACACTGACATAATAGCTGCGGGCCAACGAGGCCGCGATTCGTACGCCCTCGCCTCGGCGTACCATGCCGTAATACGCAGCACCTCGGGCCACGGCCAGATCCAGGCGATCGTGTTCCAGTACGGTCGGCGACCACTGCGGGTGTTGCTTGTCGTGGAACCAACTGGACAAAACGTCGAGCCAGCGATCACGCAACAGGGGTGACGCGAAAAACCCGCCGTTGAAAAGGACGACATCGGGTCGAGCGGGGTCGTGATCGGCGGCGACTGACTTGTCACAGGCATCATCGCGGTGGGCGTTCAGGAACGCGGCGAGATAACGCGTGATGGCGGCATCGGTGGCGTAAGGTAAGCCGAATTCCTGAAAGCCCGACTGTCGTTGAACAGGTTTCGCCGACAGTTCGACTTGCGGCAAGAAACCGTCGATTAGCAGTTGTCGAACTTCCTCTCGCGTCACTTCCGTCTGCAAGCCGCCGCCAACCAATTTCGAGCCGCTGCCGGGCAAGTTGACGGTGAGTGATTCCGAGGCGTCATCGCTCAGCAGCACCTCTTTCACGCGCCGACAATTGCCTAGTAACACGTCCCACTGTCGCCCTTCCAATTTCCCGCCTGGCCGGATCTTTTGTTCGACATGATGAGCCAACGCCAGATCGAGATTGTCGCCTCCTAAGATGAGATGATCGCCAACCGCGACGCGATGGAACTGAACGCGGCCAGACTCTTCTCCGTCGCTTCCGCTTTGTCGTACATGTATCAGGGTGAAGTCGGTTGTGCCGCCACCGATGTCACAGACCAAAATTTTCTGTCCAGGTGCAACCAGTTGCTCCCAGTTATCAGCATGTTTGTCGACCCACGCGTAGAAGACGGCTTGCGGTTCTTCGATCAACACGACTCGCGGCAGGCAAGCGCTGGCGGCAGCTTCTACCGTCAATTCGCGGGCCACTTCGTCAAACGAGGCGGGCAACGTCAGCACGATGTCCTGCTCAGCAAGCGGCTCTCCGGGGAACGTCGCGTTCCACGCGTCCCGCATGTGCTGCAAATATCGCGAACTGGCTTCCACGGGCGACACTCGCTCGACATCCTCCGCGCCATGCCAGGGAAGCAGGTCCGCCGTGCGGTCGACTCCTGGGTGACAGAGCCACGACTTCGCCGAACCAACCTGTCGCCCAGACGAATTCGCTCCTTCATCACGTGCGAAGACGCCGACCGCATACGCCTTCGCTTTCTCTTGCCATGGCAGTTTCAAGGACTCGCCGGAGAGTTGGCCAGCCACCGGTTGGTAATGGAACGACGGTAGCGAGTCGCGTGGCTCAATCTCGCCTGGTCCGACCAGTTGGAGCATCGGCAGAACGCGGATTTTCCAAGGCTGTTCCTGGGTGTCAATGTACGTCACCGCCGAGTTGGTCGTGCCCAGATCGATGCCGACGATATAGCGACTCGGTCGTTCGTCAATCAGCGGATCGAGTTCATCGTCCACGTTTGGCGTGTGGTCCTCGACCGTGTTTTTCTGAGGCACGGTATTTAAGACTCCGTCTCTTCGCGGACGCTGAATTCCAACTTCCATCGCCCGGGAGTGTTTGTGCTGACACACCACAACTCGAGCATCCCTAGTTCGGTGACGCGCGACTGAAAGGTCACCGGAACGTGTGCATCTTCAACGTCAGCGTCGGCAGGCAGCGTGGCTTCCAACGGAACGCTCTCCACCAACTCGCCCTCCTCCCAGGCGTTGAGCACGTCGCTGGGACGATCGCTCTTTCGAATCGCCGAACTGAAGAAGCGAAACTGGACTGGCTCGCCTAAGAGGAGACCGACTTCGCCCGACGGCACGTCGCACTGCGTGCCTTCTTCCATTCCAAAGGGTACGACGCACAACGCTCGCAACGGTCGTGGTGCTCCTGGAATCGCCAGGCCCGCTGTTTCGATGCCGACGTAATAAGAGCGTGCGACACCGCCGCGAATTCGCATGCCACCTTGGTCTTTCGCCCATCCATAGTAGGCGGCTCCGCGCGAGACGGCGTGATCTAGATCGTGAACACCTTCCAACGGATTGGTTGGCTGGTTGCCTTCGCACCACTGACGCATCACCTCCAGTAGACGTGATCGGAGGGTGTCGGCTTTCAATACACCACCGTTGAAAAGCACATGCGTCGGGAAAATCGAGCTCCCCGTCGCTTCGCCGTGTGCCGCCAAAAAAGCGGCCAGGTGACGCGTGATGCCGGGATCGGATTCGAAGGGCAGCCCGATTTCCTGAAAGCCCGATGCCCGCTGTTTCTGCGGACGGTCCGCTGCCGAGCAGGGGGGCAGAAAACCATCGACTAGCAAATTTGCCACACTCTGACGATCGACTTCAACCGACACGGTGCCGCCGATCAGCTTGCTGCCGCGCCCCAACACAGTGATCGATTGTTTCTCGGGACCACCCTCCGCCAGCAAACTTTCTTTGGCGGCACGACAGGAATGCCATAGTGACACGGACTGCCAAGGATTTAACTTGACACCCTGCTTGTCAAACTCCGTGGCGACCACATGAGCCAGCGTCAAGTCCATGTTGTCGCCGCCGACCAGAAGATGATTGCCAACCGCGACGCGTTCCAATGCTAACGTACCAGCTTCTTCCGTAACACGGACTAGAGTCAGGTCGGTTGTGCCACCGCCGATGTCGCACACGAGTACAGTCTCGTTCACCTTCAACATCTTTCGCCAGTCGTCGCCGGTTGTCGCCAGCCAGGCGTAGAGCGCGGCTTGTGGCTCTTCCAATAAGACAAAGCCAGCGGGGAGGCCCGCTGCGGTGGCTGCTTCACGCGTTAGTTCGCGAGCGACGGGATCGAACGACGCGGGGACGGTGAGTACGACTTGTTGGTCGCTAATGGGTGCATCGGGAAAGGCGTCCTCCCAGGCGGCGACGAGATGTTCCAAGTAAACTTGGGACGCCGTCACGGGCGAGATCTTGTCAACCTCGTCAGGTGCATTCCACGGCAAGATCGGTTGGCGACGATCGACGCGCTGATGACACAGCCATGATTTGGCAGCACCGATGGTCCGATCCGGTGCTTCCGCAGCGCGGTACTGAGCGAACCGACCCACAGCAAACGTCCGTGCTTCTGCCCAGGGCAAGTTGAACGCGCCATCGCGTCCCTCGTCGACAGAGCCGAGATAAGTAAACGATGGCAGCGACGTTCGCGATTCGATCGTGCTGGCTGAGACGAGTTGAGGGATGTCGAGCAGCTTGACATCGGCCGCTTCGGTGTCGAGCGCCGCGTACGATAGAACACTGTTCGTCGTCCCCAAGTCGATGCCCAGAATGTATTTTGCGGTCATGCGATTTCAATTTCTACGGGTGCAACGATCAGTGCGGCATCGTTCTTGCCGGACCACTTAGGCAACTCGCAGCGGGTCGCCTGCCAACCATGATGGACCAGTTGTCCTCGATAAGGCGGCTCGCCCTCAGTATTGCCTGTCAAGCGATAACGAGCCGCATCGACGTCGGCGGGAGTTTCGTGGGAGGCACCTTCTTCCGCGTCGACAACCGGAGAAATGGCAAACAGTCGCTCCAATGTCTGCCCGCAATCACGCAGCACGTCGCGGGTTGCTGCACCAACTTGGGCATCGGAATAATCGCCGAGCGGCTCCATCACAATATCGACAAATCTTGCTTCGCGCTGCAGGGTCGCCAGCAGTGTAATCGCATCGTTCCGCAGCGGGGCTTTCGGCTTGGGGAGCGTCGCGGGAGTTTTGCCTGCGTCTTCGACCTTCATCGCTGCCGGATCAGGAGTGATGCCAAGTTGTTGTACCTGAGAGGCAAAGTCGCGATTGAAGAGGACCTGAAAGAATACGGATAGTGCTTGGAAGATTCGCATCGAGTTTACCGTTCATTGCGTGCTGAGAATGGGGGGCTACGGCACTTTCGCTGGTTCCCGACCGGACATGGACCGGTGGTTCTCGGGATTGGGTGGTTGGAATTCTAGAGCGAGTTTCGTTTAACTGTAGCGGTTGTTTCGCTGTTTGGACTAAGAAACAAAGCGCCGCAGACGCTAGACGTCCGTGCGCGGGCGCACTAGCCCACATTCCAGTCGTTGGTAAACCATTCGACTCGGGTGGCACGGCGAGGACTATAATTTTTGTCGCCCTGAAACTTGTGCTCATGTAAGAAGTTGCAGAACATATCAAACGGGACGTGGACATGTTGTGCTACCATATCGACGTTTTCGCTTTCGGGCTTCCAGTCGTATAGCAAGGAATCGTCTCGCTCGAACCATTCATCCAAGTACTTAGCATCCGATGGACTGATGGCTGCTAACCCGCATCGATGCTTACATAGAAATCCCAGGAACTTGCTAGCGAGGCTTCTTGCCTGGGATGCGTCACCCTTCATCGTCGATGCTGCCACGTTCCACAGGCTAACAAACTGATCTTCGTCAACGTCGGATGGTTCTACGGTAAATTCAAGGTTCGCAAAGTCAATTGTCTGCATAAAGTTCAACTCTCGTATCAAGTAATCGTGAATTCTCTGCCGATCAATATCGACGAAATAGTGACGAGCGTCCACGGGAGGCTGGGGCGAAGCCGAAATCGACCGCTCGCAAGCCATGCGTTCTTAAGGATACAGTGGTTTCAGTGTCGATCAATCGGTGTTTCTTCCGGCAGGCGATCACGCTGGTATCGAGCGTCTGATTCAGTACACTACTCGTTGTCCTTTCAGTCGGGCACCGTCGCGCGGAAGAACTTTGCCGTTTCCCAGAACGACGGCAAGCTGTACTGTTAATGTGAGAAGTGTGCGGCCATTGATAAACGCGAAGAATCACACATGGGGGTTTTGCTGAACTTTGCGAACAAGGTAGCTGATGAGGTGGGCAAGAAATATCCAGATGTTAAGATAGGCGCACTGGCTTATCAGTATTCTCACAAGCCCCCCAGGAATATCAGGCCCCGTGACAATGTGCAGATCAACCTCTGCAGCATTAATGCCTGTCAACTTCACGCCTTCTCCGATCCGAGTTGCCCCGAAAATGTAATCTACATGCAAGATTTGCAAGAACCTCTATGCATGGACATATAACGGCAATTTTAACGAGAACTTGCTGCCATATCCAGGTCTACGCCGAACACCAGTTGGTTCCCTTGCGGTTGTCGCGATAAGTTCCAGCACCGCCTCCCCACCCGCAACTCCCTACCGTCCCGCCTCTCATGTCCATCGAACTGATCCTCACGCACCCGGGTGGCGCGCACAAAGACGACTACCTGGCCTGCAGTTTGCTGGTGGCGCAGCACGGTGCTCCGATCGAGCGTCGCGAGCCGGAGCAGGGCGATCTCGACAACTCCGCTGTGCTGGTGGTCGATGTGGGCGGAGAACATGCGCCCGAGCGGGGGAATTTTGA
>PBTE01000209.1 GCA_002726515.1 Planctomycetaceae bacterium | reverse complement strand
TTACTGACGGAACTTCCCAGACGTTGTTTGTGGGTGAGCGACCAGTGGGTGAATATATTTTCGCAACCGGGTCTGGGGATTTCGGATGGTGGGCGGCTGGAACGGGCGACGAATGGCCTCCGGTCGGACGAGGGGATAACATCCTCGATTCCTCAGCGGGTCTCTATGCGGGCCAAAAGGACAGTTTTGCTGACGTGTTTCATTGGTGGAGTTACCATACTGGTGGTGCAGGTTTTTTGTGGGTTGACGGTCGTGTTCAATTTATTTCAAACTCGATCGACCATACGCTTCTACGCAACGTGAGTTCACGCAATGGTGGCGAGTCAGACACTGCGTTGTAAGTGAGTCTGAGAGGGAAACTCCGAGGCTTGTTTCCAGTTCCATTTAAACGACCGGTTCGTTCTCCGGGGCGGTCACTTGGATGGATGTTGAAGTTGGGAAAACTACTGTTGTCCGCTGGTTATCCAGGGTCCGTTCCTGGACAGGATTGTTGTGAAGCGAGACGAGTTCCCCTTGTCCTCACAGTCCTGACGGTTCGTCCATTGAAAAAACCAGTTGAGCCTCGGACTCGACTCCCCTTGCGCATGCATTAAGTGTCTTCTCAGTACCTGGTCCGGGCATGCTGTCACTGATGTCTGGTTCAGCAAGAATTTCGGTGTTCTTTAACGATCATACAGATTTTGCAACTTTTGAGGAATATAACGCCGAAGAATAGGAACGCCGAATTGTCCAGTCAGAAATTGTATTCGGAAAGGGCCCGGAATTGACTGCTGCTGTTGCAATCCGTTGGTTTTGTCGTTGCATCCTCACGGCTTGGTCTTCCTCTGGTGTATTCAAGGTAGGGCTTGCTGCTCTTGTGTTTGCCTGCGTTTGCATGCAGGAGGGAGTGGTCACAGCGCAGAAAAAAGGGAAATCCACCACCGGTCTCCGCCCGGTCTATGTTCCGGACAATAGTTGGCATGGTTTTAGACGTCTTCCGCAAGGCGGAATCCCCACTGAAGGAAGTTCCGCCGCTGAGGTAAGTTCTCCTGCGAAGGTGGAAATTGCCTTTTCCGGACTAGACGAACGGACGGGTTTTGGTCATTCCAACGAACCGAGTCAATCTGGCGGTGAGGGAAACACTCCTTTGCTGACGGCTCACGGTCATAGCTTGGGTGAAGTGAACATCAATTTGGATTTTCGCACGCATCAGGTTGCACCTCCGGTTGTCGTTGTACCGGAGGACCCGGAAGAAAAAATTGTGACAAAGGATTTGGAAGGAAATTTTCAGGCTGCAGATCCGATTGCAACTCTGTACCACGCCGACGATTTTCCCGTTGAAGAGGGTGTTCCTGAAGAGTTGTCATCAGAAATTGTGACAGAATCACTGGCGGAGTTTTCCCCCTGCATCTGTGGATCCGGTAACTGCCAGGGATGCAGAGGTGTGACGTTAGAAGCCGGTGCACTTTTATGGTGGATCGAAGGGTTTGGGACCCCGGTCTTGGCAACTACCAGTCCTGAAGAAACACCGCAAGCGGATGCCGGAGTGTTGGGACAGCCTGATACGAGTGTACTCTTCGGTGGAGAAGAGGTGAACGACCATCTCCGGAGTGGCGGTCGAATTCGTTTGACGAAATACGTTGGACCCTGCTATTCCCTGGAAGCCGGCTACACGTTCCTGGAACAGCAATCGCGTGATTTTTTCACGAGTAGTGCCGAGGTTCCCATTGTCGGCCGGCCGTACTTCGACGTGGTCGGTGGAGAAGAGGTGTCCGGTCTTACAGCATTCCCGGGATTGGTGGGGGGATCTCTGGCAGTTCATGCGGAGACGGAACTGGGGTTTGCCAACTTGGCAGTGAGACGCGCCCTTCGCCGAGACCCCTGTAAGAAAGTTGATTTAATGGTCGGCTATCGGTACGGCCGCCTCAAGGAGAGCTTGGGATTTGTGGAGATTAACGAGGCCACACAAATCGTCATCGAAGGAACCGCTTTGGAACTGATTGATCAGTTCAACACGTTGAATGAATTTCACGGTGGAGAGATCGGTCTTGTGACCGAGTTAGAACGTGACTGTTGGAAGTTGGAACTCATGACGAAACTCTGTTTAGGTAACACGCGGTCGAGCGTCACGGTCCGCGGAGAGACGATTCAAAATGTTCCTGGTGAAGAACCAACGACGTTCCAGGGAGGGTTCCTTGCTCAAGGCACCAATATAGGTGATTACGAAGAAAACTCTTTCTCTGTGATCCCCGAGTTCAATATCACTCTTACGCGACAACTATGGTGCGGCTGGAAGGCCATGCTGGGATACACTTTCCTCTTCTGGACCGATGTTGCCCGCCCGGGTGACCAGATTGACCGCGAGTTGAATGATTCCCAGTTTCCACCGGGCGAGCTCGTCGGAGAATCGCGCCCAGCGTTTCAACACACTTCTTCGGATATGTGGGTGCAGGGAATCAGTTTGGGTTTTCAGCGCCTCTGGTAAGACTGACTAGAGAACCATCAAGAGGCTTCAAGCCAGTCACCTTCGAACTGTAACAAGTAGTCGGTGGCACCTTCAGAATCGATGATGTCGATGCCACCGGCATCTGAAACGGCCCGTGCGAGTTCGAAGTTGACGATTCGGTTTAAGAAGTCTTCGGAAGAAATCGTCAGAATCGTCTTGTCCAAGACCAGGAGGTCGTTGTGAGGAGAGTCCGAGACGGTCGCCTCATCTTCGCCCGGACCCCCGTCCAAGGTGATGTTCTCGGTCTCCGAGATTTGAACGAGATAGGCCAGCCCCTGTTCACTGAGAACCGCACTCATGGGGCTCAAGTCGGCGACATCTGCAGCGGAACTACCGGTGACCACAGCGGTGTCGTTTCCTTCTCCGCCGATGAAAGTAATTTGAGTCACTTCGGTGGCTGAAACCGTGTGAACTTGGTCATTGATGGCAATTTCGTGTTCCGTTGTGTCTGTAGTGACGACAAATAGATCGTCGCCCTGAGTGCCGAGCACTTCGACCTGGCTGCCTGCAAATGTGATTTGCGGAACACTGTCAATTGCCGCGGGCGGTTCATTGACCACGGCAGGTTCGTCGTTGGTCAGCTCGGGCGATTCATTGACCACGGCAGGCTCGTCGTTGGTCAGCTCGGGCGGTTCATTGACCACGGCAGGTTCGTCGTTGGTCAGTTCAACTTCGTCGTTGATTAGTTCGGGTTCGTTGTTGATTAGTTCGGGTTCGTTGTCGACCACCGCAGATTCGTGCTCGATCACGTCGGGTTTGTCGTCAACCGCTAGGGCTACGTCACCTTGAGGAGTTGTGTCGTCTTCAGTCGTGGCGACGGAGCTACTCAACGGGGTCTGGACGCTGGCGACCGTGTCAGGCTCGTAGGTTGGAGTGAGAAACTGACTGCTGTCCACGACCGAAGTGAGACCGGTCGTATACACCGTCTGGCGAAGGGCGACTGCACTTGCCAGGTAGTCAACCACGGGAGGTGTCTTCGAGAGAAAATTGCGTTTCGATATGAAAGTCGAAACCATCCGTTCTTCGTGGAAATTGTTGTCAGTTCCCAACTCGGCGGGCTGAAGGACGATGTTTGAAAAGACGTCGTTTGCAACGTCACCACCTTGAGTGCCAATGACATCCAAGTCATCATGCAGGACGGGGGTTTGATATTGGACAATCGTGTACTCCTGGCCTGCGGGCAGGTTGATAAACGAGTACTTGCCTTCGGAGTCAGTGATTGCTCGCAAACTGGTCGTGTTTAGCGCCGGACCGGTTAAGTCCACGATAATACCAGGCACGCCGACGTCAGCCACGAAGACACCCCCCGACAGACTTGCAGTCCTGGGGTCGTCGACGATGGTGCCGACTCCTTCATCGCTGGCCTGGACAACCGTGGCTCCCTGGGCGTTGGATAACACAACGCGGAAGCTTTCTACCAGTTCACTGGCCTCGTCGCTGTTGACCCGCACGGTTACAGGCGTTTGTAGTTCGTTTGTGGGATCGCCTGCGAAGACCAGTTGTCCACTGCTGGAGTCAAAATCACCGTCCCCCGTTTCGTCCTCGGCAGTGTCAGTCTCTGTGGTGAAGTCAACGGTCACCACCTGGCTGCTGGGATTCGACAGAGTCACCATGAAGGTAAAGTCCACTGTGCCTGTTTCCGGCTCGTTTTCAGTGACATTGTCGATACTGATAGTGGGCAGGGAATCATCGTTGCTGATTGTCCCCACGGCTGTGGCAACCGCGAAGGTGACGTCCCGTGCAGAAGTTCCCGAATCCAAGTTACTCAGAGTGGCATCGAATGTTTCGTCATCTTCAAATTTCGTGTCACCCTCGACTGTGACGGAAACCGCTTGCTGGACACTGCCGGACGGAATGGTCACCGTAGTGTTTGTTGGTAGGTAGTCTCCGTCTGCGTTGGTTGCCAACACGTCGCTGGTATCGAAATTCATCGAAACTGGGACGTCTACGGAGTTGCTCAGGGTGACGTCGAAGGTGAGAATCGAGCTTCCCGAATCTCCTTCGTTTTGTGTGACATCACTGATTGAGACGGTGGCGGTATCGTCGTTTTCAATGGCGCCTGTGCCGGTGCTGTCTGTGATCGATACATTTCGCCCCATGGCATCCAAACCGTCAATGACGACGTTGAAACTTTCATCCAACTCAACTTTGGTGTCCGCATTCACAAGCACCGTGATGACCTGAGGTCCGGAAGATTGGCTAGCAAAGGTCACCGTCGACGCGGGGGCCTGGAAATCATCATCGCCTAGCTGAGCTGTGTCGTCTTCGGCCGCCACATTCAATGAAATGGGAATGTCGACACTTTGAGACAAGGTGACATTGAAATTAAAAGCAGTCGTGCCGGAATCTCCTTCTGTCAGTGTGACATCATCAATCGAAATTTCCGCCGAGTCATCATCGATGATGTTTGCCTGACCCGAAGATTTCGTCAGGTCCACGTTGCGGCCCTCATCCGTAAGGTCGCTGAGCACCACTTCAAAAAATTCGTCTGCTTCAACCAGGGTGTCTTGATTGATAGTGACAGGAATCGACAGGTCTGCGGGTGTCGTGTCACCTTTCAGGAAAGTAAGTGTGCCCGAGTCACTGACGTAGTCGCCCGTTGCCTCAGAGGCAGTACCATCTGTGGTAGCGTAATTGAAGGTAACGTCGGTATCTACCGGCCGGGAGAGACTGACGCTGAAGACAACATTTGTGGTTCCGCTGTCACCTTCAGGATCCAGGGTGACGTCATCAATGGATAAAGTAGCAAAATCATCGTTCAGAATGGTACCAATACCTTCCCCGTTGGTGATGACCGACATTCCGGAGATGGGAGTAAGCACAAGGCTCAAGGTCTCGTCCCGTTCGTGGGTCAAATCACCGATCAGGGAGACGGTGACTTGCTGTTCGGGCGTTAGGGCGTTGAGGGTGACAAGGTGATTTGTGACCGCGACGTAATCTTCGGCAGCCGTCGCTGTGCCGTCCACCGTATCGAGTTGGACGACCGTGTCACCGGCTCCACTCAGATCAACCAGGCTGACCGTGAAGGTGAGTTCTGCAGGGCCTCCGTCTCCTTCGACAATCGACGCATCACTTACAAAAAGTCCCGGGTCGTCTGTCAGTATCGTTCCCGTGGCAGAGGTCTTTGTTATGGTGACATCGTGTCCCTGCGCGTCCAGATTGGCCAGATCGACAGTAAACGCTTGGTCCGCCTCGGAGTTTGTATCCCCGTTGACCTGAACGGTGATCGTTTTTGTCGTTTCATTAGCTTGGAAGACGAGAGTTCCGGCGTTGGACTGATAGTCATTATCGCTTGTCTCCGCCGAGGCGTCGTTCGTCTGAAAATCGAGGCTGACAGGAACTCCTACTGTATGCGAAAGTGTCACGGTGAAGACAAAGTCTGTAGTACCGGTGTCGCCCTCCAGGATGGCCACATCATCGATTGAGATGCTGGCTGAATCATCATTGGTAATAGTGCCGGTGGCCATTCCGGAATTTTCAAATGTGGCATCCCGCCCTTGAGCTTGAAGGTCGGTTAAAAGGACCAGGTACGTTTCATCCAGTTCAACCTTTTCGTCCCCAGGGACCACCACAGTCAGCGTTTGGGGGGTGTTGGCACCACTGAAAAACGTGATGGATTGGCTGGCGGAAAGGTAGTCATTGTCCGCAGCCAGAGCCGTGTCGTCTGATGTGCCTGCAGTCAAGGTCACGTCCACGTCGACGTCCTGAGACAAAGTAACCGTGTAGACCCGGTTTGACGTGCCGATGTCACCTTCTACGACCGTGTCATCAGCGATCGAAATCGTTGCCGTGTCGTCGTTGGTGATGGTTCCCAACGCCGCGGGGTCGGAGATCACGACATCTCGACCACTGGCGCTCAGCGACGTCGGGTTGAGCGTGAAGTAGAATGTTTCATCCAGCTCAACGGTTGAGTCCGTGTTCACCGTTACAGTGACTGTTTCCTGCGTGTCACCGGGTTGAAAAGTGATTGTGTTGCTGGCGGCCAGGAAATCACTGCCACTGGTAGCCGTGCCGTCTGAGGTCGTAAAGTCAACGCTCACAGGTGCATCGACGATTTCCGACATGTCAACGATGAACGTGAAATCGGTGGTACCGGTGTCACCTTCGTTCACCGTCACATCCTGGACGGAGATCAAGGCGGTCTGGCCACTGAGGACCGTAATCAACTGGTTCTCAGTATCTGTTTCTGCCGGGTCGAATCCCTGACCGCCGATAAACCCACCCGATTCGACTTGAATACCGAAGGGGGCTTCAAATACGGGATCTTGAGTCTGGAAGTGTAACATGGTGAACTGGTCGGGACCGTTGGCACCAAGTCCGTCGTTAACAAATGCGGAGAACGCGGCACCACTACCCATGTTGTTGATCTCACCGGCCGCTTGATCCAATGTTCCGGTCAAGAACGGTTCTCCCATACTCAGGATGGGATTCACCAGGGCGCGCTTATCAAAAGGGAGATCGATGAATTCAAAGCTGTCGGGATCCCAATTGAAACTGGCGGCAAAAGCAAGGGTACCTTCAGCTGGTGGATCGACATCGGGAATTGGAGTTGGTCGCAGATCCTCAAGCAGCACCTGATAGAAAAACGTATCACCAGTCTCGAAAACAGGTACCGTATCGAGAATTTCGGCGCCGGGAGACCCTCCAACGTCTTCAAAAAGGGCCACGGCAACACTCAGGTCCGTCAGCACTCGCCGAGTTTCCAACGCCTGTATGGAGGTTCGGCGATAATAATGACCAGCCCATGTCTGCTCATAACGTTCGGACCGGTTCGAATTCCGCTTCGTTTCTAGCACGGATTGCACCAACTCAATTTTTTTGTGGCGGTTGGTACGTTGGGGCAACACCCTGAAACGACGACGGTTTGAGCGACGAAAAAACATCACTGGAAGAAGTCTCCTCTTGGATCTAACTCGAGGCTATGGAATCTCGCCAGTCATAAGATGACTTGCTTGATCGTTATGATAAGCCAGAAGGAATAGATCTATTGGCCACTGGCCGTTCGAACAGGATTGTTTTTGAGGGCATGCAGTCGGGGGGCGTGAGAGTGCTGCCGGTAAAAGGATATGCCATGCTGGGTACAACTTGACGTCGATGATCTTCCCTAGAATTCATGATAATCAGAATCCGCAAATTTGTCACAGAAATCACGCAGAAAGTCTTGCGACGACCACACTCCCCAAACTTTTATGGCCGTTGGAGTTGTGCCATCCGTGCAACGGGTTTCAGGTTGTAACAGATTTTCCAAGGGTAACGGCCGGGCTGGGCTGGTAGTGTCGGGTGGGTTTTCTGAAACTGCTTCTTATTGGTTTCGACCAGATCACCGCGGACCGCGCGACGAACCTCAGGTCAGAGGGTTGCAGGTTTTGTATCAGTTCCTGGCTCCATGCCGTTTTTTTCCAAAGTGATGGCGGTTCTTTCTATGCGTTGAGGTGCCTCTTGAAATGAGGGAAGCCGATTGGACTGCCGATTTCCCGACGGGTTGGTCCTTGCCAATCAAGGTTCCTTTGGCGAAGGAGGTGACAAGTCAGGGTAGTCAGTTCGCCTGTCGTGTTCCTTGACCGATGTCGGAAAGTAGAACATGGAAGCCGATCGTGCTCTTGAAAATGTCAGGTTTTTGGCCTTTTCCGAAACGGAAAGGCAGTTCTTCTAACCGGTCTGGTCGATTCATTGTGCGAATCGTGCGGATTGGCTCGGTTGCAACTACCCGCTGCGAAAAAGGTTGTTGTTTCACCATGGGCAAGTCCGCCCGTTGCATGTGAGTGGCGAACTGTTCCAGGGACAACACAAGCAGATGCAACTTCGCATCTTTGCCGGAAGTAGCTCAGTCCAGGGATGGGGTTGTCCGATGCACTGCATGCTTGACGCTGCATGCATGGGATTTTGGCTTGCTTGCATTTCGAATTTGACTGTTTGCCGTCACGTCAATCAGCCGAATAATTACTACAACCGGAAGATTTTGAAGGCTCCCATTCAACCGGCAGTCCTTGTCGCATCGGCTGCCTCACCAAGAGTGGGACTCCAACCGGCAGAAATCCAACGCCCAGTACTACAGGTGATTTTATGGAAGGTGTCATCTCGCTTGGGTTTTCGTGTCTTTCCTGTGAACTTGGTGCAGCATTTCTAGTTTTGGCATTGGTGGTTGGCAAAGGGGTCAACTTCTGAGCCGGAACGGTGGGAAGCGTCGCGTCCATGGGAGAATCCAGGTTGCAGTTGACCAAGCCAAGGTGGCCAAGAGTGAAATCGTACCGAATTTCGAAGCAGGGGCTGCGGATTCTAAGTCCCATTTTCACATTGATTCTGGCCGCATTATGGAACCAGGTGGCTTGGCCCGTTGGGTTGCAAAAACTTCCTGTCCGGGCGACCAGTAGTCGGTTGGCACGTCAGGATGCCCGGCGAAGCATTCCACTGGACAAGCTGTCAGGAGAATCGTTGCGCCGAATTAAGTATGTCCTGGCGAATCCCAGCATGTTCCGTCGGATAACGACGAAAAGCATTCCTTGCGATCCGGATTTGTTCTTTTTTCTAACCAGGCACCCGGAGGTGGTGGTTAACATTTGGGACTTGATGGGGATCACCACCATGCAGGTAGCTTGTGTCGGTGAGCATGAATTCCACGTTGACGATGGTCAAGGAACTGTGAGTGTGGTGGAACTTCTTTACGGGACCCCTCAATTGCACATCCTCTATGCTGACGGTGTGTACGAAGGGCCATTATTCGGGAGAAAAATTTATGCCAAGTGCGTATTCATTTTGAATACCGATTACAAGCGAGACGTGAGTGGCCGGCACCATGTAGTATCTCGACTCGATGTGTTCGCACGCGTTGAAAACATTGGAGCTGATATTCTTATGCGGACAATGCGCCCAGTGGCGGCATGGATGGCCGACTATAATTTTTCAGAAACGACTCAATTCGTCGGTCGTTTATCTCAGGCAGCAGAAGCGAATGGACCGGGCATGCAGCGTTTAGCCCACCGCCTTTCCGACGTGGATCCCGCCGTACGCAGGAAGTTTACCGAACTCACAGCCGCCATCAGTGATCGTGCGGCGTTGAATCTGTCGAAAAATGCTGGGGGCACTTCCAGTTTCAGATCGGGAATTTCTTCGGACGGACAGGCTACGCCGCTTTATATTGGCAAGGCCCCACCTAGTCGTTCCAGGCAGTTGCTGCGTCTTCGACCTTGACCAACCCGGGAACTGCTTGGGTTGCTGCAATTGCTGGGATCGTTGACACCAGTGGTCCCTGGCTCTTAAAATCTCCGTTGTCCTGGTCGCGAACCGTTTTTCTCTCCAGGAAGCAGGAACTACTGATGCCCTGCCCTCTCAGTCCGATGCGTTGTTAACAGCGCATTCGGCAGGCTGAAGTGGCAGTGCAGCTGCTCAGACACGTTTCTTGTCAATAGTTTTGAAACCAGAAGCTAAAAAAAGGGTCCAGTTATGAGCCAATCCTCCGGTGGACAGATCGACACAGTGATGCAGGAAGACCGAATTTTTTCGCCCAGCGAGAAATTCGTCTCGCAAGCTCAAATCGCTTCTCTGGAGGCCAGCCAGCAGATGTGGGATGACGCCCACCGCGACCCGATTGCGTTTTGGGACCAATTCGCGAAGGAAGAACTGCACTGGTTTGAACCGTACCGGCAGGTTCTCGAATGGCAGGAGCCATTTGCGAAGTGGTTTCTCGGCGGAAAAACAAATGTCGCGTACAACTGCATCGATGCTCACCTGGGCACGGAGCGGGAAGATAAGACAGCGATCTTGTGGGAAGGAGAGCCCGGAGATCAACGAACTCTTACCTATCGCGAACTTCACGAGGAAGTGTGTCGCTTTGCAAACGTGCTGAAGCATCTGGGGATTGTCCCCGGGGATGTCGTTTCCATTTATATGCCGATGGTACCGGAACTGGCGATTGCCATGTTGGCTTGTGCACGAGTTGGCGCCGTCCACTCGGTGATCTTTGCTGGCTTTTCAAGTGAAGCGATCGCTGATCGCAATCAGGATGCGGGTGCCAAGCTGCAGCTTACTGCAGATGGTGGCTGGCGCCGCGGGAAAAATCTTCCTTTGAAAGATACGGTTGATGCGGCCCTGGAGAAGTCTTCGACAGTGGAAAAATGTGTTGTATTGCGACGGACCGGGATTCAGGTGTCGATGCAGGAAGGACGAGATTTCTGGTGGCACGAGTTGATGGAAAATGCATCGCCTGACTGTCCCGCCGAGCCGATGGACAGTGAAGCACCCTTGTTCATCCTGTACACGAGCGGGTCGACGGGAAAACCCAAAGGAATCAAACATACAACAGCAGGGTACAACCTTTATGTGAAGAAAACCTTTGAATGGGTGTTTGACCATCGTGACGATGATGTCTTTTGGTGTACGGCCGATTGCGGCTGGATCACCGGGCACAGCTACATTGTCTATGGACCTTTTTCTGCCGGTGCAACTTGTGTCATGTATGAAGGAGCACCGAATCATCCACATGAAGATCGATTTTGGGAGATCGTTGAAAAGCACCGCGTCACCATTTTCTACACGGCTCCAACTGCCATTCGGGCCTTTATCAAATGGGGTGACCACCATGTCGAGAAACACGACCTTACCTCGTTGCGTTTACTGGGAACGGTTGGTGAAGGGATCAACCCCGAAGCCTGGATCTGGTACCACAAAATGATCGGTGCAGAGCGATGTCCAATCGTGGACACCTGGTGGCAGACTGAAACCGGTGGCATCATGATGTCACCTCTACCCGGGGCGATTTCGACCAAGCCCGGAAGTTGCACTAAACCGCTTCCAGGAGTGATGCCGGTGATTGTTGATGAGCAGGGAGATCTTGTTGCTTCGAACAACGGGGGAATGTTGTGCATCGACCATCCCTGGCCGGGCATGTTGCGGGGTATCTGGGGCGACGATGAACGGTACCGAGAACAGTACTGGAGCAAAGTTCCTGGAAAGTATTTGACGGGCGACAACGCGCGCTGCGACAACGACGGCTACTACTGGATCATGGGGAGAATCGACGATGTCATCAATGTATCAGGCCACCGCTTGAGTACGATAGAAGTCGAAAGCGCTCTGGTCAGCCATCCGCATGTTGCCGAGGCTGCCGCCATTGGACGTCCTGACGAGATCAAAGGCCAAGCCATCGCGGTTTTTGTTACCATCAAAGATGTCGAAGCGAGTGACGAATTGCGGGGCGAACTCAAGCAACACGTTCGTAAAGAAATTGGTGCCCTGGCTCAACCGGATGACATTCGCTTCACCAACGCACTTCCGAAAACTCGTAGCGGAAAAATCATGAGACGACTACTGCGTGACATCGCCGAGGGAAAAGAAAAAGTCGGAGACACAACCACGTTAGAGGATTATTCTGTTCTGGCAAATCTCCGCGAAGATGAAGAGTGAATTGGATTTCGAAGCGTGTTTCCGGTAAGTCAAACCAGGCTACGGTTCTATTAGCTGTCGAAGGTTTCCGAGCGCCCGCTCAAAGTCTTCCAGGGCTTGACGATTGAACAGAACAAATCGTACCAATTCCGGTACGCCGCGTTTCTGCAAGAATGACATTGTTGCGGTAAGGGCGATGCTCGCCGCTTGAGAAAGTGGAAAACCGTAGGCTCCCGTACTTAACGAGGGAAAGGCGATGGATCGACAGTTTTTCTCGCACGCTAACGAGAGGCACTGTTGGTAAGCACTGGCCAGGAGTTCGGCTTCTGAGTT
>PBTE01000208.1 GCA_002726515.1 Planctomycetaceae bacterium | reverse complement strand
TGGTCAGGTAAATAGCAGGTGTGATTGGCAAAAACACGGTAGAAGAAAGCAGCCGCAGAAATCGCTCCGGAGCTTGTGGAGTTGTCCCCTCGCAGGTTTAAACGGTCAGGTTCGGTTTTCAGGTGCATGGGCAGGCCTGTTGATTGGGGCCTGGTGTCCGTCAATCGCCTGGGCGCAAAACAATGCAGTTTCTTCTGGCGAGACTTCATCGGGGGCACCGGGAGATTTGCTGGAAATTGTTTTTTCAGGTGGATGGGCGGGATTCCCGATCATCGTACTGCTCCTGGGTTTGTCACTGACAGCTGCCTACCTTGTGTTCGAGCATATGATGACGATTCGGCGGGGCCAACTGATGCCGGCGGGACTGGGCGATCAAGTACGAAGCTCGTTGAGCGCAGGCAGTCTGGCGGAAGCAGATCAGGTCTGCCGTACGAAGCCCTGTTTACTTTCTTTTGTTTTATTGAGTGGCATTTCGGAAATCGAAGGGGGGTGGTCTGCTGTCGAGAAAGCCGCTGAAGATGCGCTCGCCGAACAAGCTGCTAGGTTATTGCGAAAAATTGAGTACCTGTCTGTCATTGGTAATATCGCCCCGATGGTGGGACTGTTGGGTACTGTGATTGGCATGATCGTTGCTTTTCAGACCGTGGCCAGTACCCAGGGTACTGCGGGCGCAGGACAACTGGCCGAAGGTATTTATCAAGCGCTGGTCACGACGGTCGGTGGGCTGATTGTGGCCATACCTTCCTTGGGAGCGTTTGCCGTCTTTCGAAACCGGGTCGATCAACTTGTCGCGGAAGCAGCCTATTTGAGCCAGCACGTGCTGGCACCTTTAAAATGTTTGAGGTCAGTTGAATACGGAGCCACCGCACCACAGCCACCTCCACCGGTGGCGTAGCAGGACGAAGGTCTCAGAACCAAAGATGGACAAGATGTTCTCGTGCGATGATGCCTGCCACGAATCACAAACGGTTCCTGCAAGACCACCACTTCAGTCGGAAGGTTTGAAACGTATGCCAACGATAGTGCGGACGCTGCGCCTGGTGCGAGAATCGGGAACGGCCCTGCTGACAGCTTGCTTAAAGTGCTTTAATATCTGATGCGCATTCCCATAATTTCGACGAGCGATGACCAGCAGTTCAACATGACACCGATGATCGATGTCGTGTTCCTGCTGATTATTTTTTTCCTCGTTTCCAGTCATTTGGCCAAACAGGAAAGCCAGATACCGCTTTCGTTGCCTCGAGCCGAAACTGGTCAGGAGTTACAGGATGAAGCCACTGACCGAGTCACTGTAAATGTACTTGCTGATGGAGAAATTCAGTTGGGAGGCAGGAGATTACCGCTGGACGAACTTCGTCGACGTCTTGCCTACGAACTGCATGAGCAGGAAGGACGGTTACAAGTACGTATCCGCAGCGACCGCAATGTACCCTATCAATTTGTCGAACCAATCATGTTGATTTGTGCGAAGGCCGGGATTTGGAATGTCCAGATTTCTGTCGTGCGGCAGCAGGAGTCTTGATCTTGAAAAAACCGTCGATCTTGACCGGACAGCGACGACTTGATGTCAAAATGACCCCCATGATTGACGTGGTTTTCCTGTTGCTGGTGTTTTTCGTTTGGACGGCTAGCTTCCAGATCGCAGAATATATTTTGCCCAGTGCCCTTTCTGTTAACGAGGGCTCAGGAGATCCGGCGGAGGTACGTCCTGAGCAATTAGACTTTGAGCCGGTCGTCGTTGAAATTTTGTGGAGAAATCAGCAGCCAGCATGGATTGTGAGCGAAACAGTGCTCAGCGATCTGGAACAAGTGCGGCAGACCTTATTCAGAGTGGCGGCGGTGAAGCACGACTTGCCCCTGATCATCGATCCCCAGGCGGGTGTGCCTTTTGGAGATGTTATTGACGTTTATGACATCTCGCAGATCGCAGGATTCCAGGAGATTCAGTTTGCCATTGAGGAAATATAGCCGGTGTGGGAATGGGCAACGAGGGAACAGTACTCTTGGGGAATTCAAACAGAATCTACCGAATGGTTTGTAGCAGATCAGTGGATTGTCCAGACTCGTTGCGTGCCTGGGTCCGGTGGGGAAAAAATTATTTCCGGAGGCCACGATACTTACAGGTCTTGCTGATCGTCATCTGGATGTCGCCTTGCGTTGCTGCGTCCAACTCAATGGACGCTGAATTTTTGGAGGGTTTACGGGCCAGACGCCTGTTTGAACTGGCCGAGATCTGTTGCTCACGGCAGCTGAAACGACAGCAGGCCGGCAGTAACGAAGAACTCCGCTGGACGATTGAGTTGTCGCGCACTTGTGCTCAGCACGCAGTTCACCTCGAACCGGGCTACCGTGAAACACTGTGGCATCAAGCCCGGGATTGCGTTTCGACCTTTGAAAGTAGTCATCCGGATCATCCCCAATTACTGCTTGTCAAGCTCCAACGGGCTCTGGTGGGTTTGGCACGTGGTGAAGTAATTCGGCAAGAGGCGGAAATTACTGCTGCAAGTGGTCAATCCTGGGATGAAGTGCGCGCCGAATTGCGGCGCGTGATCGGGTTGCTTGACCAGTTGTTGTCAGACATCAGTCATCAGATGCGGCAAAGAAATCGAGTTTCCGGAAGTCTCACAGATGGCCAGCTTTACTCGCTTCAGCGAAACGTGAGCTACCAGCTGGTTCGGGCTTACCGCAACCAAGGTTTGGCCTATCCGCCACAGAGCGTCGACCGGATCAACGCCTTGACTCAGGCTCTGGAACAACTCGGTCCTTTGGCCTCTCTGCCTCCAACGGAGGAAGTGGTTTGGTCCGTTCGTTTGGAACAGGTTTCCTGCTACCGCCTGTTGGGAGATTCCAGGAGGGCTGGTGCAGTGCTGCAAATGCTTCACTCCGCAAGTCCGCCCGCATCCGTACAGCTTGAACTAAGAGCGGAGCAGCTTCGGCTGGCCATTGGCCGGGGAGAATTGCAACAAGTGGCTCGATGGATTGCAGAACCACTTGTTGATCAAAAAGTCAGGTCGGCCAATTTGGACTTGGCAGAAATGGAAGGACTGATCGCACTTTGGGCAGCCGGGCCGAAAAATGATCCACAAACGTCGGCTTGGCAAACTAAGATTGTCCATAAACTCAACCAGATTGGCCAGTTGCACGGACCTTACTGGAAACGTCGCAGCGGCATGTTGGTTGTCCGGGCGGCGGAAGGTGGAGTTGATGCCGGACACGTCCAGCTACTCGTGGAGACGGCACAAAATCTCTACGCAGATCAACAGCGGTCGAGAGCAATGGAGGCATTTGAGAAGGCCGCCCGACTGTCGAAATCGCTGGGAGAACGTGATCGCTCTTTTCGTCTTTCATTCACTGCTGCCCGCATCGCGCAGGAACAAGGAGACCTGCGACAAAGCCTGGCACGATTTCGCGCTCTGGGGTTGGAGTATCGTCCAGACTCCCAGGCGAGCGAAGCACATCTCATGGCCGTCGCGTGTGCCGCGGATTTAGTACGACAAGACCCTGCGGCCTTTCGGGAAGAATACATGCAATTGCTCCGGGAACATCTTGAGTTTTGGCCCCATGCAGCAAGCGCCGACTCAGTGAGGTGGTCTTTGGGAGATATTTACGAGCGACAACGCGATTGGACGAACGCGGTTAACGTTTATCGCGAAATTTCCCTGAACCATGCTCGAAAGGACCGGGCAATCCGGGCGACTGGAAAATGTTGGGTTGAAAAATTGAGGCATCTACAAAAGTCAGGACTGAAGACTACCGGGGAGTTGGAAGTTGCGTTGGAATACTTTGAGCAATTTTTTCTCCGAAACGACGGAAGATTTCCGGAGCGTTGGAGTCCTACAGCGCGAGCGGCGACATTGGAAGCGGCACGGTTGTATATGCAATTTACCAGGCAAGGATTGATGACAGCTCAAGGTTACTTGCAAGCCGTTTTGCGTGACACGACCCAAGCATCCGCTCAATGGTCATCCGCAGCGGAAGTCCTGTTGATTGAAGCCCTGGCCCGGCAGGGAAGGATGGAAGAAGCAGAACGTCGACTTGCCATTCTGACCAGGCCATCAACGAATCTGATGGACTTGTTGAAATCCCTCGCTCAACTCAGCAGGCCATCGCAACCTTTCACTCAGCGGCAGCAATCCGCACGTCTTCAACTGGTGGCCGTCTCATATCTGGACCGGGTCTGGGACGAGTTGTCTACTGCGGATCAGATATTTGCGCACCGCAGTCGGGCGGAGGCACTTGCCCTGGTCGGTGATCGTCACCAGGCGCTTCAGGAGTTGGAGCGACTCGTACGGGAGAATCCGCGTCATACCAAGGTTCAACAATCTTATGCGCAGCTTCTACTGGAAAATGATGATCGACCCTCCAGGGAGCTTGCTCTGGCGAAGTGGCGCGAGATTGCCAGGCACAGTCGTCCCAAAACGGAAAGTTGGTACCAGGCCAAGTATTCCCTTGCACTGGCACACTATCGTTTGGGAAACGCCCGTCGGGCGGCGGAAATTTTAGGACTGATTCAGGCGGTACCACCCGGGTTTGAGGGGGCGCGGGGCAAGCATGATTTTTTGGAACTACTTAAGCTCTGCCAGGAAGCGGATTGAAGAGCAAGCAGGGTGGCAGTTGCAGAACTGCAAGTGATCAGTATCACAAAAAAACTGGGCAGGCTGGGAATTTTGTTCGAGGACCCGTTGCGGGTTCGGACATTCTAACGAGACGGAAAAGGCAAGCTGCTACCGGATGAGCGAGGCAGGTTGTTCCCGGGATTTGTCCGAAAGAGCGACCGAGAGAATGCACTGGCGTGGCTGCCAGTGGCAGGGAAGTGTCTTATTTCAGCCGGACCACGAACAACCGTAACAAAAGAAAAGGCAGTTCAACGAGAAGTCGAACTGCCAGTCGGAAAGTTGGGCCGGCTGAGGGGGCAACCGGCCACGGTAGGGTGGACGGTTACCAGGGAGCGCGGATGTAGTAAATTCCCATCTGCCGTGTACTGGAAGGATAGCGAGGCGGCGCGCTCAAGTTGCCGTGTTCAGTGATGGTGTTTTGAGGTCCTCGGTGATACTGGTGATAGGTGGGACGCATTTGTGTTCCAGCCACACCCCAACTGTATATCGTCTGTGCGGTATTTGGTGGTACGACCAGCGAGACGGGACGTCTTGCTTGAGGATGATAATACGGTAAATGCCAAGGACGTACGGCAGCCATTCTGGCCATGCGTTCCCAGCCGAAAACCTTTGTGTTCATTGCTGGAACACTGAGGAACATGGTCAGCAGTGTGAGGAGGAAAATGCGGTGCATGAAAGTTTTCCTGTGCAGTAAGTTGAATTAGCGCGGGGGTTCGAGCACCCAGTGGACAAAGGCGCGAAGCGATTGGAGTCGGTTAGGAGAGTAACTGACGGTTGTTTTGTTTAGACCTCGGTTACCATTGTAGTAGTGGTGATACTTTCGCTTGTGTCTATACATGTACTCATGCGGCATGACCGGCTGGTAGGTGTAGTAGGAGTAGCCGGTGACGGGCGGCGTCAGGTTGGGAGACGGGTACATCGCGGCTGAGTACGTTGCCCCACCGGTCGGACCGTTATAAAAGTTGTAGAACAGGTCCGGCCCAGTAGAGGCTGGCTCGCCATACTCGACGGGACTTCCCAGGTGAGCCAGCAGCTCGCCGTTTCCGATGTGGCAAATTTCTTTTCCAGGGTTGCAGAGATAACATTTGTGCTGTGAACAATTGCAGGGGGCTGTGCGGTTGGCCCTGGACTCACACTTGTCACAGCCGGAGCACTGCTTAACATTCGTCTTCAGATCATGTTGGGCAGCCGACAGGGTCGGAGTAAGAAAAGACAAGTGAACCAGTATCAGAGCCAGTGTGGCCAGTAGAGCGGAGACTGGGTGGATTCGTAGCATCATCATCTGCTCCTTCGTCAAAGAGAAGAGGAGAATTGTTTGCGGGGGAGTGGAGTTTGACAGGGTCGGGATGGATGTAGAAAAATTGTCGCTGGGAGTGTCGCAGCGGGAAGGAAAAGGATGGTATGAGCAGATCGAAGTGATATTTGAAGGGACAGGCGAATGGTGTGGCAGCCTGCTAGTAGAATATTCGGCCAGTGAAGGCCATGCGGGTGAATCTTTATTCGACGATTATTCGGTTCGTAGCATTGCGCCCCGGTGCGGTACGGTGTTGTGCTCCGCCCTACCCGTACTAAACACGTTGAATTGGAGAAAAAGCGAATTTGGCCACCGCCAAGTTGGTCGAAATCACCCGTGACGAAGCACGTAAAACCGTTATAATCGTTACTTTCTTAAGTTCAACGATGTTGCGGCGAATAGGTAGAAGGAGTACGTCGGTTGTCTCCCACAAAAACGAAGAAGAAGACGAAAGCCAAGACTCCCACAACCACCGGGCGTAAAGTGAAACGAACGACGAATCACGTTGGGCGAGTTACTCGTAATCGTCGTGTCAGTAAGAACGGCAGCGCCCACAAAAAGGGTGGGTCTACCCGACGACGTCGTGCAACAGCGCAGTCCATGGCTGCTGCTCAGCGCGACATCTCGGTCAGCGAATTTTTTGCCAAGAACCGTCACTTGCTGGGATTTGACAACCCGCGCAAGGCATTGCTGACCACCGTGAAAGAAGCAGTTGACAACTCGTTGGATGCGTGTGAAGAAGCAGGTATTGTGCCCGAGGTCTGGGTGCACATCGAGCAGATGGGAAACGGTCGCTACAAGGTAGGTGTGCAGGACAATGGGCCGGGAATCCTAAAAAAACAGATTCCTTTGATCTTTGGCAAGCTGTTGTACGGCTCGAAATTTCACCGGCTGCGCATGAGTCGCGGTCAGCAAGGGATCGGAATCAGTGCGGCCGGGATGTACGGAATGCTGACCACCGGAAAACCGGTGAAGATTGTCTCGAAGATTTCTATCAGGAAGCCAGCCCATTATTACGAGATTCAGATTGACACCAAGAAGAATAAACCCGAAATCCTGAATGGCCGTGGCGACGGTATTGATATTCCATCTGGCGAAAAAGGAATGAAAATCATACGCAAGCAAGGGATTGAGTGGGTCGGCCACTACGACGCTGAAGAAGGGGTCACGGCAAAGGAAGTTCGCAGTGGCACACGGGTAACGATTGAGTTGGAGGCGCGGTATCAGCGAGGTCGGGGCAGTGTCGATGAATTCTTGCAACAAGCTGCCCTCGCAAACCCGCATGTTACTCTGCATTACGAAGATCCCGAGGGTAACCAGAACAATTATGTCCGCACGACGACGACGCTGCCGCCGGAGCCCAGGGAGATCAAGCCGCATCCTTACGGAGTTGAGTTGGGTCGCCTGATCACGATGTTGAAAGACAGCGATGCGAGCACCCTCTCCCAATTTTTGACAGAATCGTTTTCTCGGGTCAGTTCAGCAATGGCACGCCGTATCTGTGGAGGGGCCAAGTTGAGCACTCGAGCTAGAGTTGGCAGGATTGGCCGGGGTGAAGCAGACGCATTATATCAATCGATCCAGAACACCAAGCTGAGCGCCCCCTCGACAGATTGTGTCGTTCCCATCGGGGACGAATTGTTGTTGCAGGCCCTGGCCCAGGTTCTTCCGGGAGAGTTCTATACGGCGGCTACTCGACCTCCAGCCGTTTACCGCGGCAATCCATTTCAAATTGAGGTGGGTCTGGCTTACGGTGGGGGTTCGACGGTTCAAAAGGTGACCCAGGAGGCCTTGGAAGAACTTTTGGGTGAAACAGATTCCCGTACACTGCGGCAGTTTCTGATCACGACTTTCAACGGATTGGGACCGGATGGAGCGGAGAAGATCTTGCAAGAGTCGAGCATGGGAACTCGGCAATCTCCGGGGCGTCTGAAAACTAAGGAGATTGTCCAGTTACATAGCGCGATGAAAAATGTGAATTTGGATGAAGGCCAGTCGATGCAAGTTCTACGATATGCGAACCGCGTGCCGCTGCAGTTCCAGCATGCTGCCTGCTCGATCACTCAGGCGGTGTTAAAGACCAACTGGCGTAGTTACGGTCTTAGTCAGTCGCGCGGGTCTTTGCCTAGCGGTCCGGTAAGTGTGATGGTACATGTCGCCAGCGTTTGGGTACCTTTCACGAGTGAATCCAAAGAAGCGGTTGCAAATTATCCCGAGATCCAAAAGGAACTTCGTTTGGGATTGCAAGCGGTGGGCCGAAAATTAGGGATGTACATGCGTCGCCGCCAGCGTGTGAAACAGCAAGGTGAACGTCGTAATATCTTCTTGCGATACCTGGGAGAAGTAGCAACTGCTGTCAGTACGATCAATCGAACCAATCGGGATGATTTGTACAACAGGCTGCTCCGGGTGGCCGAAAAGCGGACCGCCGAAGCAGATGTGAAACTTGATAGCCGCGGTAAAGTGATTCTAGACAATGAATCAGAATTCGGAGACAACGTGTTGATTGTTGATTCGGAGCCCCATCTCTCTGCTTAAGAGGGTGTTTTTAACGAGGTAACAACGAGCATGGCCAAGAGAGCAAGAAGCAGATCAACCAATACGGGAAACGGTAACTCGAGATTGAAAGTTCGCGACAAGCGAACTCTGGGGCAGTTGCGCAATCTGGCCGATGGTGTTGTGACTGCTGCTAACCGAAGCCGCGATCCATATGTTGACATCCCCACCCGTTCTCTCTCGAATGTCAAATACAGCCCTCGCAAACGCATTATTGAGATGGGGAAGAATACCAATCGACGGCAATTATTCAATCTCTCTCAAGCCAAGAGCTACATGCAGACCATGCTTGTTGGCAGCGGCTGTAAACGCTTAATTGAACAAGGTAAGACACTCAGCATTCGTGGTTTGTACTACATGCTGAAACACCAGATTGAAGGGACCAAGGAAAACACTTTTGAAGAACAAGGCGAGTGCGATACCGTCATCGAGGATACGGAAGTGCTGCTGGATAGTCTGCGGGAGGAACTGCACCTGTATGCGGACAAGCGTGGTGACATGGTAGGTAACATCACCTTGATTGATAGTGGCGATGAAATCGACTGTTCTCGAATGGGATCAGGGGGTTATGCCATTCCCTCGATTGTGGAACCGGAGGTGATTCAATTTGACCGCAAAAAGACAACCGCGAAGTTTGTACTGCATGTCGAAAAAGGTACGGTATGGCAACGTTTTAACGAGGATAAATTCTGGAAGAAGCACAATTGCATCTTGACCCACGGGGCTGGTCAACCGCCGAGGGGCGTACGTCGCCTACTTAACCGGTTGCATTCTGAACTCAAGTTACCGATCTATTGTGTTTTGGATAATGATCCCTGGGGATATTATATTTACAGCGTGATTAAACAAGGATCTATCAATTTGGCCTTTGAATCAAAACGCATGGCGATTCCGGAAGCCAAATATTTGGGTCTTCGCAGTGTGGATTACAGCCGTTGTGATTTGTCGTCGAGTGTCACGATCGGACTGACTGATAATGATCGCAAACGGGCAAAACAAATAGCCAGTTATGCGTGGTTCGAGAAAAAAAAACCTTGGCAGCGCGAGATTCAAATGATGCTGGACAATGGCTTCAAACTGGAGGTTGAAGCTTTGATCAGCAAGGACATCAGCTATGTCACCGAAACATATGTTCCGGAACGACTACGGAAAAGGGATTGGCTCGACTAAGACTCTTTTCATCATTGTCTTCGGAGATTTCAAGATGATATTTATTATTCCCAGTGGGTAGAAGTAGTACCTTTTTAGGCCTTGTGGCACGGACCGGAAAGCCATTTTCTTCTTTGTGATCAGAGATCCAGGTAGCCGACGTGAGTACCTTAAGCCAACACCAGCACGGTTCGAAAGATGAAAGCAATACCGAGCAGTTTGCCATGTGGGCCTTGGCCACTCTGGGTATTCAGGCACATACTGAAGATGGTCATCTCTACCAATTCGAAGTACCGGAGTCCGAGCGGGATTATTTTAATGGGCGAGAACAGGTTTATTTTTCAGCCAACGGAGAACAGCCTGGTTCAACATTCAGGGACGCCCAAAGGCTTGACTCCCAGGCAGAGTTCATCGGGCAACTTGCTGAGCGATTAAAAACGGAGGGTCGCTGGGTGCACGCAATGCCGACCCGTCAGCCCGCCAGCGTACATGCCTTGACCCCGAAGCTTTTCGAATCATTTTTCGTCGAGAAGGGAACCGTTCGGTTGGCCGGTTGTTCACTCGAAGATCGACCGATTTTACGTTTGACTTTTCGCCACTCGGGCACGCAAACCGACGGTGGAAAACTGGTGCACACCTACATCGATCTGGAGGGGGGCATGCTCACTCCCGATCGAGTACAACAACTGGGACTGGATGAATTGCGTCCGTGGGACCAGAAACCGCCCCCACTCGACGACCATGAAGTCGATCATTTTGAATCGCTGGTCCGCACCGAACCTCCCAGTGAAGGGGCGGGCTGGGAATTGTTGGTGGCAACTATCGCGTGGTGCAAGTTCGCTACGGGCAAGTTAGCTTTGGTGGTAGGCGAGCATTCCGTCGATGTGCCGTTTTCGGGATGGGCGAAGATGTTGGCAG
>PBTE01000207.1 GCA_002726515.1 Planctomycetaceae bacterium | reverse complement strand
TTTGGCTGGGACCACCATTCATGAAGAGGTGAATCACCGCCTTGGCTTTTGGTTCCAAAACCGGCTGGCGTGGCCGCAGATCGTGGGTTCGCCGCCCGTCGGCGAGCAGTTCTGTGCCAATCAGATGCGCCAGTGCAGCCCCGTAGATACCGCCCCCGACGTGATCAAAGAAACTTCGCCGGTTTATCGTTCCATGTCGTTGGTCAGCCATCATTTTATCATATCACAAAAAAGGAATTGAACATTCTCGGATAGTCGAAGTTTTCAGGGGATCTCGTCGAACGAAACTGCCTTTGATTGATCATCGTTCGTTTTTGTGAGGAGCTGTTCGAATCCATTCGTGAGTCTGTGGCTGATCAACCAGGACCGTTAGTTTTCTCGAAAATTGAAAATGGTAGTTACTTTAATCGATGTAGATGAATTCGGCCGAGTTGATCAGGATGTGGCACAAGTTCGCCAGGGCCTTGCGATCCGGGTCGGATTCTGTTTCGTTCCAAGCTTCCCGAAGTCGATGGAATGTCTCGGTTGCAAGTTCCTTTTCCTCGGACGTCGGTGACCGGCCGAGGGCCAGCTGGTAGCATTTTTCAATTTGTTGGGCTGGGTCCGTACCCGCCTTCTGAACCACGCGATCGGCAAAAGAAAGTGTCAGCTGGGAAATGGTTTCATTGTTCAAAAGGTGCAGGGCCTGGGGAGCGACAGTTGAAATTGTTCTCTCCACGCAATTGGGAGTTGGGCGCGGTAAGTCGAAGCACTCAAGGATGGTCATGTTTTGCTTGCGGTTGTGCTCGACGTAGATGCTGCGTCGCCAGCCTTTGTCAGTACCGATCGCGGTAACCAGACCGTCTGGACGTACCTTTACACCGTCGGCGGAACCGAAAGGAGTCTCATCCAGGCGACCCGAGAGAAGCAAAAGGGTGTCCCACAGTACTTCGGCTTCCATGCGTTTCATCGGGTATCGAGAGAGGAGGTCATTGTCCAGGTCGAACTGCTCTTGAGCCGGTGTCACGGTGGACTTTTGTCGGTAGGTGCTGGAGTTCATGATCAGCCGGTGCATATCCTTGACGCTCCAGTGACCCCGACTGAATTCGAGTGCCAGCCAATCCAGGAGTTCCGGATGGGTGGGGAGGCTGCCGGTGTGTCCGAAGTTATCCATCGATTTTACGATGCCGTATCGAAAATGATGTTTCCAGATGGTGTTGACCATGACGCGTGCGGTAAGCGGGTGATCCGGTTGAACGAGCCACTTTGCCAGTGCCAGACGACGGCCCGTTTTCTTCGACCCGGGCCAGGGTGGCTTGATGTCCAGCTTACTGGTTGAAAGCACCGAAAGGGCTGCAGGTTCGACAATCCGACTTGGTGTGAGGTAGTCTCCCCGACGCAGGAGGTATGTCGGAGAGGGTTGACCACGATCCCAGAGCGCACGGACCATCGGTTTCGGCCACCGCTTTTTCTCCACGGATTCGATTTGTTTTTCGGTCTCTTCGATCGCATTCTTAAAGTCCTCGTTGGACTCTTTAAGTTGTTCGTCGGTAGGAAAGAGCGTCGTTTTGAACTTCTCATTTAAATACTTTTGAATCTCATCACGTTTGTCGGCCCCGGTTTCTACCGCCCGGCGGACGTCGATTCGTAGAGCCTCCGGAAGTTCGGCAAGCCTGTCTTCAAAATATTGCTGCTTGAGCGGAGCGACCTGCTCGTTCGAGGTTTTCCTCAAGGCGGCGATCTCGGCCTCTAGTTCACTCTCACGGGACTTCCATTCCCGGAGTTCCTCCGCCGGAACGTGGGGCAGGTATCGGAATGAATATCTTCCCGTGTTGATGAGATCTTTGAGATTGCTCGAATTCGGTTTCATCCAATCGTGTTCGTCATAGGCGCCCTTGAAGATGGCGGTCAGAGAATAGTAGTCTTCCTGGGGAATTGGATCGAACTTGTGCTCGTGGCAACGAGCGCACTTGACTGCCAAACCCAACACCGCAGAGCCGAGCACATCGACAACGTCGGCGACGACATCCAGCCGGTTGGGAACAAACCCGGTGACGTTGAACCAGGTGGGATCCGGAGTCATTCTTAAAAATCCGGTCGCCACGAGGTTGTCGTAAATCTCCGGAGTGATTTCTTTGGCGTTTTCATAGTCGGCAAGTTCATCACCTGCAAGTTGCTCGAGAAGGAAACGGTCATACGGCTTGTCGGCGTTGAATGCCCGGATGACGTAGTCGCGATATCGGTACGCATGAGGCCGGAGGATGTCCTGTTCTCGCTCGCCCTCGGTATCCGCGTACCCGGCCCGATCGAGCCAGTATCCTCCCCAACGTTCGCCGTAACGGCGGGAAGAGAGAAGCGTCTCGATCATCCTTGCGTAGGCGCCAGGCTCATGGTCTGCCAGAAAGACGTCGACCTTTTCCGGTTCCGGTGGCAAACCCGTCAGGTCGAAAGCAGCCCGGCGGATTAAGGTTCTCCGGTCCGCTTCCGGAGAAAGGCTCAGTCCCTTCGCCTCCAGTTTCTCGAGAATAAAAGCATCGATGGAATTTCGCACTCGTTCGGTTGTCTTGACGCTCGGGACGGGGAACTCCTGCGGTGGCTGAAAGGACCAGAATTGCCGATCTTCATCGCTGACCGGGAATTCGATGTTGCCCTGGTGCGAATTGTTGTCAACTTCCGGAGTACCCGCCTCGATCCAGGCCGTCAACAGCCGGATCTCGCCTTCTTCCATGGGCTTGACGCTGACTTCGATGAGACGCTTGCGAGGTGGCATTTCTTCTGCATGGATGCGTTTCAGAATCAAGCTGTTCTCGGGATCTCCCGGCACCAGGGCCGGTCCGGACTTTCCTCCTTTGAGAATCGAGGCTTTGGAACGGAGATCCAGGTCCCCATCTTGATGTTGTCGTCCGTGGCAGGCTGCACAGCGCAGCCAGAGCGTAGGAAGCACATCATGCTGCGTCACCCGGATTCCTTCGGTTTCTTCTCCGCCGACAGCAGGCGATCCGCCGGATGTTAAAACAGCGAACACCGAAATCAGGCAAACCGTTCTAGGTAGGGAGTGAATCAGATACACGCGGGACTTCCTGAAAGTATTTTTCTGACGACCCACTCGAATTCTAACTCGCCCCGGCTCGAGCCGGAATAGCTCGCAGGGCGTCTTGACTGGTTTTCCAGACACCGTCAGCGATTTTGTCGCTGTTTTGCAGTCTGGGTGAACGAAATAAGTTATGATTAGCTCCGGAGTGCGGCTGGGGGACACTCGATTGATCGCGTCAACGGAACCGGATAAAGTGTGCCGCATGCGGCACTGGTAACCCCGGGTGGAGATGTTTATGTCGGTCTCGGACAGTTTTGAAGCCGCGCCATCAACACTGCGCCGCGACTTTCTGCGCCGAGTGATCGCTGGGTTCGGTTCGCTCAATTTTCCCCTCGTTCTGCAGTTGCGCGCCCAAGCCGCTGCCAGTGTCGAACGCCAGGACACGTCGCTGATCGTACTCTGGCAGGACGGCGGCGCGAGCCATCTGGAGACTTTCGATCCAAAACCCCATGCTCCAGCCGAGATACGGGGCGAGCTGGGTTCGATCGCCACATGTCATCCGGGAATTCGATTTGGCGAAACGCTGCCCCGCTTGGCGCGGATGGCCGACAAGTTCACGCTCATCCGCTCTGTGACTCAGGCGTCGTCGCAACACGGGGCAGCAGCGTTTACTTTCACGTCGGGTTACGATCATCGGGGTATCAAGGAGGGATCCCATCCGGATTTCGGCGCCGTCATTCATCGGCTGCGCGCCGGCAGGCAGCATGCTGTTCCAGACTATGTGGCCCTGGGAGAGGGGACTCTGGGTTTCAAGCACTATGCGACCGCTTATCTGGGGAAGCAATACACTCATTTTCCAGTCGAAGGGAATCCCGGGGCTGACGGGTTCAAGGTCGACAGTCTCCAGTTACCGGAGGAGACGACGTCAACCAGGTTCCTGCAGCGAAAGAAAATCCTGGCTGAATTTGATCAATTTCGTCGTCAGCTGGACCAGGAGGGTTCTGTCGAATCGATGAACTTCTATCAGCAGCAGGCACTGAATCTCCTAACGGGCGAGGCGGCCGCCCGGGCCTTTGACCTGAAGCGTGAAGACCCGAGGTTGCGTGACCGGTACGGACGGTTTGCGGCAGGACAACAGGCGCTCCTGGCCCGCCGACTGGTCGAGTCGGGTGTCAGTGTCGTTGTCGTGCACTTTGTCCCACGTGGTACAGATTCTTCTTGTCGTTTTGCAAGTTGGGATGATCATCCTGACGACCATCACATTTTCAAGAACTCTCGCACACGGGATCCACAGATGGATCAAGCGGTGACTGCCCTGATCGAAGATTTAAACAACCGGGGATTGAATCACAAAGTTCTCTTGCTGATGGCCGGAGAGTTCGGGCGAACGCCCCGGATAAGAACCGTCCATGGCAGGCCGGGTCGTGATCACTGGGGACGAGCGGCAAGTGTCTTGTTTTACGGTGGTGGTTTGAATATGGGTCAGGTCATTGGTGCCACCAACCAGCATGGGGAACATCCCGTGGACCGCCCCGTCAAGCCGCAGGATGTCCTGGCAACGATTTATCAGCACCTGGGAATCGACACGAACCACAAGTTTCCGGATGACCTGGGCCGAGCGTATCCCATCTTGCCCTGCGGGCAACCAATCCAAGAATTGATCAGTTAGCAGATGCGCCGCCCTGCGGGATATCAACGTTGTGCAGGCATGTCGGCCAGGCTCTGATAGATGCCACTTGACCGCTCCGGCATTTTTTCAAAAATGATCCTGGTCCGAGTCGTCGTAACGAAAGTAGAAGTATGACACAACTCACATTGACAGGAGATGAAGCCTTTGCCTACGGATCGCTTGCTTCCGGGGTAAAAATAGTGACCGGTTATCCGGGTTCGCCCAGTTCGGGAACACTGCAAATTCTGGCGGACCACACGTCCGAGGAAGACGTCTATGTCGAATGGTCGAGTAATGAAAAAGTTGCTGCGGAGGTAGCTATCGGTGCATCTCTTGCCGGGCGCCGGGCGCTGATCTGCACCAAAAGCGTCGGCATGAATGTGATGCTGGATCCGCTGATGGCGCTCAACCTGACGGGGGTTCACGCCGGTCTGGTGATTCTGCTTGGTGACGATCCGGGCGCTTATGGTTCGCAGAACGAGCAGGACACACGGTTGCTATCACCGTTGCTGGAGATGCCCATGCTCGAGCCGGCCACACCAGCTGCTGCCTATGCCATGACCATCGCAGCCTTCGAGATGTCGGAGCGTCTGCGTTCGCCCGTCATCCTGCGGGAAACACGTAGCTTTTCGCAATCGGTTAGTCACAACGTCGAGGTTCCTGACGATCTTCCTTCCGCGCCACAGTTGGAGATGATCCGCGAGCCGTGGCGATATGTTCCCGTTCCGCGCACCGCCATCGGAATGCATCGCGAACTTCATGCCCGGCTGGCTGCGCTGGCAGATTGGGCCGACGCCTCACCGTTCAACCAGATCAGTGGTGGCGGAGAATTCGGTGTGATCGGGTGCGGTTTGGCTTATCAGAAACTTCTCGACGTCATCGGGGAGCCGCCACGTGAAGATTTACGCCTGTTCCAACTGTCACACCTGTTCCCGCTTCCGCGGAAAACGGTTGCCACTTTTTTGGACGGCTTGAGCGGTGTCTTGGTGCTGGAAGAAAACGAGCCGTTTGTTGAGCGGCAAATCAAAGCGGTTGCTCACGATGCGGGGGTGCATGCCAGGGTCTACGGTAAAGAATCAGGGCACATACCCCGAGAGGGAGAACTGTTCCGCTGGCAAATCGAACGAGCATTGCTCAAGGTTTTACCGGAGATGACCGTTGCGAAACACTTCACGGAAGCCGAGGAGGAGGCGGAACGGCCCAAGCAGCGGAAAAACTGTGCCGGGTGTCGATTTGGCGACATTCTCGATTCACTCCGGCAGGCAGCCGATGCGCTGGGGCAGACACCACTGTTGGTTGGTGATCCAGGCTGCCTGGTGACAGTTGGAGAACGTTTGGATGCGAAATATGCCATGGGGTCGGCGATCGGGATCGCCGACGGCATGCGCAGAGCGGGAGCAGAAGAGCGGGCCGTGGCCCTCTTCGGCGATTCGTCGTTTTTTCACTTGACTCTGCCGGCAATCGTGAACGCGGTGCACCACCAAAGTGACGTGGTGATGGTGGTCCTCGACAATGGAGCGACCGTAACTTCCGGATTTCAACCGCATGCGGGTGTCGGTCGGGACGTCCGCGGGGGCACCGCGCCCCGGTTGCAGATGGATGAGATCGCCCGGGCGTGCGGGGTCCAATGGATCCGCAAGTTCGGGCCCGACGACCCGCCGGAAAGACGGGAAGAACTCTTCCGGGAAGCCCTGTCGCAGGGCGGTCTGGCGTTGGTCATTGTTCACGCGCCTTGTGAACGACCAAGTTGATCGACGGCTATTTGCCGCGCTGCGTTTGTTTATACTGCTGGTGTTTTAGTTCTGGCTAGAGCTTCCGCACTCGATGACAATTCCAGTTACGTTTTGAATGCCGTTGGTTCACGTTGAAGAACGTTGGTAGATTGTTTACGTCTTGAAAAGGATTGCGTCGCATGAACAGATCCACATCCCGACGGAGGTTTGTTGTTGGCACGACGGCGTCTTTGCTCGGTGGTGGTGCTACGCTGTCTACCTGGAAACCGGCGCTCCATGCCCGAGAAAAATCTGATCGGTCGCACGGCCACATTCGCGTCACCCATATCGAGGCGCACAAAATCACCGTTCCGTACCGCGGTTGGATCGCCCACGTTCTGAACCACTACTACGGACCAACGGAGCGTACCGTCTACGTGGCGCACACGGACAATGGTTTAGTGGGCCTGGGCGAAAGCAACTCCCGGGAGGAGGACGAAGTCATCGGGAAGTACGTTGGCTCAAGTCCCTGGGACTGGATCGGAGACGAGACTTCCCTGGGCCTGGGTACTGCCATGTATGACTTGATGGGCCAGGCAGCCGGGGTCCCGGTTTACAAACTATTCGGCCAGAGATATCGCCGCTGGGTTCCCGTTGGGTGCTGGACCGTTTCAGCAGATCCGCAGCAGATGGTGGAAGCGGTGAAACAGTATTCCCGCATGGGGTACACCTGGATGAAGTACCACCTCTCGCCGTTTGAAAATGTCCTGGACCAGTTGGAAGCGATGCAGCGTGTGGCTCCGGAAGGATTTAAGATTTTGTTCGATGTCACGATGGGTGGCAGCAACGACCACACCTTTCATCTTCTCGACGAGATATCAAAATTCCCGATTGCCGGTGCGTTTGAGGATCCGCTTGACAAGGACATCGACGGGTACATCGAGCTTCGGAAACGTTGTCGCTTGCCGATCGTGATACATCATGCACCGTTGGGCCATTCGTTTGAAGTGCTCCGCCGCGCGGCGGACGCTTACATTGTCGGACATGCACGGATCGGCGATGCCATCCGAAAGGCCGGTCTTTTTGCTGCCGCAAATGTACCGTTCATGCTGCAAAACGTGGGCGGTGACATCACCCGATCGATGACGACACACATGCAATGCGCGTTCAAGACGGCCAGTTTTCCATTCCATAGTGACGCCGAGACCTGGAAATCAGATGTGGTACGGGAACGGAGTACGCCCGTCAACGGATTTTTACGCGTGTCAGAGAAACCCGGACTGGGTGTGACTTTGGATCGAGCCGAACTCGAGCGGTTGAAGGCGTTGCAACTGCCTGAGCAGCCGAAATGGATCATCAGAACGCGTTTCGAAAATGGCACTACAATGTACGCTATTGCGGACCCGAAGAACTCTATATTCCTGCTTCGTCCAGACAGAGAACGATTGGTTCCGATGAGCTATCAGTCGCCCCTCACAACCGAGTGGTGGGATGATGACGGTTCGGCGGCATATCGAAACATGTTTGACCGTATCGTGCGCGAAGGCATCGTCATCGAAAAATAGTGATTTGGCGACGACCCGCTTGTTTTTCCAGTGTCAGGCACCCCGTGAGGACAAACGATGCAGTATTCAGTACAAGCAGATGACGGTCGCCGTGTGCTCAGCCGCCGGCACTTTCTGGGAACCGGTCTGGGAGGCGTAGCGGCAGTCGCTCTGGCGACCCCTTCCCCTGCTCTCCGGGCTGCAAGAAAAACTTCGGATTCAATCCATGGTCCGCTCACGATCACAGATATCGAGGAGCACGAGATCCATCCCAGCTATCTTGATTGGCTGGAGTACGATTTGAATCACTACTACGGTCCGCGCAGTCGCAAAGTGTATGTTGTGCATACCAATCGTGGACATCAGGGACTGGGAGAGGGTCACGAGAAGTCGGAAGTGCTGGAACAATATATCGGTACCAGTCCGTTCGATTGGATCGGGGATGAGACATCGATCGGGATGGCGAAGGCCATGTACGACCTGATGGGTAAAGCGGCCGGAGTACCTGTCTACAAGCTGTTTGGTCAGCGGTACCGTCGCTGGGTGCCTGTCAGTGCGTGGACCGTCTCGGCACATCCCTCCCACATGGCAGAGGCTGTCAAGAGGTATTCTGCCATGGGCTACACCTGGATGAAGTATCACCTTTCAACATTCCAGAATGTTTTCGATCAACTGGAGGCGATGGAAAAGGTGGCACCAAAGGGGTTCAAGCTGCACTTTGACCTGACTCGCTTCCACCACCATGGTCACAATCCCGACCTGGTTGAAAGGATGGCCCGTTCTCCGATTGCGGGCTGCTTCGAAGACCCCTTGAATCCTTCCGACATCGACGGCTACATCGATTTGCGCAAACGGGTACGCCTGCCCATTTTAATTCATGGCAGCCAATTGGATTACACTCACGACGTTTTGCGACGAGCAGCGGACGGCTACATCATCGGGCATCACAAGCTCGGAACGGTCATGCGCCGCGCTGGGCTGTTTGCTGCAGCGAACGTGCCTTTCACGATTCAATGGGTGGGAGGAGTGATCACAAGGGCCATGCTGGTACATATGCAGGCAGCATTCAAGACGGCAGACCATCACATTGTCTGTGCCTCGGAGACGGTTTCCTCCGACGTGACCAACGAACAACTTGATCCGACCAACGGCTTTGTGCGGGTACCGGAAGGCCCCGGTTTGGGGGTGACGTTGAATCGCGAAGCGCTGGAGCAACTCAAGAGGAACACTCCCCCTCAACAGCCACCTTACATTCTCAGGACGCGCTTCAAGAATGGAGCCGTGATGTACAAAATCTTGAGTCCCCCGGAGACCCGGCACTACATGGTCCTTCCCGATCGCTGGCGGCTGATGCCCCAAAGTTTTGACGCGCCCCTGAGCAGCGAATATTGGGACGACGACGGATCGCCGGAATACCGGGCGATGTTCAAGCGGCTGGAGGCCGAGGAATTTGTGATGCAGATGGAATGATCATCCGGGTCGGGACGAGTCCATCTTTGCTTGCACGAACCGCTGACAGGAGGCCGGCAGCAACACGTCCAGCGGGTTCCCTACAGCATCTCGGGCCGTGTATAGCCCGAGTGTGGCAGGGCATACTCCACCAGAATTTCCAGTTGGACAACCGAGATGCTGCCATGCAGACCAGGCGGTCGGGATTCGAGGCTCACCTCGAGCACATTTCGACCTTGGTGGGGACGTATCCCGGCCAGTTCAAAATCCAACCACTGGTATTCATAGCGGTGGCTGGTCCGCCTCATAATTTCTCCCCGCAGCGACTGGCCGTTCAACTTCAATTCCAAACGGTCATCCGTCACCAGGTTGTCGACTCGCACTTG
>PBTE01000206.1 GCA_002726515.1 Planctomycetaceae bacterium | reverse complement strand
TTTTTCTCGGTGCGGTGGGTGATCCCGGCCGCGTGGCCGATCACATTACATTACGACCCCTCGTGAGGATTCGACAAGTCTTTGACCAGTACGCTTGTGTCCGTCCGGCGAAGTTGTTCCCGGGAGTACGTTGTCCCCTGCTGAATCCGGGCGATATCGATTTTGTTGTCCTGCGAGAAAACTCCGAGGGAGAGTATGTTTCGTGCGGTGGCCGGGTCAAGCCGGGACCCGGGGAAGTGGCGGTGCAGACGGCGGTGCACACCCGCCAGGGTGTCGAACGAGTCTTGCGCTACGGATTTGAACTGGCGCGCACCAGGAGGAAGCGGCTGACGATGATTACCAAGTCGAATGCCCTGACGTACGGCATGGTGCTGTGGGACGATGTTCTCGATCACGTCATGCCGGAGTACGACGACGTGACAACGGATCGTCAGCATGCAGACGCCGCTGCCATGAATTTTGTCCGCTGCCCCGACGAGTTCGATGTGGTCGTGGCCTCCAACCTGTTTGGCGATATCCTGACCGACTTGGCGGGGGCCATTGTCGGTGGCTTGGGCCTGGCTCCCAGTGCAAACATCAATCCAGAACGCGCTTTCCCCTCGTTGTTTGAACCTGTTCATGGGTCCGCACCGGACATCGCCGGTCAGGGAATCGCCAATCCTGTGGCGGCGATTCAAAGTGCAGCCATGTTGCTTGATTGGCTGGATTTGAAACAAGCGGCCGCGACCATCCGCACGGGTGTCGAGCGAGCTTTGGCCGCTGGTTCTGCAACCCCGGATATGGGAGGCAGCTTAAACACGGTGCAGATGACGGACGTCATTTTGCAGTGCATCCGGTCGCACTGACTCCGGTTTTTCAACAGCCGACACAACATCGGCGGAAGACTTGGGGCTTTCCGTCAGCTCTTCCGTGCTGCAAGCTTCATGACTCCAACATGTTGACAATCATTTTGGCGATGTTCAACGAAGATGTGGCTGCAGGTGAGGGGGCATTACCAACGTGGATCATTCGGTCTTCTCGTTGAATCAGGAAGTCATCGACCATGTTTCCATCGGGTGTGACGGCTTGCGCTCGAACTCCCGCAGGAGCTGCGATCAGGTGGTCGCTTTGAATTTCCGGCAACAACCGTTGCAGAGCACGTACGAAAGCCTGTTTGCTGACGGATCGCCACATTTCTCCCAGGCCGGTGCGCCAATACTTCCAGGCGAGTCGTACGAAGCCCGGGTAGGTAAGTGATTCGATCAAATCTCGCGGATTGATATCTGTTCTTCGATACCCTTCACGGGCGAACGCCAGCACGGCGTTGGGACCGCATTCAACGCCCCCGTGAACCATCCGTGTGAAGTGAACCCCCAGGAATGGAAAACTCGGATCCGGTACAGGATAGATCAGGTTCCTGCAAAGATGATACGAGTCGGGTTTGAGCTTGTAATATTCACCCCGAAAAGGAATGATCCTTGCCGTGGGGCGCAAGCCACCGAGCTTGGTGAGGCGATCACAATGTAATCCGCCGCAATTGATCACATGCTTTGCTTCCACTTCACCAGCGGACGACTTCAGGACGACCGAGTCGTTGCGAGCTTCCAGCACTTGAACGCGAGCGTCAAGCGTGATTTCACCCTCCTGCTGCCTGACGAGGTTGGCCAGGCGCTGGCAGACTTCTACGTAATCGACAATGCCGGCTTCGGGGACATGGATGGCCTTGACACCTGCCGCGTGGGGTTCGAGTTCTTTCAGCCGTTCAGCGGGGATGATTTCACAGCGAACGCCATTGGCCTGACCTCGCTCGAAAATGGTTTCCAGGCGGGGAATTTCGTCTTCGGTGACTGCGACGATTACCTTGCCACAGTTTTCAAAGGGGATCTCCTCACGGCGACAGAAATCCTCCATGGCGGATTTTCCATTACGACAATTCTGAGCTTTGAGTGAACCGGGCTTGTAATAGATTCCAGAGTGTAATACTCCCGAATTGTGGCCCGTTTGGTGTGCGGCGAGCTCGGATTCTTTTTCCAGGATGACCACACGGTTTCCGGGAAACCGTGTGGTCAATTCATAGGCTGTTGCCAATCCGATGATTCCACCACCGATAATCGCTGTGTCGGCTTGTTGCATCGAGTGCTTAACCTTCCTCACATTTCAGTTGTTGTTTCCCGGGAGATGACATTTTCTCGTTGCGGGTGACGAGTAGATTTGTCGCTGCTTTAGTACGAGTAGAACCGTTTGCTATCGGGTTCATTTTAGCGGATACACTTCGATTTCCTGACGAACATCCTTGCCGGCTCTCACCGTTTTACCACTCCTTTTGCTCCAGACTTCTCTACGTACTATCCTACCGAGGCTATCCTACCGAGACTTGGGCGATTCATCTCAGCAAGTCAAAAAAATCCGCTAGCTGCCACTGCAGTCTTCGGCACGGACTCCATGCTGCTTTTCCGGATGTTCCCTGATGCTGTGACATGATAGCAGCGCCGGGACCAGAAATGGAGATTACACAAGGCTGTTTGTGTTCCATAGGTACCGCAACTCCAACTCGAAATGTTGAAACCAGTTATTTCCTGATTTGAAACCAAATCAGGATAGCGGTTTGACCACTGTTCAAAGCTTTTTGGCTGTCTGCAGTTAATTATTGTCAATCTGACTGTTGCCGTCGGGTTTTCGCTGCTAAACTTCCGCGCCATTTTTCCGCGCGTAGGCACAAACAACGCGTCTGCCTCCGCCTACATCGTAGGGTGACGTCAAACCGTTCCGTTTGTGAAGTGACATTCTTCATCACACAAGCCCGATATGCCGGTGGACAACCACGAATCTTGTTGTGGGCGTTAGTCTTATGCGCCGTGTGTCGGCCGGTCATGGGTCAGTGGTTGATGCCCCGCGATCTTTCCCAGGTACCGTGGCAGGAGGAAGTTCCCAGGCATCGCGATGCATCCCGGTTGGAACCATTTCTCCCGGTCCCGCCGATGTCGGACCAGGTAGATTACTTGAGCCATGAAGAGTTTGTCGATGCGGACATTGTTCCGGATCCCCCAACTTGCTGCGGTTCAGATTTTTTCGGGTGGCAGATTTTGCCTGCAGGTCTTATTTATCAGACGAATCTCGCCAACGTGAAAGAACCCCGACTTGCTGCTCGGATTGTCGACTCACGTCGCGACACGACCCTTTGGGAAGCGAACGTGGGAGGACGAGTCGGTTTGCTGCGTCGCGGTACAACTGGTACGACTTTTCCATCCGGTTTCCAATTGGACGCGGAAGGTTCAGCCCAGGTGCGCCTGGACGTACCGCGCAAGGTCGACGTCCTGGCTGCCGACTATCGGGGCGGCCTGCTGGGCACTTGGGGCAACCAGTACACCCAATCGAAATTTGGTTACTACCACCTCAGTTCTCATCTGGGGGACGAATTCCTTCAACGCCCGGAAAACTATGACTTCAATCGGTTAAACTTTTCGCGCGACGCGTTGGTGCTCGGGCACTCGATATATTTAACCACTTGGTTGAGAGTCTATGGCGAAGCCGGTTGGGCGTTTTATACCGATGTCTGCGATCCCTGGGAATTTCAATTTGGAGTTGAATACGTTCCGTATTGTTCCACGGGATTAGGTGGTGCTCCCTTCTTTGCCACTAATGTTCATCTACGGGAGGAACTCGATTTCGGTGGCAATTTCACGTTTCAAGCGGGTTGGGCTTGGCGAGGTAAACATAGCGGCAACCTCATGCGAATGGGACTGCATTACTACAACGGAAAAAGTGCTCAGTATTCGTTCTTTGACGAACATGAGCAGACAATCGGGTTTGGCATTTGGTACGACCAATGAGGTCGCCGGTACCTTCAAGACTTCGGGAACGTTTCCGTTCGTTGATCCGGCCTCTGTCTTAAAACGTGTGCACTGACTTCCGTTCTGCTCTTTTCAACCGTGTCGTTGGGGAAACTTTCACCTCTTGTCCCTGCGGATGGCATCAAGACAAAAAGTGAAGACTTGGCAAATGATGCTCCAAGCTGTTTTCCAAGTGAGAGACAGGTGTATCAGCTTGATAGACTACGCGCAGAGAACTCGGGAAACGACAATGGGAAGCAGGTGTGTTGGCGGGGCTTCAGCTTTGGCGGTGTTCGGATGCACAGGGGCCGTTTTCAACACTTGAGGCGTGCGACGTGAATGATCCGGCCACGAATGTAGATTAAATGGAACGCGGCCGACCGGAGATGCAGTTGGAAGACTGTCTTCAAGTTGTCACTCCATGTTGCTTGTACTATAATCTGCGCAGTCGCGTTTAAACGTCGACTTCAATACAGTGCAGGTGTCTGTGGGTCACCGGTCGATTGTTTCGATGCCCAAAGGATTAACAACTGTCAGCTTGCCGCGTTTTGTATGCAGCCGAGGGAATAGGCGATATGTATTTAATTCATGATAGTTTTACTTGGAAGAAGATCCGGCTGTGGACAGCCATGCGGCACGTGCCGCAATTACCGGTCGCCATGATCGTCTTGCTGGTGGGAATTGTTGCTGGTCAGGGTCTGGTGATTGCGGATGAGGTTTCACGCACTGAAGTGAAGACCGACGACCCGGCTTTGACAGATGAGCAGAAGAAGGAATACTTTGAACTCTTCAAGCTGTTTGCCGACACGATCGATCAGGTGGAGCGGAATTACGTGAAGCCGATTGACCGTCGTGAACTTGTGGAAGCGGCGATTCGAGGTCTGACCGCCGAGTTGGACCCTTATTCCAACTACATTTCTCCGCAGGAAATCGATTCATTTCGAAGTGGAATTGATTCCGAATTCGGTGGCATTGGGATCCAAGTCACGATTGAGCGAGGGCGTTTGACCATTATCAGCCCGCTGGCAGGGACGCCCGCCTACGAGGCCGGGCTCATGGCGGGAGATAGCATCATTGAGATTGAAGGGGAGTCGACCGACGGGATATCGCTGGACCAGGCAGTTCGGCAAATGAAAGGAAAGGTTGGTACACCCGTCACGATCACCTTGCAGCGAGCACGCACCGGTAAAAGAGAAAGCTTTACGTTGAAGCGTGAACTGATCCGGATTGAAACCGTCCTGGGCGACACGAGGGACGAACAAGACCGATGGAAATATCTTTACGATGGTACCGAAAAAATTGGATACATCCGAATCACCGCATTTAGTCGTCACACGGTTCGCGATCTCCGCAAGGCATTCAAGGAACTGACGTCGCAAGGATTTCGAGGACTTGTACTTGATTTGCGTTACAATCCCGGGGGGCTTCTCTCTTCAGCTGTTGAAGTGAGTGACATGTTCATTTCCAGCGGAGTCATTGTAAGTACCGAGGGACGCAACACAAAAAAACGAGTCTGGAAGGCGGTTCGAGCCGACACGTTTCAAGGCTTTCCGATGGTGGTCTTGGTCAATGAGTACAGCGCCAGTGCAAGCGAGATTGTAGCTGCTTGTCTGCAGGACCATGGTCGGGCAGTCGTGATTGGAACACGAACCTGGGGCAAAGGGAGTGTTCAGAATGTGGTCGAGTTGGAAGATGGAAAGAGCGCATTGAAACTTACGACCGCCAGTTATCAGCGACCCAGTGGTAAGAACATCCATCGTTTTTACGGGGCCACAAAAGAAGATCAGTGGGGTGTTCACCCGGATGACGGTTATGTGGTCGAGTTGGAAGATAAGGAGGAAGAAGACTACCTGAAGTATCGACGAAGTCGCGACATTGTTAAAGGCAAGGCGCAGCCAGCTGCTGACACAGAAAATTCGTCGGAACAAAGCCGGGAAGCGGTAGAAGAGACTCCAGTAAAAAGTGAAGTGGAAGACGGTCAGGGAGAAAAAAATGGAGACGGATCGCAGGAGGTAAGCCCGGTCAGGGAAGATTCGAATAGCGAGCCGTCACCCGACAACGACGAAGAAGAAACGGTCGAAGAGACTTCCAACGAACAAACGGAGTTCCAGGATCGGGTCTTGGCTAAAGCCTTTGAGTATCTACGTGAACAGATCGTCGAATTTGTACAGAAGTAAACTTCATGCTGGTATTGGCAATCGAGACGACCTGTGATGAAACTGCGGCGGCCGTCATCACCGGGGAACTGGAGGTTCGGTCTTCCGTTGTGGCTTCGCAAGACAAGCTGCATGAACGATTTGGTGGCGTTGTCCCCGAAATTGCTGCTCGGGCCCACGTGGAACGTATCTTACCGGTAGTAGACGATGCCCTCCGTCGGGCTGGCATCGGGGCCGCTGATCTGGATGCAATTGCTGTTGCTAACACACCGGGACTGGCGGGCTCCTTACTCATCGGTTTAACGGCAGCGAAGACCCTGAGTGCCGCTTTGCAGATTCCTCTGGTGGCCGTGAATCATCTTCATGCTCATATCTACGCTTGCCGAATTGACTCCAGACAGGATGTGTTCCCCTGCGTAGGTCTGGTGGTCAGTGGCGGGCACACGAGCCTTTATCAATGCCTGAGCCCCCTTGAGTTTCAGCAACTGGGAGGGACGATTGACGACGCAGCGGGAGAAGCATTCGATAAAGTAGCCAACATGTTGGGCTTGTCTTATCCCGGCGGACCGGCCATCAGCCGTGTTGCGGAGAAGGGAGAACGAGACGCCTACGCATTACCTCGTTCTTTCTTGAAGGATGACTCGCGGTTGGACTTCAGCTTCAGTGGACTGAAGACCGCTGTTCGTTACGAGTTGGTGGGACCGGGCAAGCCTGACTTCCGTCAACTTGAATTGTCCGAAAAAAAAGTAGCGGATCTGGCAGCAAGTTTCCAGGAAGCAGTTGTTGATTGCCTGGTTGAAAAATCGATTTTGGCACTGCGCAAAACCGGGCTCGGTACGTTCTGTGTGGGTGGCGGAGTAGCCGCCAATCAGAGATTGCGCGAACGACTTGCGGAGGCAATGCAAGCCCTGGACGTAACGTTACATCTGGCCCCCTTGAAGTTGTGTACCGATAATGCGGTTATGGGTGCACTTGCCGTCGAACGCCTACGGGCGGGGTTGGTGGAGGATTTGGATTTAGATATTTATCCAGGTCTTGTCAGGCAGTAATTCACAAACGGTATCCAGCCTTTTGACCTGCATCCCGGCGAGTCGGGCCGGGACCGAAGCAGCAGGCGGAGCCGTGCAGACAGTGTTTTACCACATCGAGTCTGCGAATAGGTTGGAATTTTTGTGCAAGGTGAACGAGGGGAATTACTGGTCACTTACCGGTGCAGATTCCAGGTTTTTTACCTCGTCGACCAGAGCTCGCAAGAATGGTTCGACGTCCGTAATCAAGCCCGCAGTCTGGAACGAGCCACGATCACTGAGTTTGATGACAGTCGAAGGGTTGATATCGACGCAGACGACTTTGACCCACGCGGGGAGCAGGTTGCCGACGGCAATCGAGTGGAGTGTGGTGGCAATCATCAAGCAAAATGTGACGTCTCGTAGTTTTTCTCGCATGATGCGCTGGGATTGAATCGCATCAGTCACCACCTCCGGCAGCGGACCATCATCACGAATGCTGCCGGCCAGCATGTAGTCGACATGGTGGCGTACGCATTCGTACATAATGCCCTGTGTGAGGACCTGACTCTCAACGGCCTGCCTGATACTTCCCTCGCGCCGGATGCGATTGATCGCCCGGAGATGATGCTCGTGACCGGTCTCTGTGATGTTTCCGCGGTCCAAATGAACTCCCAGGCTTGTCCCGAACATCGCCTGTTCAATGTCATGGGTCGCCAGTGCATTTCCAGCGAATAATTTTTGAATGTAACCACCTCGAATCAATTCGCAGAGATGCCCGCCACTTCCGGTGTGTACGATTGCGGGACCACCGACGACCAGCGCTTGGCCACCTGCGGCGCGTGTGTTAAATAACTCTTGAGCTACTTGCCGGATCGCCGGACCCTTGGGTTTTTCCGTCGATACACTGCTGGACATGAATTCAAATTGCTGACGCTCAGTGGATCGCTGTTGGGGGTGTACGCGCACTCCCAAGTGTCCTACCACGATCGACTGGCCGATTTCGACGTCGGTCATAGGCAGACATCGGGCCTTGCGCGAAGCCGCATCGACGACAATTCCGCAATCCATTTCCTGGTTTTCAACTTTGATCCACTTGCCGTCCTGGCGGATCTCGGATTGCTGGTTGGTGGTGCTGTAGAACCCTTCCGGAAATGCACCGGCGACTTCTGTCGGTACGAGTCGACAGTCTTCAGTGGCCACCGAAATGGCGCCGTGATCAGCAATGGTGCGGAGCAGTTCTTCCAGTTTTTCCGCACTTTCCGCCTGAACTTCGACCAGAGCATAGCTGGGATCGCTGCGTGCCTGACCAATCGAGATCTGTTTGATGCGAAAGGAAGCGCCCAACGCTGTAATGCAATCGAGAACTTTTGGGAGAATGAGACTGTCAATGATGTGACCACTGACCTCGACCTCCTGTAGAAATAGGCTGCGTGGTGAGCCGATGGTATTACTTGTCAATGCTTCATCTCCAAACTCCTGGGTCAATCAGAAGGTCTGCCGGGAACCAATTACCGCTTCCATTCTAAGAGGATTCAAGGATCGGTTCGACTGTGATATTTTTCGTCCAAGGAAGCCGAACCGGGATGCGTGCGAGGGCTGAAAAGAGGTGACCGTGGCACCATCGGTAGTTTCTAGGAGTTGGCTGGACCACAGCCAGCTTAGTGTATATAATACACTAATGGGTCGCGGCAGCTGTCGGGCCGAATTGGCAGTCGGTTCATTCGTTCTTGCCGCTGCGTTGAATCCAGAACTGCGTTAAGGTGGCTCCGTGGCCAGTCCGCTGTAGATGGAAGGAGTTTGCGCGGGGCCTGAAACATTCCAGCCTTGTTCGTCATTGGGTGAATGTCGAGTCGTTTATTGCAATCGATTGAGTGAGCAAAGGGTGCGTGCTGATACGCTGGAAGGCCCCCCGTGCCCGGCCACGAGCCTGGTCAACCGAACTGGGCGCCAAGCATTTCCATCGGGGGTGCAACTATACCATCCTCAAATTGTCGCGATGATTTCACAAAGACTGTTTCCGCTAGTGACAGATCGCGTTCTCAGTGAAAAGGGCAGGTAAAAAGATGAAGTGGATTAAAGCGGGAGCGGCCGTTTTGAATCAGACTCCCCTGGACTGGGACGGTAACCTGGCCCGTATCCTGGGAGCTATTCAGCAAGCCCGCACGCAACAGGTGAGTTTGCTCTGCATGCCGGAATTGTGCATTTCTGGCTATGGTTGCGAAGACGCTTTTCATTCTCCCGGGCTGCAACGCACCGTGGGAGAAATCCTGCTCGAGATTGTGCCTCAGACGCGGGGCATAATAGCTTCAGTCGGACTTCCCATGATGGTTGGCGGAGGTTTGTTCAATACGGCCTGCATGATGGCAGATGGCCAGATTTTGGGTTTTGCAGCGAAGCAGAACCTGGCAGGTGAAGGTATTCATTATGAACAGAGATGGTTCAAACCTTGGCCCGAAGACGCCCGTACCGAAATTGAGTTGGGGGGCCGTGTGTACCCACTGGGCGACTACATGTTTGACTGTAGTGGCATTCGTATCGGCTTTGAAATCTGCGAGGATGCCTGGACAGCGACACGGCCTGGGACGGATCTTTCGTTACATGGTGTCGACATCATCTTGAATCCCAGTGCCAGCCACTTTGCATTTGGAAAACACGAAGTCCGTCGCCGTCTGGTGTTGGAAGGTTCACGCGCCTTTCATGTGAGTTACATCTATTCGAATCTGTTGGGAAATGAGGCAGGCAGAGCGATTTATGATGGTGATGCGTTGATTGCCTCGGCTGGCAGGATCTTAGCTTCCGGACCGCGGTTTTCTTACGCCGACTTCCACATTGTTACAGCCACCTTGGATGTCGATGTCACCCGGATGCAGCGTGCTCGCAGCGGAAGTTTTCGGCCTGAGGTGTCTGCGGACGGGTCGGGACTGGTCCGTTCGGAAATCGAGTTTCCGGTTGTGCAGCCAGAGTCACCACAGCCAGAGTTGGCTAATTGGGAGACGGGTAAATCGGTCAAAGAGGAGGAGTTCTCACGCGCCATTTCGCTGGGGCTGTTTGACTATCTGCGCAAAAGCCACTCACAGGGATTTGTGGTGTCCCTTAGCGGTGGTGCTGACTCGTCAGCGGTGACCACGCTCATCGGGCTGATGGTCAGTTTCGCAAGTCAGGAACTGGGGTCGGAGAATTTTCTCGAGAAACTGGGAATCAATGGTCTCGACAGGCAAATTCATGACCCGTTGGCAATTGTGCAGCAGATCCTGACCTGTGTTTATCAACCGACTCGGAACAGTTCTGAGACGACTCGTAACGCGGCCTTGGAAGTAGCCGAAGCCTGGGGAGCCAGGTTCTTGGAATTTGATGTGGATGAGATTGTGCAGAACTACATTTCCACTGTGAGTCAGGCGCTCGGGCGGGATTTAAGTTGGGAACAGGACGACATCGCCTTGCAAAACATTCAGGCCCGCTCACGTTCGCCCAGCGTGTGGTTACTCGCCAATCTTCAGGGTGCACTGTTGGTTTCTACCAGCAATCGCTCGGAGGCGGCGGTCGGTTACGCCACGATGGATGGCGACACCAGTGGTGGACTGAGTCCTATTGCGGGGATCGACAAAGCTTTCTTGAGGCATTGGTTGTGTTGGATCGAGAAGGAAGGTCCCGAGGGCATCGGCGCCGTGCCGGCGCTGGCTGGAGTCAACTCTCAACTTCCCACCGCTGAACTTCGGCCGCAGGATGCACATCAGACCGACGAAGATGACTTGATGCCCTACGACTTGCTGGACGCGATTGAGCGAGCGGCCATTCGCGACAAGCTCACCCCGGTTGAGATCCTGCGTCTCTTTCAGGCCAGGCAGAGTCAATATTCGACGGAGCAACTGTCCCAATGGATTGAGCGTTTCTTTCGCCTGTGGTGTCGAAATCAGTGGAAACGAGAACGCTATGCACCCTCATTTCACCTCGACGACGAAAACTTAGATCCCAAAACGTGGTGCCGTTTTCCCATTCTCTCTGGAGGTTTTGAACGAGAACTGCGTGCATTGCGCGAAAGTGTGGTTGCGCTTTCCTCAGAGCAGGATCAGTCCTGATTCCTGCAATACACGTCGGTCCTCTCCGTCAGGAGGGGGAAAGGCAGTCGAATTCTGACTGCTGAAGCACTTGAGTACGGGTGATGCCACAGTATGCCCTAGAGTGCGAGACCAAAAAAAAATGGTGACATGGGAAGACGCCTGGGGCCGGCATAGGCGTCCATCTTTCCCACATCACCAAAGGGGGAGATTCCAGAAGTAAATAGGTCTCTTATTGGAACTCCGTGACTCAGAATTTTCACTTCTGAATCGTCGTTGCTCTGCTCTTCAACTCCCGCTCGGGATTACACGGGAGGTGGACTTGAAAAGCTCGGCGTTCTCGGCCCGTAAGGCAAAACTTCATGTCGATTCTTATCTTGTCAGAGGCCACGGGAAGGCCGCCAAAGTGAAGGGTGCGTTAGCGCCCAACACGACGAAATGAGAATCTTGGCCATCCGTGACCAGAGGTAGGAGCGAATTTTCGGGTTTCGGGATGAACATTTGTTTTGACACGACACTCTACAATGCAAAGGCCGTGCCAATGCCGTAAGTCCTTATGTGATGGTGTGGCACTCGGGCGGTTGTGTGGCGTTTTGCAGCGCGCGCGACGATTTGCCCCAAAATAGCACAGGGTCAGGGTTTGTTCGTGCGAGGCAAAATGGACCTTTTCTGCCGGGCGGAGCTGACGGAGGGAGGCGTGGTCGGCAAGAGTGTGAAATGCGGGGCCGGTCCGGATACTGGTGTCGATGCAGAAAAGTATCGGACGATCATTTGCCGGAATTTCATGAAAGAATGGTTTTCACCTGTCCGAACTACGCGGCAAAGGTGAGCGAAACGCTTCCTTGATTTGCCCCTTTTGCATTGCCTGTACGATAAAGTATCATCTGAAAAACAAAATAGGTCTCGGTGTGTTGTTGCAGCTGTTGCGCCGATTTCAGGATTGTTTTAATTGACCGGGGACTTAACTGTAGCGGATACTTGATGCTGACAATCGATCTAACCGGTAAAACGGCAGTGGTGACTGGGGCAAGTCAGGGATTGGGCGAGGCGACTGCCAGAATGTTGCACGCTGCGGGCAGTTGTGTCGCCGTAAATTATTTCGATGATTCCCTCGGACAAAACCGGCAAAGAGCAGAGCAACTGGTCCAAGAGCTGGGTGACCGGGCGTTGGCGGTTGCAGCTGACGTGCGCGACGCGGACGCTGTGGATGCAATGCGAGATGCCGTCCGGCGAGAATTCGGACGCCTGGACATCTTGATCAACAACGCCGGTATTATCCGTGACCACACGATGAAAAAGATGGGTGGTGACGACTGGCAGGTGGTACTCGACACCAATCTTACAGGAGTGTTTCGGGTTTGCCAGTCATTGGCGACGGTGATGGACGAGGGTGGCCGGATCATCAACCTGGCGTCGATTTCTGCCGTGATCGGTTTTTTTGGTCAGGCCAATTACGCGGCTGCTAAAGCGGGAGTGATCGGGTTGACCAAGGTATTGAGCAAGGAACTGGCCGGACGGAAAATCACGGTCAACGCGGTAGCCCCTGGTGTTGTGTTGACAGCGATGGGCCAATCGATTCCTGATCAGGCACGAGACAAAATGTTGGAGCAGATTCCATTGGGACGTTTTGGGGAGCCTCGGGACATTGCCCATGCAATTGCTTTTTTGTCGAGCGATTTTGCGAGTTATATCACCGGCCAGACAATCCATGTCAACGGTGGCTGGTGGGGGTGACACCCAGGTTGGCTGGAATCGAAAAACTTGTGTCGACCCGAACCATGTGTCGGTACTAGCCGGGGAAGCTGCGACGTTGGCCTGCGATGACTCATGCAAAGCCTGGATTGCCGGACGTTCCCCCCCCTGTCTTCTACAAGACGCTAACCGTTGAAAGAAATTTCCGGCTCGACACCGGTGATCACCTCGACCAGTGCGGGGCAGCCATTCAGGGTGACTTCAGCTGCGCGTTCCAAGGCCGGGATGATTCCATTTGGTTGCTCGACGCGCTCAGCATGCATGCCTAACGAACGCGCCATGTCGGCATAATTACCGCCCAATTCCGTGACACCATAGATCTCTTTGCTGCGAGGAATGAGACGTTCGTAGTTGCTCATGGTGCCGTTGTTGCTGATCACGGTCATGATCGGGATCTGTAGACGAACGGCTGTTTCGAGATCCGTACCTACCATCCCGATTCCGCAATCTCCCATGAAATTAACTACCAGGTTTTCAGGGCAAGCCAGTTTGGCTCCCATGCTGCATCCCAGTGAGAAACCCAACTGAGTGGAATGACCCCACCCGATGTAACTTCGAGGGTTGGTGGCCAGATACTGGGGGACCAGGACGTCGCGCGTTGCGCCGGCTTCGTGGCTGACCACCGTTGTCGTCGGATCAAATGTCTTTGCAAAATCTGCTACCAGTCGATAGATGTTGATGGGCGTCTCATCGGATGCGCGCTTTGCTTTCCAGCGCGCTTCCCACTGGCCGCGTTGCTCCGCGAGCTCCGCCTCTCGGCGCGCCCGTGTTTCGCGACGATCAACCTTGCGGTCAGCGAGATCTTCGAGCATCTGTTGCAATACGATTTTTGCATCTCCCACGAGGCCTGTGTCGACGGGAAAGTAGGTGTTCAGGTCATCGGGGTCTACAGTGCAGTGCACGTGTTGTTTTCCCGGGGAGATGTGGGCAGCTGTAAAGTCTCGCGCCAGGCTTGCACCGATGGAAAATATGGCATCAGCTGCGTCGAGAGCCGTAGCGACCATGGCGGTCTTGGTGTAACTGGCTGTGCCGAGTGACAGTGGATGTCTTTCGTCGAAAGCGCTTTTTCCAAGCAGGCTGGTCGTTACCGGGGCGCCAATCAATTCGGCCAGTTGAGTAAGCTCAGCGGAAGCTTCCGCGTAGAGTACACCTTGTCCCGCCCAGATCACGGGGCGGTCTGCCGACAGCAGTCGAGTTACTGCTTCTTCCACGTTTCGAGGATCTGCAGCGGAGCGGTAACCGGGGGAGGGTTCGTAATTCAATTCAGGCGACATCTCATCGGCCGTGTCGGCGCACAACTCGAGCAACACCGGTCGGGGCCTGCCGCATCGCAGCAATGTATAGGCCCGGCGCATGTAAGTCTCTGTCATCGCTCCCGATGGGATACGTTCAGCCCACTTGGTTGCCGTCCGATAGACGCGTGCTGCATTGAAGTTGGGACTCAAGTCTGCCATTTCCCGGTTCCACTGGCCTGTAATGAAAAGAACGGGACTCGAATCCGTGTAGGCATGTGCAATGCCCGAAAAGCAATTCTCCGCACCCGCACCCTGCTGAACCGAGCAGACACCGATAGAGCGCCCGTTGGTCATTCGAGAATATCCATCGGCCATATTCCCGGCTACCCTCTCCTGGCGGGCCACCATGGGGCGAATGCCGGCTTCAGAACAGGCGTCGATAATGGGTGTTGTGGGAAAACAGAACAGGTACTCGGTACCTTCCCGCTTCAGGATCTCTGCAATCGCATGTTTTGTTTTCATTGTAACCCCCCAAGTGAAATCAAAACGCCCCGATTTCTTTGAGCGCATGACCTGCGCGGGCAGGTCCAAGTTGTGTTGCAAAGAGATCCGGGTGAGAACTTGCTTCGGATTTTAGCGTTTGGACCCGCGGCCTCTTCCACGACCGCGTCCGCCTGAAGGTGATTTCGAGCGAGACGCGAGATTTGCAGACACGATTACACCTACAGCATCCTCCCAGGAAGGAATTTTTCGATGGCGAGACGCGGATCGTTGAGCGTCCTCAGAATCTTGGGAAGCCGCATTTTCACTTGCTGACGCTGGTGTGGAAAAATCGTTTTCTTCCTTGTCTTCCGTGATGTCGTCGAACACGTCGAACGAGTCGTAGTCATTACCACTTTCTTCAACAGTAATGGATGTACTTGTCGGAGGTTTACTTTCTTTCTTTCTCCTGCGACGACGCGGGCGACGGGTGCGAGACTCTTCATCCGTCGACTCACGGCGGTCGGAACGTGGTTCCGTATTTTCGCCGGAGGTTGACTCGGAAGAATCCGGCAAGCTTTTTTCA
>PBTE01000205.1 GCA_002726515.1 Planctomycetaceae bacterium | reverse complement strand
TGATGAAAATAAGTTTCAATCACCGCCATATCTGCACGAAACACGGGTAACAAGATCTCCGTGAGTTCCTGGTTGTTCAACACTTCGTCGGGTGTGCCTCCCATTCGCCGCAATTCAACCAACAACTCCTGGTCGGGTAATTCGTGAAGAGAAGCACAGCCAGCGGACCGGGAAGCATAATCAGGACCGTTTCTACCCGAAACAAAGAGGTGGGAAGGAGCCTGTTCTCTCATCATCCGGGCCAGTTCATAAGCGACCAGGGCACCCATGCTGTGACCGAACAGGGCAAAAGGGCGGCCGTTGGCAAACCGGCTCACCGGCTCCACCAACTGGAGTACCAGTTTGTTCAACGCTTGTATCGGTTTCTCGGACAGGCGGTTCTCTCGACCTGGCAATTGCAAGGCTCCTAATTCAATGGCCGCGGGCAGTTCCCGAGACCACTTTGAAAAAACACTCGCACCACCACCGGCATGTGAAAAACAAAAGAGTACCCGAGCAGCGTCGGGCCGTGGACAAGGCCGCACGACCCACCGGCAGAAACGAGATGCAGCATCTGAACTCATCGGTTGACTCAGAAAGTTGGTTTTCAGGAGCAGGGCTTCCCGAGGGCTTGTTCTGTTTACCAGCGAACGAACGGTCGTCTTGGCAAAAATCAACAGGTTTGCCATACTTCGCGGCTCAGCGAAGCCTCCACACGGCCGTCAGCCGGCAATTGTACAACGTGGTTATGTAGGTTATGTTGTGGGGTTGTCGGGAGTTACGCTCACTCGAGACTGGCGACCAAGTCAGCTGCTGTTTTCGAAGTCGGGCAAAGTGCCTGACAGGGATCACCAACGAATTGTACCCGGACAATTCCCTGAATCAATGGAACGGCAGGCGGGCGAGAAAGCAACGATGGGCAAGACGCTAGATTTGGGACTCCGAGTCGAACTGCTGTCAACCGATCAGCATTGCCATGATATTTCGCTGGGGCTTTATCGACAGGTGGTTGACGAGACGCCACGATTTACCATTCACTCCTACAGCCGTACCTCCGGGGTCGAGGAACGCATCGCCTACTTGAACGAAGCGATGAAAACAACGTTGGGCCTGGAAGAAGTTACCACCGCCCCTGCCTGGCTTCAATTTCCCTGCCGAAGGCAGCATTTGCGACCGTTGAAACGAGCATTCCTGGATCTATGTAAGTTGAAAACAGGCACGCCCCTGGAAGCCAAACCGCTCACCGCCTTCGACAAAAAAGCTGAAACTGATCTGACCGTGGTCCCTCTCGGAAACGGAAGTTACCGTACTACGGCCGCCAGCGACAATGACAAAGTGGCAAGACGAGTGGCTGCCCTGGCTCGGGGGTTCGTCAAGTTATGCGAGATGGAAGTCATCGAAGGTGAAAACCATGAATTTCGTTTTCCCTGCGGCCAGGACCATCACGCGTTGCTGGCTCAGATGACCTACCGGGCACAGAACGTGCGGGCAACCATGCGGGAGCAGGAGCAAGTTGCCGCCCGTGGTACGCTTTCAGCTCCCAGTCAGCAGAATTAATGTAGCGATATAATTCCATGATTCAACAAATCCCTGAACCGATGACAAGCCGCCAGCGGGTCCTGGCCGCGTTGTCCCGACAACCTGTGGACCGAACGCCGATTTGCAATCCCACCTCCGTAGCCACCGTCGAATTGATGGACCTGGTCGATGCCCCTTTCCCAGAAAGCAACCGAAATGCCGAGAAAATGGCCCGCCTGGCCGCTACGAGCTACACGGAACTGGGATTCGACACCATCATGCCCGTGTTCACGATCATTCAGGAATCTTCCGCCCTCGGTTGCAAAATGCAGTGGGAAGGGAAAGACAATTGGCCCACCGTGAAAATGAACGAGCCGATTTGGGCGGAACCTGAAGATATCAGCATTCCCTCCGATTTCCTGACACATCCCGACACGCAATGCGTGCTGGACGCCATTGGGATCCTGAAAAAGGAGTTCGGCGACGAGGTCGCGATTATCGGCAAAACAATGGGTCCCTGGTCGTTGGGCTATCACTGTTTCGGCGTTGAAAAATTTTTGCTGATGTCGCTGGATGATCCCGACAAAACCCGGCGTTGTCTGGAAAAAATGAAACAGGCGACGATTGAGTTTGGACGAGCACAGATCGAGGCTGGGGCAGACGCCATCACATTACCCGATCACGCCACCGGAGACCTGGTCAGTGGCGAATACTACGATCGCTTTCTGAAGGAGATGCACACCCAGTTTGTCGAAGACATCCCCATTCCGATTATCCTGCACATTTGCGGCCGCACCGTCGACCGCATGGATTACATTGCTCAAACGGGCATGGCCGCGTTTCACTACGACTCGAGGAACAAACCCGTGGAATCGATGGAAACGGTGACTCAACGAATTTCGTTGGTGGGCAATATCAACAATCCCGAAACGCTCTACGCCAAGGGACCGGAAGAGGTAGCCGCTGAGGTTTTCGAGAATCTGGATGCCGGTGTCCAGCTTGTCGGTCCGGAATGTGCCATTCCGTTGCAGACACCTATTGAAAACTTGAAAGTAATCCCGGAAGCCGTGCGCCGATGGCATGCAAACCGTTCAGAAAACTGAGACATTGAGATGAGTTTATTGCTGGAACGAATTCACCAGGGAGAAATCCTGGTTTCTGACGGCGCCACAGGCACTTACCTGCAAGCCAATGGTCTGGAACCAGGGGGGTGTCCGGAAGAATTCAACGCTTCGCATCCGGAGGTCGTCCGGCAAATGGCCGCCAATTATTTCGAGGCCGGTTCCGACATGGTGGAGACCAATTCGTTTGGCGGCAGTCGATACATGTTACAAAAATACGGCCATGGCAAACGCGTTGAAGAATTGAACCGTCTCGGTGCCGAACTGGCCCGTGATGCGGCACCCGCTGGAAAATTCGTGCTGGGTTCCATCGGGCCCACAGGCGAATTTCTTGAGCCCAACGGCCCAGCAACTGAAAGTGAAATGTACGGAGTGTTCGCGGAACAAGCACGTGGTCTGGCCGCGGGCGGAGTCGACGCATTCTGCATCGAGACCATGAGTGACATGGCGGAGATTTCCCTGGCCATTCGAGCAGCCAAAGAAAACACCGAACTTCCCGTCATCGCCACGCTCACCTTTGACCGGGGGCCACGCGGGTTTTTCACCATGTTTGGCATCACCCCTGAGGCTGCGGGCGAACAACTTTCTGAAGCGGGTGCCGACATTGTGGGGTCGAATTGTGGAATCGCGATTGACGACATGACAGAAATCATCTCACACATGCGGAAAGCCACGGACCGGCCTATTTTAACCCATGTCAACGCGGGTCTCCCCAAAATTGAAGACGGTATAATCGTCTATCCCGACACACCTGAATTCATGGCGGAACGCATGTCGAAAATGGTCGAGGCAGGCGCCAATATCATTGGCGGTTGCTGCGGAACCGGGCCGGACCACGTGCGGGCGTTCGTCCAGGCCGTCCGTCTTTAGACACCGTTCTCGGAGCAGCAAATGGCGGAATTAAAAGATATTCAAAACGAAGTCATTCGTCAGGAGATCGGGGAGTTCATCGAACGCGAAGATGAACGACAAAAAATCGTCGGCCTCTACGCCAACACCTCCTCTGCGATGCACGACATAGCAGCCAATATTATTCTGGGTGAACATTTAAAGGTCGACGAACTTACCAGGCAGGCGATTGAAGGTGGATCTGATGCACTGGAAGTCATGGACGATGGTTTGATTGCCGGCATGGCCATCGTCGGCATCAAGTTTCGCGAAAACTTTATTTTTGTACCCGAGGTCCTGGCATGCGCCCGCGCCATGAAGGCGGGCATGAAACACATTGACCCGATTCTCTCTGCTTCCGGAATCGAACCCGTCGGCAAGGTCATTATGGGAACGGTCAAGGGCGACTTGCACGACATCGGTAAGAATCTCTGCGTCATGATGTTGCGGGGAGCAGGTTTCGAGGTTCTCGACCTGGGGGTGGATACGTCCCCGGACGATTTCATCGAAGCGGTCGAAGAACATTCGGCAAACCTGGTCGGCATGTCTGCCCTGCTGACGACAACCATGCCCAACATGGGAAAGACGATCGAAGCATTCATTGACGCCGACCTGCGTGATGATATCAAAATCATGGTGGGTGGCGCGCCTGTCACGCGGGAATTCGCGGACGACATGGGAGCCGACGCCTATGGCGCCAACGCGGTGGAATGTGTCGATATAGCCAAACAGCTTTCGGGAGCAGCCAAATAGGCCCGCTATTTCAGGCCGAGTGTCGCTGTAACGAACACCTTGCTGCGGGAAAACGTTCTGACCACGCGTTGCCCTCCATTCCCAACCCACAAACTTTATTCGTGCGGCAGTCCCGGACTTCCGCAGTCTCACAAACCTCTCGTTTCCACCTTCGGGGTTCGTTGTTGGTTCGTCACTTGCCATTCTTCGTTAGACATGGACAACAAAACGAAGTAGCATCGATAGGGTGGCCTTCTGACCGGAACACCCACAACTGCAACACTTTTGAAACCCATGCAGCACATCGACCCCGCTGAATTCGAGAAACGCCTCGAGCGCATCAGTGAAATATTTTCCCGGATCTCACAGCATGCCGAGGTCCAGGCCCAGTTTCGCTGCCCCTACAAAAACCGGCTCGATCAATGCACTGCCGGATTCGGCTGCCGTCACAATCGCAAATCTCCTGACAAAAACCACCTTCCTCTCTGCACCAGCGACGATCAATTGGACTATCGCGCTGCGTGGGAAACAGAAACAACCGATTACGATGCGATGCGCAAAGAACTACGTGGCCTGAGGAAAGAAAAAGGCGCCATCGACCCGGCAGCAGGTTCCGTACGGTATGGTGGGAAACAATCGGCCTCCGTCAACGGAAAGACGATCTTCGATTTTTCCGATGATCTGCAGGCCCGGGTTCCCAGCTCCTGCAACCGCTCCGGGGTCTGTCACGAGTGTGTCGTGCACGTCAAGCAAGGCATGCCGGCTCTTTGTAAACGAACCAAAGCAGAACAGTTCCTGAATGACAATTTCCGGCTCGCTTGTCAGGCAGAAGTCGTCGATGCCTCTCAGAACATTGAGTTTGGACTGCTGCGCCGTTCGCCGCGTATCCTGCAAGCTGACAAGTCGACACAGTTCCAGATCGATCCCGCGGTGAAGCGACACAACGACGGAGTTTACTTCTACAACGAAGCAATTGATGACTACCGGGGAAAAATCTACGGGATGGCACTCGACCTGGGAACCACGACAGTCGTCCTGGAGTTGATTGACCTGGAGTCCGGACAATCCGTGTACACATCCTCTTTCGAGAATCCGCAGCGTTTTGGCGGCAGCGACGTGATGACTCGTATCAGTTATGACGGGGGTCGTCATCAGGGTGAACTGCACCGCGCCATCATCAATACTTTGAACACTGAAATCCTGGAGATGTGTGCACGACTGGGGATCGAACGGCATGTAATCTACGAGATTGTCGTAGCCGGCAATTCCACGATGCGCGACTTATTTTTCGATTTGGATGTGCAAACCATCGGACAAAAACCGTACAAGTCCGTCGTCGAATACGACTTGCTCGAAGGCCGCCGTGACTCCACCGCACTTTGTTCAACGGCCCGTAAACTACGTATCCGCGCGAATAAAAATGCACGAGTATTTGGCGTCCCGCTCATCGCAAGTCACGTGGGGGGTGATGTCACTGCCGACCTCGTGGCAATTGACATCGCCTCACAAACAGAGACCGTCATGCTGATCGACGTTGGCACCAATACCGAAGTCGTCATCGGGAATCGAGACCACCTGGTTGCCGCTTCCTGCCCGGCAGGGCCGGCCTTTGAAGGCGGACTGGTGACCTACGGTATGCCGGGATACGAAGGTGCCATCGAGTCGGTGCGATACACTTCGGAGGGATTCGATTGCAAAACCATTGGCGATGTGTCTCCTGTAGGATTCTGTGGCTCCGGCTTAATCGATCTGCTGGCGGAGTTGGTGCGCAACAACCTGATGAATCCCATGGGAGTGTTCCCTCGGAAAGCACGTGAATTGACGATTGTGCCAGCCCAAAACATCACATTTTCCCGCGCGGATGCGAGCCATCTGGCCCAAGCAAAAGCCGCCAATTACTGCGGTCAGTTGATTGCCATGCGGCACTTCGGAATTAACCCCGATGAAATTTCACGTCTCTATTTGGCGGGAGGATTTGCTAATTACGTCGACCCGGAACGTGCCGTGGAAATTGGATTCCTGGCACCCGTACCGCTGAACCGCACCGAGAAAATTGGAAATGCCGCGGCGCAAGGGGCCAGAGAACTGCTCCTTTCCATCCAAAAACGGGAACAGATCGAAACCCTCATCCGGGGCATCGAACACATCGAACTCGAAACGTTCCCGGACTTCTTCGATACGTTTGTGGAAGGCTGCCAATTCAAACCGATGCCCGCTGAAATCTAACACGGGCCAACGGCATCAAGATCCCTGAACACACATTTCGCAAATGTGCTTTTCTTCGAGCGTGAACTTTTCCACCCGGTTTGTAACAAACCTACCCGCTCGGGTTGTTCAGCTCACGGGCATGCACGACTGCTCTACCCATCAGTTTGCCCTCCAGCGTTCTGAAATCGGTTGGATTTTCTCTCACCCGACCGCGGAGCCAATGTGTGGAAGAATCTACTGAGAGGCATGCATGATCCATGGCCTGAAAAATTCAAAGTAAAACAAATAGAGCCCGGTTGCCAAACAAATTGGCGCTGCGAAGGCGATCTTGCGAATTGGACGGGGGGGGCTTACCTTCAACTCCTGTACCCGTTCTGTCGATTCGCGAGCCGGAAGCGATTCTGTTTCAGACGATCGAAACAACGCCCTTCTTAATTGCCTGGCCAGGATTGCGCAACACATCACCACGGTTGCCAGAATACAGCTCGCGGCCAGAACTATTAATATGCCGCGCCAGCCAAGCCAGGCGCCCAAAGCCCCCATCAGTTTCACGTCACCGGCTCCACCGCCCCCTGCCAACATCACCGGAAGCAGGGATCCGAAGCCGACGGCAAATCCGGGCAGGGCAAACAGAAGACCTTCGCCGAAGCACACATGATAGAACAAGCCCAGCAACAGTGTCGGAACCGTGAGATAATTAGGGATTTTTTTGTGTTTCCAATCCCAGGCAGCAGCAGTCACGGTCGTCGCAAGGAGCGCCACAACATAAAAAACCTTGGCAGGAATCATGACGTATTCAAGGAACAGGGCTGGAAATTCGGTTCATGATTTCTTCACTTTGTGCAGGCGGATGTCGACCGTCAAATCGGCCGCAATCTGTTCCAATCGGTCCCATAATTTGCTTTCTGGCAACTCCTTCGGCAAACGCAGTTCAGCAGTGGCTTTAAAGAGTCTTCCACCCGACATGGGAGCATTCACGCATTCTGTTTGAAGTTCTTCGACATTGACTTCAAGTGAAGCCAACGCCTGGGTTACCTCGCGCATGATCCCCGGCCGATCATTCCCCAGCAAGTCCAGTTGCATTAAACAGAAATCAGGCTGCGAAGATTCGTCCTCGTTGGAAGCGATCGTCACCTTCAATCCCTGCGACGCCAAAGCTTGCAATTCTGCGGCAAGTTCACCGAAGGATTCAACGGGTACACTGACACGCAGAATTCCGGCAAACTGGCCCGACAGATGGGACATCCGACTTTCGACCCAGTTTCCGCCATATTGCGTCACCACCTGTGCCACGATTTCCACAAGGCCAGGCCGATCTGCACCGATGATGGTTAAAACAAGTGATTTCAACATCCGGATATGTCTCAGTCGCTTTCCAGGGCAATTCCAGCAGAGCAACCTGCGTCACTTCCCGACGCGGACGAGGAACAGACACCACTGCTTTGCACCACTAGAATATCCGCTGAAGAGTCAGCCCCTGCAACCCGTCCACCAACGCGCATTGTGTCCAGCATGCCTCCTGGTGACCAAGGCTTCACGAGCGCACGTCCGCAGCTTATTTCAGAGTCTCTTTTCGATCCTGTTCCTCTCCGATTCAAACTTACATCTGACCGACAGTCACGGGCTGCCGAAACGGTCGAAAATTGCTTCAACGGCACCTGGGTTGCACCAGCCTGAATTGCCAGCGGGGGAATCAAATCAGCCCCAATATCCCTGCAACCCGGAGTTCGAGAGACCCTCTGTTGCTGGTTCTCGCTGAAACTGCTCTCGGTTGGCAACCGGCCCAGTCCGTCAGACCGCACCAGAGACTACATGTTTATCCCGGCAAGTGCTTCCTCACAAGTATGCCACACTCCGCCAGGAAAATGTTCCCGCCACAATGAACTATCTAACGACACATCGCGGGGACGGGGTTCAGCAGCCGGAACACTGGCACGACTGACAGGAGAGATGTCTTCGGGATTGAAACACAGTGTTGCTGCTATTCGACACCCCCATTCAAAACGAGATAACCGCTCAGGACCTCCCAAATGAATCGTACCCTGATAATCCGAACAAGCAATGTCCAAGACCGCTTGCGCCGCATCCGGTGTCCAGAGTGGCGTGCGCCATTCGTCAACAAACAAATTACAGGGTTGCCGTTGACGAAGCGCCTCGATTTGTCGATCCAAAAAAGTCGATTCCGAACCTTCGCCGAGCGCGTACAGCAAGCTGAGTCGGATGACCACGTGGTTCGGATATTGCTTGACGACTTGTTCCGCCATTACTTTCGTCCCGCCGTAATGTGAAAGTGGCCCCACCACGTCCTGTTCGTGATATTGTCCGCGTTCTCCATCAAACACAAGGTCCGTCGACAGGATGACCATCTTGGCGTTTGCTGCCTCGGCCAATTCCGTCAAGTGCGAACTCACTTCGACATTGACTTGCTTCGCACGGGTCGGGTCCGCATGACAAGCAGCAATGGTACTGGCTGCCGCTGTGTGCACCACAATCTCCGGTTCTGCTTCACGAAACGCCTCCGCTACCAAATCCTTTTCCAGGAGTTCAACAGGGCGCAAAGTGACTCCGCAGAAAACCTCGGAGGTCCGGTGACTCCAAGCAACGGTAGGCATCCCCAACTGTTGGCAGGTCTGCAGCAAACAACTGCCCAAATGACCTCCGGATCCTGTAATTAGAATTCGCTGCATCCGCGTCCCCGGCATCCGGTTCGCATCGGCCCACTACCGCCGTGTCTACAAAGCACACACCACCCCAACATGAGAGCGACAGTGTTTCTGTCGTGCAAACCGAGTCAAGGAATGAAAAAACGGCCAACGTTGCTTTTTGTTGCCCTTCGCCCCGGAACCTTCACTCAGCTCATCAATCCGTCAGACAATCCAAAGTTCCTTCCTGCAAAATGTCGACCGGTCCCAGCCTGCTCCACATCAAGACCGAAAGCCTGTACGAACGGTTGGCGTAGAAAGGCACCGAAAGCCTTGAGTCAGATTCACCGGTTGCTGGAAAAATACACTATCTGCGTGAGTGAACATTCATCCCTCGGGAACCTGAAATTCACAGACGTTGCCTGTTAACTGGCGAAAAAACGCCAACTCGTCAAAACGCTCACCATTAAACGAAACAGCCGCCTGTCTGCTGACATGCGACTGCCCGAGAGTTTTTTTATTTGCCTTGGTTATCAGACCATATCTTTAAGATTCTTGAGAGCACGTACTTTGACTTTCGTACTGGCTGGTTTAGCCGCCCGCGTCTGGATCTCGCCCGTGAAGGGGTTCCGCCAATTCTTTTCGGCAGGACGAGCTGGAACTTTTTTCTTTTCGATCTTCACGAGACCTGGAATCGTGAAAGCGCCTGCGCCTCGGTTACCTAAAGCTTTTTTGATCTCACCACTCAAGGCATCCAAAACGGACCCGACTTCTTTCTTTGACAACTCAGTCGCTTCCGAAACGCTGTTTAGAATTTCAGTCTTCGTGGGTGGTTTCTTCTTTCCTGCGGCCTTAGCCATCGTATTTTCCCTTCCTTGTAGATTAAAAGAGTGAACAAAGTTTGTGTGTCCCGATTCCCAATGCGTTGATTAAACGAATTGGCATCGAATTTACAATCCCCTTGAAACCTGGAAAAGCCCTAAAAATGGGCATTTTCGATGTTTTTCGCCAGATTGAACGTCTGCTGCTTCCAGTCCGTCCGGAAAATACCACCCCAATCACGTTTCGAACCGCTGTGACAATCAGTGAATCGTTGCCAATCGAACAGACTCACTACCCCACCCAAAATTCCTTGACGGACTGTTGTTGCCACCTCCGATGGCGTTGTATAACATATTAAATAACCTGCAGTTAGGAACTCTGCGCCGTACAGAAAATGGGCAGCTACAGGATGCAATCTGAAGCTTTGTGACATAGCCCGCAAGCCAAAACGGACCGGAGATCTCTGGCACAATCGCCAGTCTGCTGTCTGCATTGAAAGCTTGCCTGGCGAAAATCGGGGAACTTTGCGGATACAACAAGGAATTGAGACTCTCAGCGGATCAGAAGGACTTGGTTCCTGGCAAATGAAACTGGCCCGAGCCAACAGAGCTCGGCCTCG
>PBTE01000204.1 GCA_002726515.1 Planctomycetaceae bacterium | reverse complement strand
TGTCTCGATTGACTGTTCCCATCATCTGTGTGGTCATCGGGGAAGGGGGCAGTGGCGGTGCCTTGGGGGTAGGTATTGGTGATCGGGTCGCCATGCTCGAGCACTCGTATTACTCGGTCATCAGTCCTGAAGGTTGCGCGGGAATCTTATGGAAAAGCCACGAGTTTGCCGAACAAGCCGCAAAATCGCTCCGTTTTACCTCAAAGGATCTTCCTCAGTTTGGCGTTGTCGACGATGTCATCAAAGAACCATTGGGCGGAGCCCACCGCGACCATTATCGCATGGCGGCTCGACTGAAACTCTATCTGGTCAAGACACTGCGAGAACTGGTTGCTGAATCTCCGGAACAACTGGTTCAAAATCGCTATGAAAAATTTCGCCAAATGGGAGAATTCCTAGAGTCTAATCTCCGAGCCGAGGATGACGGCGTTTGACCTCGGGATCTCCAACGCGTTCGCTGCACTCCGCTTGCAGAAGAACAGGTTCAAATTTGGGATTTCGGGAGCCACTGGAAAGGGGAAACCTCGGAATTCCGGCGAACTGCCCCAACGTCCGATAATGTTCGTTATGTTCGGTTGCGGGCTGTTTTTCCCCGGCAAATGGCCCTATTTGCAAACCGCCCTCTGTAAGTTCTGACCACACGGCATCCCGATCCGGATATTGTTTGGCCTGAACCGAGGCGGTTTTAGGAAGCCTCCCCGTGTGGATTGTGCTCGTGATCCAAAGAATCTTCGAGCGACTCGAAGTAGGGGTGCAAAACGTCATGTATCTCCTGGGGTATGATCCCGTGAGCTCGATTCAACAAGTGGGCAATGTAACATCCCGAACGCGACCCCATTACCGACTTCCGTTGCGATTCGTTAGCCAGAGCTACCGTGAACAACGTGATGATGATACACAAAAGCACACCCTTGGCAGCACCCAGCAGAGCCCCGATTTGATGGTCAAATTCCTTCAGTTTTACCCGGTCAATAAAAGCGCGCACGAAGCGAAACAACGTCCAGACGAGTAGAGAAGTCGACAAGAACAGCACGAGCATGGCCAGAAATTTGTTCCACGGTGGGGTCGCGTCAATGTATTCTGCAAGTGGCGCCCGAAATTGGATCGCCACAAAGTAACTCAATACAATCGACCCCAAAGACGCTACTTGCCAGGCCAGACCCTTCCACAAACCCCGAACGGTCGCGACCACCAACACCACCAACATGAATATGTCGTAGGCTTGCATTGCTAGCTCTCCCTCATGCGTACCTCAAGCCGACAAAGAGGTCGCCAAGTATAGTTTTTCACGAGTTTCTTGCGAAGAGCAGTCAGGAAAATCCTGCGGCTGATTGACGGTGAAAACTTCTACCGACGGAGCATTTTTTCCTCATTTTTCCGGGCACATTCTCTCTTGGCAACTTGAAGTCGCTCGGCTAGAGTCCGCGCACCATGGCGGGATTCAAAACTCACATCACGACCAGTACGGTCGTTGGAATCGGTTACGGTGCAGCCGGCTACTGGATTGGAGGCGTGAACCCGGCGACTTGCGTGCTGGCCACCGGACTATGCAGCATTGCTGGAATGCTGCCAGATCTTGACAGTGACCAGGGCGTTCCCTTGCGAGAGAGCGTGACCTTCGCGGCCGCGTTTGTTCCGATGTTGCTGGTGGACCGGCTACGGGCCGCGGGTCTCGAGACGGACCTCATCGTGTTGACCAGTGCCATGACTTACATCGTTATCCGCTTCGGCCTGGCAGAAATTCTCAAGCGGTACACGGTACATCGTGGCATGTGGCACAGTATACCCGCGGCCGCCATTGCCGGCCTGATCGGATTCTTGTTATGCACAAGTAACGATGGCCTTCTCGAGCATCTGTTCAAAACTCTGGCCGTCACACTCGGATTCATGACACATCTCATCCTTGACGAAATCTGGAGTGTCGAATGGAAAGGCCCCCTACCGCGGTTTAAAAAATCGTTTGGTACCGCGCTCAAGTTCTGGAGCAAAAACACGTGGGCCAACCTGTCAACTTATGGCAAGCTGTTGATCCTGATCGTCCTAGTCGCATTCCACATGAATGACCATATGGGATATCACAATCAGTGGCACGAATTGCAATCACTGATCGACCAGTGGAAAGAAGCCATCGGCAACTGGGGAACCAGGGCTCATCCTTGATCTGACCGGTTCCCTAAAACAGCTTGCGACTGTCGAGCAACAAAGTGACGGGGCCGTCATTCACCAATGCGACATCCATGTGGGCTCGAAAGACACCGGTGGCCACTGCAATATCCCGCGCTCTAACATGACGGACAAAGTCTTCGTAAAGCTTGCGGGCCAGTTCCGGGGGAGCTGCGTTGACAAAACTCGGACGTCGTCCCTTCCGGCAATCACCCAACAACGTGAACTGGCTGACCACCAGCATCTCGCCACCGACTTCAGCCAGAGACAGATTCATTTTCCCGTCGCTGTCTTCGAAGACACGCAAGTCAACCAACTTTTGGGCCAACAGGCTACCATCTTCTGGCTGATCATCTCCGGCAACTCCCAATAACACCAGCAAACCACGCCCGATGCGCCCCGCAACGTCTCCTTCCACTGTAACGCTGGCTTGGTTAACTCGTTGGACAACGACCCGCATGCGTGGCACTCCAGAGTTTCCCGGACGATTTTACTGCGTGTCGAGCTATGAGAATCGCCCTTCGCTGATACCGCTTTTTGAGTGTTTACTCGCTCGTCTGCAAACCATGTTCTACACGAATCCTTTTCACTTCCATGACAATTTCTTGAATCAGTTGATAATTTGCGGACAGGTACCTTGCCTGTCGATGGAAGGAAAACGCAATCACCGCCACCCCCAGTGACGCCACCACCTGGTAATGCAGTTGCCAATCGGCTGCCTCCACCAAACGAACAGCAGAATTAGCAGCTCCGGCAAAGGTCGCCAAAACCAACACGGCACAAATGCCTAACAACGCCCATGAAAACGAGCAACGCTTGAACCGTGAACCCCGGATAGCAAACTCCGTTTCAAGTCCATAGGCTTCCACCACTTCTCGAGCCCATCGACTCGTACCTACGAAATATGTGATGGTTACGCTGCTCACGAGGGTACACACCAGTGAAGTCACCACAATGTAGAGGAAGTGAATCGAACTCCGACGGAGAATTACTGCGAGCTGCTGGACGCAAACTGCTCTTTCATTTTCCAACGTCGTGGCAGCTTCCGTTTGTGAGTGCCCCAAGCCCTGTCGCAGGATTTGAGAACGACTGCGAAGCTCTTGCAGCCTTTCAAATAACTTCGTTGCCTCAGCGTGGTCATGGGCTTCGTAAAACGCCCAACCGGCGTTGGCCACGAGCAACAACAAAGCAATCAGCGAAAGCGAATAAAATATTTTGAGCACGCTACAATTATGCTAGGGTTCTCGTCCGTCCGCCATCCCCCAGCCCTGGAAATCCAGCCCATTCGGCAGAGTGGAATTTGTTAAGACAGCATCTAACGTTGTCGCTTAAGAAAACCAAAATTCTTTGCCATTCGCTGCGTGTACTCCTGAGTTCGATCTGTGATCTCGAGTTTATCCACGTCGTTGGGCTGATAGGAAAACACAAGAGGATCGATCTTCCCATCCAGACGCACGTCAAAGAATTGCATCACCACGATGGGACGCCCGCCGTTCAGGTCCGGTGGCTCGCGGTGATACTCGATTCGGTAGGGAAACAGGTCCTCTTGTCCCAACAACAGCACCACTCCGGCGGGTAAATGTGGCAGAAGCGATTGCAGACCACGGGGATCACCTTCGTGGAACTGCTCTTTTTCATCAGTGAGTAATTCGGCCGCCCTTTCTAACTTGAGCCTGCCCTCGAGGACCCAAACTTTTTCCTCCTGTAAAACAGCAGGCCGTGGTGACTCAAAGTCAAAGTTCGAGTCGAGCCTCTGGACAACGTCAGCTAGTCCTGCGGGTAAAGGAACCACTCCAAGTTCTCTTTCCGCTTGCTGGGAAGTTCCCTGATGAAATGCCTGGCTCAGCTGCTGAAGATTCACGCGCCCCAATTTTGTTTTTGCCTCCGTATCGTGTCGTAACCACAAAAACTGTCCGTCTGAAATTTGTTGCCGGCTGACAAACCGATCTCCCAACTGAAATTTAAGTTCGAAACGCAACTGGGCCTTGGTGCCATACCCTTGTTGCAGATAGCTACCATTTCCCAACAAATGCTCATCCAACAAAAAGATGGTCTGCCTGAACTTTGCTGACACGCTGGCATGCTGTCGCATCAGTTTCGCGGCGCGTTGGACAAAATGGTTGCCACCAGGACCAGAATGCTCCGCTAGTTGGCCGTCGGCGCGCAAAACAAGCGGCGAAAGAAAACTAGCAGCCACAACTGCTGCTGAAACAATGGGTAAGCTACGAGCCACTTTGACGGTTCTAACGCTTATTCCAAAGAATGTCATTGCAACGGGACGAACATAGACCAATGGAGTAGTTCGTACTCCCCTGCTGGATAGAGATCGGAAAAAGACGGGTCGAAAAATGAAATCGAACTGACCTGTTAAATCTGTCCAGGAATCCAGTCGTCGTATTGTAGGGCCCGTGGACCCAGCGGTCCACGTCATTCGTTAACATACCAGCCACATTACAAAAACGTGTGGTACTAAAGGGGGAAGCTCATGTTACCTCGCGTCATCGGAATCCCGGGCCTTGCGCTCGCATTGCTGATCCTGTCAGGCTGCAGAGGGGTTGGGTCACCCAACCACAACATTCCACCAGCCGAACGATTGATGCATCCGGGTCCCGGCGTGGCAGGCCCAGGGCCTGGTGTACAGTTTGTGCCTCCCATGCTGAGTGAACCGAAGGCGACCACTGAATCCGGAACCGCTCAGGTTTTTTTCGTGGGACCAGAAACGATGCAAGTTCGTTGGGACGTGGGAGGCCTGGGCCAATTCAACTCCACCTCTTTGGTTGCGCCAGGACGACAAAATTTCACACAGGGTGGCGTCTACCGTTTAAAGTTGACCCACATCACTGGACGTGAAGGGGTCGAGCTCTATCCAACCCTCGAACTGGGATACACAACTCCTCGAAGCCTGGCATTTTTATCTCATAATGCGATTCCTGTTCAGTTTACGGAGGAGGATTTGAACCAGGCGCTCAGCAACAATTTTGTAACGAAAGTGATCTATTTACCGGATCCAGCATTTCAGGATCTGGCTTTAGCGGGCGTCGAAACACTCGTCAGCACTCGACTGGACCCGGGAGTTGATCCGGTTGTTGAAGCGGACCGTCGGGGCACCATATTGGCGATCGTGCGTCTCGGCAACGTCGACTTGGAAATGCCGGGTGGATTACCCGGAGAAAGCGGCGGGGAACAGATTATCCAGGCAAGCCACAACAGTGGTTATTCGAGGCTTGGCCACTCGGGCCCCGGATCTGTCCCAGGTATCAACCCTGTTCCCTTTCGCCCTACGCCGGCAGCACCCCCATTTGTTGCGGGAATCACAGCACCACCCTATGGAATGCCTGTGACGGGTACCCCCATTGGACTTCCCGGTCCTCCTCACATTCCGCTTGGCGCTCCCGCAGGTCTGCAAAGTCACACGATGGTGAATCATACGCAGGCCCACCTGCCTGATCCGTCACGGAACATACGAATGGATGTGAAGCACACGCCTGGAATCAGTTACCCGAAACCAGCAACCAATGTGAAAATCAAAGAAACCATGGTCCACCCCATGCCACAATTCCGCCAACCTTTGTACAACAAATTTCAGCAAGTCCCATAATCACTAAAAGCAGCTTCGCTCTATTTTCGGTGGTCTGAAATGCCTGTGTTTCAGATCCCAAGAAAATGGCAACGGTCGGCCAAACCAAGGCACTGGCATCGGTCTTAAAATCATGTTTCGACCACAAATACCAGGTGTGCATTTTGCAATCGCAGTCGTTTGTCTGGGTTGCGTGTGGCACCAGTTGTCACTGGCCCAACAACCGGTTGTCCACAATCATTTAACGGACAACCTGCCAAGCGGAATTTCCCGCCGTGTTCAACGTTGGCCAACCGAACCTTCGAGAGGCCACATCCAACCGGTACAAATCACGGCTCCGGGACGAATCAAGATCGGTTTGGCAGTCGACGGAACGTTCTTACCTGCAGAAACAGGCTCTGTCTCGGTTGGCATGCTGATCGGAGTCGTTTATCGATTGCAGGTATTCAACATTCCACTTTATGAAGGACATGAAGTCTACCCAACCGTCGAAATCCTCAATCGGTTGTATCCGCCTGCGGACGAAACTTACCAGTTTCCCATCCCCGTTGACCTCACATTGGAAGAACTGGAATTAGCCATTGGTGGGAAGTTTGTGACGCGCGTCATTTACCTGGAACCACCTGATAATGCCTTTCCCAACCAGAAATTTTCTGACCAGCAAAAATATTTTGACGTGCGTGCCGGGGAAGATCCGCTAGAAATCGCCAATCGTCTTGGCCGTCCGATGGCAATCCTGCGAATTGGCGGTCGACTACCGGAGCCAGAAGGTCCCAGCGAAAGTTTTTTGTTTTACTCCCCCCCCCTGTTCCCGTACCAGCGACTATCGTCCGTTGGTGCTCCGGCCCTCCCTACCGTAAACCTCTGGAAAAACTCCTCGATTAATTACCCTGAACCGGTTCGCAGAGGCGGAACACGGGAGAAGGAGTAAGTCGTTGACCAGACCCAGAAAAATTTTGCTGTTGCCTCTTTATTTGCTCCGCTGCGGTTGGCTGAAATTTCCGCTCATCCTGAGCCTGATCATTGGAATCCTTAGTTTTCCCGGATTTTTTAGTGGCTCGAGCGACATAAAATCTGCACAGGCAGAGATTCTGGGAGCAGTTCAGCAGGTAGGGACTCGCGATCTTCTGCTAGTTCTCACCAGTCAACATGCTGAACAGATCACCCCGGGAGTGCCTTTCTCGTCTTTCACACTCGGAGATGACAACCAGCACCAAACTGACGATCAACAAACAGACCGATCGATAAGGCGTTGCCTGCATTGCGTTTTGAATCCCATTCAACACGCCTCACAACTGTTCCCCTACCAGAAAACAGCTCCCTGGCCTTCGGATGAATACATCTGCGACGGAGGGGACGGCCAGTTCCGGAGCAAAGTGAAACCCGATCGATCGGTGATAGGACTGGAGATCGAAGACACCATCGCACACTTTGATACCCTCGACGGCCGAACCCTGGTTGCACCCACACGTCGAGTCTGCATCTATGCTCCACGCTTCGCCTCGGCGCGCAAAATATCGGGCATCGCCGAAAACCAACAGCACGAGCAAATGGTCGAATTCGAAGCTCCGCTTCAACCCAGCGTTGATACCGACACCGTCATTGCCACAACGGTGCTACAGCGCACCCAGCCACGTGGCCAGATTGGCCGCAGGCCGGTCAACCTGTTTCGTGAACAACTGCGCGTCAGAACCGTCTTCCGACCCCGCCAGATCGGAACCCTTCGCGAAGGTATTTTGCCTCACGAAGCATCCCCTGTCATCCAGTACGGCGAGTATGGGCAAGCAGAAAATTATCAACTTGCCCAGTCTATCGAAGCCGCTCAAACCTGGTCTCACCCTGTTGGTGTACAAGTGGTTATCGATGCAACCCAACCAGTTGCCGAAACGGCGTACGAACACACGGGCGTACTCTACAAACTCGACCCACAAGGGAAGGCGCAACTTTGCGTCGTCAAAGTCGCCTCCAAACAATCTGCTCTTCCCGGCGATCTTATCCACTTCACGTTGCGCTACGACAACACCGGAAACGAACAACTGCAAAATATCACCTTACTTGACAATCTGTCACCAAGACTCGAATACGTTCCGCAAAGCGCCGAGTCGAGCTTGAAAGCCGACTTCTCCACACAGGCAAATTCTGTCGAATCCCTAGTGCTCCGGTGGGAAATCAAAGAACCCCTCCAGCCCGGCCAGGGTGGACTCATTCGATTCCAGTGCCGCGTGCGCTAAACACCTACGCCGTGGTCAAGTTGTAAGGCTCACTTCCGTCCATTTCTCCGGTAATCACTGGTAAGACAGCGGTCATTTCCGCCGAGAACTCGTTGTGGCAATTTTCTTCGTTCTCCAGCTCCTTGCCGTCATCCAACTCACTGCGCAAAAATTTAACCCGCTTGTCCGCACCAAGCCAAATCACAACTCGCCCGCGTCGGATTTCGACCACTTCAATCCTTATTTTCATATTTTCAACATACAAAGTTTCTCCACCGACCAGTGTGTGCTCATCTTTTCCGTCACCGACAGCACGTAATTCCGTCCATGACGCAGTCACCGCCTCACCGGATCGGCGCGAAACCACTAGTCCTCCGTGACCCCTTTCGCCCGACTGTCTTCGAGTAGCTTTCATTTTTTAACCTCCGCGTCAGTAATTGCCAAAAACCTTAAACATCCATCAGCAAAACAGTTTCGTATCCCCCAGCAAGCGCGTTCCATCCCAAGGACACCTCCACCGAACGCGCCTCGTCGCGCTCTTCCAAGCACCACCAACAGATGCCGCCCGATCATAGCGGGTTGCCATCAGATCACCGTAAGATAGTTTTGACGTTTTCATGGCCATCTCAAGTTCAATTCAGCAGCGATTCACCTCCGGGCAATCGAACCAATACTTATCCCCAATCTGCCCGAACTAAATAAAACGGCGTCTTGCCAGCGCTCGGCGCGATACCGTTGAAATTTTCGGCAAACTCGCCCCCCTTGAACCGCCTGGCGAAGAAAGTACGGCCACCCGCCGAAAGCTTTTCAAGGGTCGCCATGACATTCACCTCCATGCTTTTCATCTACCAGACCCGGACTGCAGCCAGTTACTCATCCGGGAATTCTTCCCGCCAGACCGTGTTTAATTCGGGCCACCAGTGTAACCAGATAGGCCGGGCAATAAAACATCAATCGCCCCAAGCCGGAAATTCCCGGACTCAAGTCGCCCCGAACGGGACACGAACTACGCCCTAACCACCGCCCTAACGACTGAAGTAAATCGTTCTAAAATAAGTACTTAATTCCTTTCAAAACAACCCGAACTCGCCTTTATCTTTTAGGGCGTTTGGCGCACAATGTTCGGCTGTTGGATGGGGCGGCATCCCCTTGGCCGCATCGCCTGCACTTCATTTTCAAAGAGAGAAAGTGTTTTCAAAGAGAGAAAGTCGAATGTCCGGTCAGACAAGACTGCCTTATGCATCCCCTGTAAACATTTACCGCTTCTGCCGCGTCCTGCTCAAAGCAAGTCCGACGGACCGTTTTACGCAGCTCGGTCTTGAGCAAAAAGGGATCGGGCAAAAAAAACAGGTGCGCACTCTCATAGAGTTCCTTGGCTTACTGCAGCCTGGTCCGAGTCGTAGCTTGCGAAGAGAAGTACTTTCTGCTGTGAACAACCGTGAAGAGATGCGCCGGATCATACGCGGTAAAGTCATCCAATCACTCGTCGAAACCGGGTGTGAGGAGCAGGAACTCGCGTTTTTTGGGATGGATGATCTGACACACGACGACCTGACCGCGAAGTTCCAGGATCTCTTACCTATCGACACGCACGACACCTCGACGCAAAAGTCAAGTATTCTCGGTTGCTTCCGGGCACTGCATAGTGCGATGTTGAACCTGGAGGACGGTTGGCTCAAGCGCCAGATTCGAATCCTGAATGAGCAAAATGGTACAGCCACTAATGCAAAGTCAAAACGATCCGGCTACAGGCCGAAAAAAGGAGCAGGCAAAGGCCCGCAGGCGGCCCCGGATACCGTAAGAGCCGAGACCGGACTGAGCGAAGACCTGCCGCTGGCGCCCGCCCCCTTGAGCCGGGCTGACGCGGGAACAAACGTGACCATTGCACATACCGCCAGTTTTGCGGTGGGTGGCGAAGTCGATGCCCACGTCTATTTCGAATTGCCACCGAATCGAACCTACAAGCCGGAACATCTTATCAGGCTGGCGCGTAAGTTGGAGACCATGGCAGAACTGATGCGCGATGTCCGGCCACCAGCAGTGCCCTAGAACCGTTAAAAACACCGGACGTCACGAGCTGCCGCAAGGACCTTCGGTCAACAGTTCTGGCACCATTTCCTTCTTGCAAACCGGCTCAGACCTTCTGTCCTCCGGAAGCCATTTCGCATAGCGGCTCAAGGCAATCAACCAGGCAGCTTGAATGAAGACCGTGATCTGAAGGCTCGTCGATTCTGCCAGCCACACACTCAATTGCGGTGACACATAGGCCACCAAGCTCAAAGAGACTAACGTCTGACGCAACTTTCCAACGGGTCGTTGATCATGGCTCAACAGCAACCACGTCAAATACATCGCTAACAATAGAATTGTCAGATCATAAGTGAACAGATGGGGACTCAATAATACCGTCGCTATGACCAGGGCGGCAAACTGCGCGGCAAATCGCCGGGTACCCGTCTGGAGTGTGCCTCGCAACATGCTACCGAGAACCAGGATGAGGGCAGCTGCCGACACTGCGGTCAGGACGCGAGCCAACGACAAGTCTCCGTCCCCGGTGAGTAGGACAAAGAAACCATATAGGCAATGTGATTCTACTAATTGATAGCCGGCTGTCCTCAGGTAGTCCCCTGCTCCCAAGCTGAACACTACATATTGACGACATACATCGATTCCCAGACACAAGGACAGGCTGAGAAACACAGTGGCGGTGGACATCATCCCCAGGACAAACCGCCACTCCCGTTTCACGAACATGGTGACGGCAATGACCAACGTTAGTTGTGGTTTAAAAACCAGCAGACCAAACACAATTCCTGCACCCAGCCGCCGATCGCGATTCATCAGACAATACGTCGCGGTCAAAACCAACAAACAGACGGAACCCTTTTGGCTACTGGTGAAGTTCTCAATGACGGGCATGTACAACAGAACAAAAGGAATTGCCCAGGG
>PBTE01000203.1 GCA_002726515.1 Planctomycetaceae bacterium | reverse complement strand
AATCTGCGGACCTGGCTGCTCCATTTTTTTGACTGGCGTCCCGTGCCACAAACAGGGTGTCAGCGATAACCGTTTCCAGGGACGCAACGACGGTGAGCATCCTTATTCTTGTACGACATCAAGAGGGCCGACCCGAAAGCTCGAACCAGTTCGTTCGTCGACTGGGCCCTGATCGGCTTCTACATCGTGGCCAATGCCGCCTCAAAAAAGTTCAGCCGGCATCTGGTGTAGACAGGTATTTAATGACTGCTAGGAAGTTTAAACTACCAGGAGGGTCTGTCAATGTTTTAGAAGACGGTTTTGGCATTTCCCATTCGCGTTTGATTTCGAATCCGTTCCGGGCCGGAGATTGCCTTGTTTGGCATCGCGTTTCCCGTGGTGTAGCCTTGCAGCAAGATCCTCGCCTTCAAGCGAATGACTCCTGGACTCTTGCCACGCCTGCTGTGCTCCGGTGAACCGGGTGTGCGTCGTGAGTTCGCACATGAGGCAGTGGTTCAACAATTCTGCTGCCCCGGAAAAAAATGAAGGTGCCCCGGATGGGGTTCTATCGTTGAAATTTCGTCGCACGTTTTTGAGTGCGTACCGCCGCAGCACGGAAGCCAATGTGCGGATTTCTTCCGCCCTTTGTGGTAAACTGACTGATCTAGGGGTTTCTGTAGGGAGTTCCTCACGAATGCCACGCGCGTTTTGGCACCGGGCCGGGGCATTCAGTTTTTCAGCAGGATTTTCTTCACGCGATGCGACTCGACACAAAGTCACTTGCCTGCACCACGCTGGCCGTTGTTTTTTTGTTGCTGTTTCCTGGTGTATCGGTCCGTCTTCAGAACAGGGCCCGGGCGGGCGGCATTGAAACACCCGAGGTCGGACCGGCAACCGAAACACGTTTTCCTCCGTTCGTTGTGCCGGAGGGGTTCCAAGCCACTTTGTTCGCCTGCGACCCGTTGATCGAATACCCTTCTGTGATCGCCATTGGTCCGCACAGCGGAACGTTGTTTGTCGCGCACGATTATTTGACGGGTCTAGGTGAAGAGATCGTTCGGCGTGATGAAGTGCGGGTCATCACAGACACCGATCATGACGGATACGCGGACAAGTCAACGGTTTACGCCGGAGAATTTAATTCGATCCAGGGTTTGGCTTTCCACGACGGTACGGTCTTTGTGATGCATGCGCCGCTGTTGACTTCCTTGCGAGATACCGACGGCGATGGTGTGGCCGACCTGCGGTCCGATTTAGTCCAGGGTCTGGGCCTGCCACCTGAAGAAAACTCGAACCGTTTGCACTGCGCTAACGGGATAGTTGCCGGACACGACGGATGGCTTTACCTGGCACTTGGCGATAGGGGGTGTGATGTCAATCGACCCGAGGGTGACCGGCTGGTGTTTCAGCAAGGCGGTATTCTTCGCTGCCGGCCGGATGGTACTGACTTGCATGTCTTTTCCACCGGGTTGCGCAACATTTATGACATCGCTTTGGATCACGAATTAAATGTGTTTGTCCGGGATAATGAAAATGATGGCGGAGATTACATGATCCGCGTCTGCCATTGCTTTTTTGGTTCGGACCACGGGTACCCGTACCACTATTACGAACATCCTACGGAAACGATGCCGCCGCTTGCCGATCTGGGACGAGGTTCGTCGGCCGGCGTGACGACCTACCTGGAAACGGTCTTTCCCGAAGAATATCAAAACAGCCTGTTCGCATGCGAATGGGGGCGGGCGATTGTACGTTATCAGCGAAATCAACTGGGAAGTAGTTTTGAGCCGATGGACGAGACCGACTTTGCGTCCGGTGCGCCTGAAGACCCCTATGGATTCAAGCCAACGGACCTGGTGGTGGATCGTGACGGCTCGCTTTTGATCTCCGACTGGTGCGACGGGCAGCGTCCCCAGCGCGGTCGCGGGCGCATCTATCGCGTCTCCTATGTTGGTGACGTTGCGCAGCCCTCCGTCAGTGCGGGCGCTGACTCGAACAAACAAAAGCCAGTCACTCCGACACTGGATGACTGGGTGACGAGGATCAATTCCCCCAGTTATCACCAACGTGTTGAGGCCCAGTTGGCGATCGAGCATGCCGGAGAAGATGGGTTGGACCGACTGACACTGGCCCTCAAGCGTGGGGACCTCGGTCCAGCCGGGCGTCTGCACGCAACCTGGATCATCGCCCACACTCAAGGTGAGGGGCGGCTCGAGACACTGTTCGACGTCGCCCGGCTGGACCGGTCGATCCCCGTGAGAATCCAGGCAATTCGTGCGATTGCGGACCTTGCGGATCCAGTCCTGGCCGGTGGCCAACTCGACGCAGGTCGAGGTGACGCAGCGATCGCCAAACGACTGGTTGAGTTACGAATCGACGGTGATCCGCGCCTGCTGCGCGAGGTGACGATCGCACTGGGGCGATTGAAATGGGTTGGTGCGCCGGGCTGGTTGTTGGGCCAGACCGGTAGCAAGCTTGATGTCGCGATCACCCACGCCGCCACCTGGACGTTGCGACAGGTCGACAATTGGGCGGATGTGGTTGGCATCTGGGATCAACCGGACTCTCCCTGGCGGCCCTCCGCGCTGAACGCGGCGGCCCGGCAAACCCGTCCCGAAGTTGTCCAGGCACTATTGCAGCGTTGCGCCAACGGTGGTGAATATGCCCTGCTGCTCTCACGCGTTTACAAAACTCCCGCGCCTTACCAGTACTGGGGGTTCCGGCCGGATCCACGGCCCGTAAATACTGTTGCCTGGGAACTTACCGAAGCAATTGAACAAAAGTTGGTTGAAGTGTTTCGCGACCGCGGAAAAGACAGTCCGGAAGTTCGTCAACAGATCTTGCGAGAAGGTGTTCCGGTTCCCATCGCCACCCTTGCCGCGTGTTTGCCTGAGGAATCAAATGATGCGAGTTTACTGGTGGTTCTCGAGGCCCTGAAGGAACTGGCCGATCCGTCCAGTCCGGGACTTTTTGTGGAGGTGATCCAATCGACAACCGTGCCGGAGACGGTGCGGCTGACCGCGCTGAGCTATTTGATCGCGGACCTGGACGAAACGGGCGAGTCCACCCTGTTGGATCTTGCCCAATCGATGGAAGACAGCAAGGTGCTTGCCCAGGTGATCCAACATCTTGGCAGCCGCCCGCGACTTGATTGCGACAAGTACCTGGTCGGCAAGCTAGAGTCCCGGGACGGTGGCATCCGGGCAGCGGCCATGCGTGCCCTGGCCGTGCGCAAACACGCTGGTTTGTCACAACAGACGACGGGTCTTTTGAATGACCCGGATGTACGCGTGCGACGTGCCTCCGTGTTTGCCGCCGGAACGCTTGGCATCCGGAGTACATCGGATCGTCTTCTTCAGCTCGCCGCCGACGGTGATCACGAGACCCGCCGACTGAGCCTGAATGCACTTCGAGAGTTGGACCAACCGGATGCCGTGGGGCAAGCCGTGGTGGCACTGAATCACGCTGCAACACAACTTGCTGCGATCACCTACCTTGCCGATCATGGCGGGCCGGATCAATTGGAGCCACTCACAACAATCGCCGGAAAAAATCGATCGACGGAAGTTCTGACGAAGGTGGTTCATGCGATCTCTCGTTGGGAAGCGGACCGCAAGAATCATTGTCGACGGGCCGAATTGCACGGTGCGATTGCCAGGATTCAGGCAAACAGCGGAGCCGTGCTGCGTTGGACAATGTTTGGTCCGCTTTCTTCAGCGGGTTCGAAAACGGTCCTGGGCCGGTTGCACCGAGTTGTCAATGCAGCGGGGCCCCATCATCATGTCGATTCCATTCGATGCGTTCGAGCCCGTCGGCAAACTCAAATCGCAACGGGAACCGATGCGGGAGTCGTGATGGATCAAGAGTGTGATGCGATCCGCAAGCCGGTCTGGTTGGCCGTCGCGCACTTGGAGAGCCCGCAGGAATTGGATGTTGAGTGTTTCGCAAGCAGCAATGCCACGCTTCAAATCTGGTTGAATGCGAACTCGGTGTACAAGCGGGATACGGTCACCGAGTACCGGGAGAATGGGGATCAATTCGAAGTCTCCTTGCCCGGTCGGACAAGCCAACTGGTTGTACGGATGGCCGGCGCGAAGGACGGGCCCCATTTTCACCTGCGTTTTCGGCGCAAGAGTTCAAAAGCGGAACACGAGCGACTCAGCAAAATAGGACTGACCAGCCAGGGTGACATCAATCGTGGCGGCGAAGTCTTTGCCGCGGCCGAAAAGTCACAGTGCATCAAGTGCCACCGGATAGGTAACGAACCGGGCCGTATCGGTCCGGACCTGACAGGTATCGGCAGCCGTTTTTCACGCATCCACCTGATCGAATCGATACTCGAGCCGAGTCGTACCGTGGCACCAAGCTACGAAACGGTGAATGTTGTTTTGATGAATGGACGCCTGGTCTCCGGCGTCAAAATCAAAGATGACAAAGAAGTCGTGACGATCGGTGACAACCAGGGCAAAATACACGAGATCCTGAAAGTCGACATTGAAGAAATGCTAGTCCAACCGCGCAGCACGATGCCCGACGGCCTGGAGGAACGGCTGACGGACCAGGAGTTTCTCGATCTCCTGGCGTACCTGTTGTCGCAAAAGAAAAAATGACCCATGATTTTAATTTGACTGTAACCCAATGAAGGAACACCCCAGTGAACCAGTTCAGACTGCTTGTCTTTTTTTTGACCGGTCTCGCGATTCAATTCACAAATCACAGCATTGCCCGGCAAACCAACATAACCGGTGAGGAATCCAACATCATCTACGAGGAAGACATTGTTTACGGACGTGTTCATGGTGCAGGGCTCCTGGCTGACATCGCCTATCCGGCGAAGGACGCAGGCGTCGCGTTGCCTGCGATTGTTTCGGTTCATGGGGGTCGCTGGCGAGGTGGTCACAAAAAAGATGCCTCGACGATTAGAGTCCGACAATGGGCGCGTTTCGGGTTCTTTGCCATGTCGATCGACTATCGTCTTGTCGGTGCGACACCTGCCCCGGCTTGTTACCAGGACTTTCAATGTGCGATTCGCTGGGTGCATGCACATGCGCGACGGTACAACATCGACCCGGACCGGATCTATCTGATCGGGCAGTCGGCCGGTGGGCACATGGTTTCCCTGGCTGCAACGTTGGGCGAGGGACCTTACGGGCGAACCGGTGGCTGGAAAGACGCCAGCAACGAGTTTGCAGCGGTAATCAGTGTCGCGGCGAATTATGAATTGAACACACTCAGTTGGGGTAACATCTGGACACCCGCGAGCGGCGATCCCATTGAGGCACGCCACCTCGCGTCACCTGTCAATCACGTCCGCCCGGACATGAAACCATTGTGTGTCATCCATTCGGACAACGACCGCTCGGTGCCGATCGCCAACGCCCTCGGAATGGTCAAATCGCTCCGGGAGAAAGGAGCCAAACACGTGTTTCACCGCTATCCTGAGGCCGGTCACATGGGCATCACCAGGGAAGTGATCAAACGAACGCTCGAATTTATTAAATCGGTCGAAACAAAGTAAAACGGTGCGATTCGTTCACCGTCCAGTGGTGGGTCCCTCGGCGAACCGCACCGAAAAGATCCCGTTCGGAGTCAACGGTTTCAAGCCAGTGCACGCTCGACCGCTGGCATGACGTCAGCAGAAAAGATTTCCAGACTTTTCAACCAGGCGACCTTGTCATCCCTGTCATGGCCATTGCGACGAACGTTCCAAAACCGCCAGATCCTTGTGAATCGAAAGATCACACACCTCGCCAACGCCTACTTCAGTCGGTTCAGCCCCGTGTCGGAGATCGATTTGGGAAGGCCCGGGGACTCCGGGCACTTCATCGGCGCGGACAAGATACGGCTGTTCGGGGGGCTTGATGGTCGGGTGGTGTGGATCTCACCCGGTGACACGTTCTTTTCACTAAGGCGGTATCCATGAATTCGGTGCGACGCTAACGTTTCTTCCTGCCGCTTCTGAGCAAAGGTAGCAACCCACTGCCAAAGACGAGCGTCAGCGTGGCAGGCTCGGGCGCGGTCATGTAATTTCTCACCTTCTCATGGTGGGCGAAATCAAAACTCATGATGTCGCCGTTCTGGTGTTCCAGGCCGAGATCTCCAGCCGTGTAGAGGCGCTTTGGAGAAAATACGCCGTTTCCCACGTAGAAAATGTCGGCACCACTTTTATTGGCCACTCCACCGCCGAAATCTGGCAGCGATAAAGAACTTGAAAAGCTGTTCAGGGAAAAGAAGACGAGGTCCATCTGCGGATCAAAATCGTCCGGGTCGGCATCCAGTTCCACAATCACCAGACCGTCGATGTCGTCGCCTTCAGTAAGTCCCAGGTCTCCTCCGTCGGCATATCGCGAAACACCGGCCGGATTGTTGGAATAATTTGAAGCCGGCTGTCCTACGAAGATGTCTCTACCAGAGTAGCCAGCAAGGGCGTATTCGGGCTGGGAGACAGCCCCACCGAAACCATTGGCCTCGATGACACTCCAATAGAATCTTTTCTCGGGCATGGGTTGCGGTCCCAGGTTCTGATCCCAGGTTGCGCGCATGTCCAGGCCGTCAATGTGGGTGCTTCCTATTTCCATCAATCCGAGTTTCTGAGCACCCGGTTGCATACCAAGGCCGTTGCCATCGTAGATTTGTTCGTTATCTCCGTCGATTTCCGAACGGTAAATATCAGAAGTCCGGTCCCCGACAGGTTCGTTTTCAACGCCCGTGTCCAGCAGACCCTGTGTGACAGTCGACACACTGAAATAGACCGACAAGCCGGCAATGTCCGTCGGGTCTTCGGAGTAGCCGTAGCTGATCGCATCGGTGTCGATGGCTGATCCTGCTCCCTTGCCGATGAAGCGAATATCGGGCGTGGAGGGAATGTTATCAGCATTGGGTGCAAAGATCGTATCCTCCTCATAGTTTGGCCAGTCGTTGATGTACTGGTTGGAGGAAATGGCGTCGTAAGAAAACGACACCAACGCATCATCGGCAGCCAATGCGGACCCTCTCATACCGATCAGTATGACGGCAACACAGCAGGCAAGTAGAAATTGTTTTCGGAGTACGGAGAATTTTAAAGATCGAAATATCAATTCAGTTGTGTCATGGATCATTGACTCAGTGCCTTTTTCGGTTTTGGTGACCTTCGAACCTCTGACCAGAGTCGTCAACGCCGACGACTGCCAGTGTCATGTTCTACGGAAAAATGATGGTATCCAATTGTGTGGCCCTTCCCGCAAGACAGTACTGGGCACATCTCTTTTCCATCTTATCTTATCTTATCTGAAAAATGCGTTCCATAAATAAAATCTATTCCAGCCGTCGTTTGCGTTTCCAGTTTCTCCGGGGAACCTCTGAAATCGAAAGGTATTACGGGTCTTTCGTACTTCAAGGCGTCGGCGCGTCCTCCCGCAACAATCCTTCCGCCTTCAACTCGACCCACAAATCAGCGGGGATGTCATGCTCCAGGTGTTCTACGTTGCTCTGCACGTGTTCCGGTTCCAACGCCCCGGGAATAATTGCCGCCACGATCGGGTGTGCCAGCGGAAACTGCATGGCCGCGGCCGCCAATGGTGTCCGATGCCGCTGGCAAATGGCTTCAATTTGCTTTGTCTTCTGTAAAATCTCTGCCGTTGCCGGTTCGTACTTGTAGTAAGCACCTTCCACGGGTCCTGTTGCCAGGATTCCTGAAGCGAACACGGCGCCAATCACAATACCCACCCCGTTTTCCTGGCAGCGCGGGAACTCGTCATCCAGGATGTCCTGGTCCAGCAGGGTATAAGGTAAGGCGACCGTGAAGAAGTCCAGGTCTACCATGTCCAGAAAACGGGGGATCATACCCAACTCGTTGATACCAGCACCTACCCCCTTGATCTGTCCACTGGCACGCAACTCGTCCAGCGCGCGCCAGCCGCTGGTAAAAAGTTGTGCCAGCCAGGCGTTGACCCGTGCTTCGGTTTTGTTGAACCAGAAGTCCAGATCGTGGATCAGCAGCAGGTCCACAGAATTCAGACCCAGCCGTTGTAAGCTGTCCTCGTAGGATCGCATGATGCCGTCGTAGCTGTAGTCGTAAATGAATTCAAAAGGCAGGCCTCCCGCCCAGGTCCCCTTGTCGAAGGTGTCCAGGTTGCGTGTCGCCTGGAAGACGCGCCCTACCTTGGTCGAAATGTGAAATTCCGAGCGTGGCTGCTGGCGTAGAAATTGTCCGATACGGTGTTCGCTCTTGCCGTAGCCGTAGAAAGGCGCCGTGTCGTAATAGCGCACGCCGCTGTCCCAGGCGACCTGCTGGATCTGCAGTGCCTGCTCGTCACTGATGCACGTGAAAAGATCTCCCAGTGGCGCGCCGCCCAGGCCTAATTTGGTGAGGAGAGCGTCGCTGCGTCCTAGTTTGCGAGTCTCGATGGGGACCATGTCTTTTTCTCCTGGTGTTCAGCTTACTCAATTCATTTTGACACCCTGCTCGGGTAATCTGCAATCGTTTTGCCCGACGTGCGGCCTTGCCGAAAATCTTCTGCCAGAATGTGCGAGATAGTTCGATCCCGACTGTGTGTTGCTGATGGAACGGTGGTGTTTTTGACCTTTTGACGATTCGGTGGCGGACGCGGGTTAATCCAGGTGGAAGACTTCCCGTATTTCCTTTGCCTGCGGGCTGTTGTCGGGATTGGACGGCATGATGTGCTTCATATGTGCCCACCACTTCTTACAAATCTCTGTCTGGGCGACGCGGTTCCAGCGTTCCTCGTCCTCAATTTCGACATAGGCGAACAATTGATTGTTGTCCGCGTCGAGGTAAATGGAATAGTTGTGCGCGCCGTGGTTCTTCAGCATTTCTTCCAGTTCAGGCCAGATAGGATTGTGTCGCTTTTCGTATTCGATGTGCTGGTCTGCGTTGACGTGCATGATAAGTGCTTTACGAATCATCCTGCATTCCTCTCGAGTTTCTTCCGTTCCATTGGGGCCGTGTCCGCATGGACCGTTTGGACGCTGGTGGTGGAAAATATTTCGGTTGCGGTGCTGGTCTTGCGCCCCCGCCAGGGAGTGTTGGATAGCATGTGTTCATCATGATGGAAAAAGGGGGATCCGGCAACGCTGGGGAGGAGCAGGGTGGTCGAGGCACCCGTTATGGTTTTGAAGCGGCCGGAGAGGAAGATAGTCACGACAACCGCCGCGAACGAATTTCTCGGCGTTTCAACCTGAACACTTTCCACCACTGGGCCCGCCCTGAGAACGGTCGCACGGCGAATGAATGACGGTAGGCCGCCGGAAAGTCGATTCTGACGGGTCGACAGATGTTCAGAGACTTGTGGATCGGCGACCAATTCGTTGGCGTGGGATTGACCGTTGGTTCAAGATGTCGCCGGTCTGTTGAGTTGATGAAGGTAGACCGTTGCCATACCCTTGGCAAACGTCTCGATTCCAAGTTCTTCGTATTGTTCCAGTATGTTGAGATAATTTGGCAGAAAGAGTTTGGGAAAGCGGATGAACTGAAGGTTTTCCTGTGTGAATGACTTCATGATCACCGCCGCCATTTTTTTTGCCTCCAGCGTATCTTGATGGGAATCAAATGAGACCTTCCACCCACGTGTTTCCGCAAATTCCTGAAGTCTTGTGGGTTGGCCGTCCACGCCGGACCAGACCGGAGAGTAAAGGAGGATGGGTGCCCCGTCGATTGCCAAGTCGGCTGCAATCAGCAGAAAGTCTTTGATGACAGTCAAACCGTCGGTGCCTCCCCAACCGGGTATCATGGAATGTTTTCTGAAGTCAATCCGACGTTCGTTGTCCGGGTCAAGTAAGTCGGGTGCGGCGTGCTGGGCGTTTTCGTCAACGTGAAGTTCCGTCGGCATGGGGTTGAAGGGTGGATTGGACACACCAAAACTGATCTTTTCACCATCGAGCTTGTCACACAAGTCATTTTTGTTGCAGGCAATGTCAACTCGGTCACGTACACCGTTCAGTGAAGCATTGAACAAAGATAGATTGTGGGCAACCGGATTGATATCCAGCAGGTAGATGTTGGTAACGTCTGGATGTGCTTTCAGGGTCCCGATAGTCTGAATGCCTGTTCCGGAACCGAAATCGACTCCGATTTGTGAAAAATACAGCCGAGGATCTGTCAGTCCTTTCAGCGTTGTGATCGAGTCCGATCCCATGTAGACACGTCCCTCGGACGATTCGAGCCTTGTAAAAGCGTAGACGATTTCACCATTTGACAAGCGGTGAGAAATCAGGGCCAATCCGTTGGTCCTGAATCGGTCAGATAACTGACCACGAACAAGGAATTTCACTTCCAGGAGATCTTCCAGTAATTCCGTGTCTGGCTGAAAAAGGGTTTCCAGTCGGTCACGCGACAGGGTGTTGGAGAACATGAACAATTGAAAGGCCAGCATCGTTCGCCAGAGTGGTGACTTCGGACCGGCCGCCTTCAAGTCGTTTAGCATCGCGTCGTGCCGGGTGTCCTGGGATTTTTCGACCTCGGACAGCCCGAACCAGGGGAGGGGATGTTTGCTGTAGTGTTCGCCACGGAGTCGGCGATTATGTTCGTCATAGGCAACCTCATCCAGAACGGTTCGCAATCTGGTGGCGATCTGATGAGCTGCAGGCGAAGTGAACTCGACCAACTCGTCGTCGCCACCGGAGCCGGGACTGTGTAGCCGGGCAGATTGCGGGCAGAGCATAAAGATCCGTCGGATGTCAGAATGCTTCTGGTAAGCAAAGAGCAGGTGCAGTCCCAACATGCAAATTGCCGGTGCCGAAACAATCGAAGTTCCGAAGCTGCCCACCAATCCATCACGCAACATACCGAGACTCACCAAGAGCCAGACCGTCCAGGTGAGCAGTCCGGCGGCGCTGACGAACATTGTTTTCCAATGGCGGGGGTGACTGGCTGCGAAGGGGATTTCAACATACGTGGCCCCGCTTCGGGTCACTTCGAGCCCCAGCATACGGGCCAGGAACTGGTGAGATCCTTCCTCGATGGCTGTGAGCCATGGAATCTTCAGGTCGCCAGGGGAGAGCAACGGACGAAATCCCACGAGCGTCTGGCAAGTTCTGCCACCTCGGAAAAATTTTAACGGAGAAAGTGCCATGTCTTCTTTCAATTCCTGCAGCGTCTAGCGAATTGACGGTTTCATTTTCAGATGGTCCCCTGAATTCGACAGGTGCCAGGGGAATTGGGTTGGTAGTTTCTACATTTTACCACAAAGCTCAGCCGGGCCTAACTCGGTCGATAGTTCTCCGGTTGTGACTGTTGCGATGTCACCTGTTCTTCGGGAAGGTTCCAGGAGAATGCCCGTTGCAATCAGCATCTGGTGTTCATGCGGAAGGTTCGTTGCATTGCAAGTTGTTTTGCCGGAACACAGTAACTCCTGGGGGTAAAAGCGGTAGCCGCGCCCCTCACATGTGAGGGCGATGTGCTACAATCATTACAGTCGTTTTGACCCGTAGAGAAACGTATTAGGGCTTGCGTCAGCGGCCCGTATTCAACTTACCGCGACCATTCTCGCTAGGAATCAGATCGAATGCACCGAGTACCATTTTTGAAACTGGACCGAAACGTGATTTGTACGGCAGGCTGGCTCATCACATTGTTTGCCGTCCCTGTTGCCTGTGAATCTGAGGAACTTATGCCTTTCCGCAGTGAGTCGATTCGCTGTGGTAACACGCTGTTCGTGTCGGGGCAGGGGAGTCGAGACGCTGTCACTGGAGAACACTCAACGAAGATCGCAACGGCGACCCGGCAGGCCATGTTGAATGTCCAACGTGTCCTCGTAGGGCAGGGTTACGACTTTGCTGATGTAGTTGCCGCGACGGTCTGGTTAACGGACATGGGGAACTATTCTGAAATGAACCAGGTCTACCGCACTTTTTTCGGAGAAGTCTACCCGACACGGACAACGCTCGGCGTGTCGGGGCTTCCCGACGATTCGACCATCCAGGTGGCTGTGGTGGCGGTCAAAGGAGCTAAGAAGCCGATCTATCCATCCGGCATCCGGAAAGGAAACGCCCCGTACAGCCCGGGTATTCTTGCCGAAGAGACGTTGTATCTTTCGGGGAGCGTGGGGCTGGATCCGGAAACCGGTGCCCTGGTCGAAGGTGACATTGCCGCCCATGTCACCCAAACGTTGCAGAACATCGGTGAGGTACTCGAGGCGGCCGAGATGAAATTTGAAAACGTCGTTTCCAGCTATTTTTTCTTTGAAAATGTGGATGATTTCGGGGGCATCAACGAGACCTGGCGCTCGTTCACCCGGCAACCCCGGCCTTGTCGTTTGCCGGTCGGGGTGTCTGCACTGCCACTGGAATCCCCTTTAGAAGTCACCATGGTGGCCAGTCGCAACGATCGTCGGCCCTTTCTGGGTGGCACGCCTCCCAGTGACAATTACAGTCGAGGTCTTCAGAGCGGCGAGCTCATGTACTTTCCCGGGGTGTTTCAGCGGGAAGGTTCGATACAGGAACAGGTCGATGCCATTCTCGACTGGAATGGCAAACTGCTCGCTGCGGCCGACCTGACCCTGGAAGCTGTCGTTGAAGTCCGCGTCTACATGACCGACCGGAAAGACTTCGCAGCGATGGACAAGGCGTTTGAGCGCCGCTTCCATGCCAGGCCGCCCACCCGCGCGACGGTGTTTGTACCGCGATTGCCTGCCAATTCAAAAATTATGATGGGCTGGGTGGCTGTCAAGTCGGACCGTTGAGAGTCCGGTGGCGGGAGTTTCAGAACCGACGTTGGTCCATCGACCATTATGTTGACTGGTCTGTTAGCGGGGAGCAGGCTTTGCTCAGTCAGGCTTCGCTTGGCGGTGGTTAGCTGCCGGGGTTGGATCTTAAGTGGTCCTGGCCGTTGGTCAGCCACTCGAGATTAAAACGCGCAAGTACGATTCTGGAAGAATTGTCTGCTTCGTAGACGGTCAAGATGTGGTGATCTGTTGTGATTGCAAGATCGGAATAAGCAGACGAAGCTGCATAGAGAATTTTCGACACGGGCCAATTCTGGCATTCATCGTAGCTGAGTCGGATTGTCAGCCGTTCTCGGCCGGACGGATTGGCCGGGGTCGAAAGCAGTATCCGGTTACGTTGGAATTGAGGTTGCTTCGTAAAGCGAATGAGTCCTCCCTGACAAGAGGGTTCAGGCAGTCGTTCGTCGAATTGGACTGGTGACCAGGATCGACCACCGTTTGTACTGAAAGAGTAAGCTCGCTGGTGTTTTTGTTGTCGGCTGCGGGCATTCATGTAGAGGCGTCCATCGACCAGTTGAACGACTTCGCACTCGTCCGAAGTGTCCAGATCTAACGGCGTGTTGACTTGCCATGTCGAACCATGGTTGTCGCTGTAAAAAGTATAGGAAAACTGGACCTTCCCCAACTTTTTCACGCCATCGCCCCAGGCTGGTATAACCAACCTGCCATTCTCCATTTGGATTCCGTGTCCCGGGCCCGCACCGAACCAAAACCACTCCGGCCGTGTGGTCGTGGAGGTGATATCGAGCGGTCCGGACCATGTCTGGCCGTCGTCTTCACTTTTGATAACCAGCATCTGTTGGTTGTCTCGACAGAACGGCAGCCAGATGGTTCCCGTGATTCTGTCGAGGACCGGACACGGGTTGCCCATCGTATGTTCACCGTCGTCAGCGATAATTTGTGACGGACTCCACGAGCGTCCTCCGTCGAAACTGCGCCGCAACATCAGGTCGATATCCCCGTGATCGCTGCGACTGTTTTTGCGGGCTTCGATGAAAGCTAAAATCGTGCCCTTTTGGGTGACCAGCAGGGCGGGAATCCGGTAGGTGTGGTAGCTGTCGTTGCCACTACGAAACAAGGTTTGTTGGTTCAGGATGGGCGAGGAGGAAGCTTGGCCTGTTTCGCCAGCCATTGCAGCAGTCAGTGTGATACCGGGCACGGTAATTGCGATTGTGACGAGCCAGATTGCCATGATGAATGTCGGCCTCCGGGGAGGGCAAACGCATGGTGGAAAAACGCTCATTCGAAAGAACTCCGATGTAAGAAGACACCCGTCGAACATCCGTCAGTCCTAATGTGAGGCCGGTCGATGGGTTCGGGAGCAAGCAGGTCGCGGACATGCATTTCCGTGTACTGCCAGAAGCGAGCTGCGATTGTACTTGTTTGACGAATGAGAAGATAGAGATGTCGCGCGGATCGCGAGACTTGCCGGCGACTCTCAACGCACCCTGGATGTCCTTCAAAATGGTCCGCCGCACGACCTGTTCTCCTGGGTGCGGGTTTCAACTCCGAAGGTGATGAAACTCATCGTCTGCGCCTGTTGAAAAGCCACCAGGTCGTGTCCAGTCAAGGCGGCAATCTTTTTTGACTGATTGTAGACCGAAACCTGCGAGCGGACACCGATTTCGCTGGAATGCCAACCCGATTTACGTTACCATAGCGCCGGTGGAACAACTGTGGTCGGGAGACTGTGGTCAGGAGGCAGTGAAAACGAAGCTGCCAGTGGCCGTGGACGGACGGAACCGGACAACCATGTCGAGCGGGAAAGGAAAACAGGTTTCAATTTCTAAGTGAAGTTCAAACGAACTGTTTGAGGAGCCTTGCGGATCTAGCCATGACACGATGTCTACAAAAGTATTTTAAGATTTGGATTGTGGTCTTGTTTGCCATCGGCACCTTGCCTGTGAACGCCGATGAGGAAGTCGACCCTGTGACCGCCAATGAAGAAGTCGACGCCAACGAACCCATTTGGCCATGGACAAAACTGGTCGAGCCAGAGGTTCCACAGGTGCGGAATAAGGGATGGTCCGAACATCCGATTGATGTTTTTGTCTTGAAGAAGCTGGAAGAACAGGGACTGCAGCCCGCGCCTTCAGCATCCCCGCGCGCCCTTTTGCGAAGAGTTCAGTTCGGGTTGGTGGGCTTGCCGCCGGATCCCCAGGAAATGCGGGAGTTTTTACAAGATCCGTCGCCGGAAGAATACCGGCGCCGAATCGAGCAGTTCCTCGATGATGATGGCTATGGTGAACGCTGGGCCAGGCACTGGCTCGACTTGGTGCGCTACGCCGACACCCAGGGTGGAGCCCTGGACTACTCGCGTCCTCACATGTGGCGTTATCGTGATTACGTGATTCGCGCTTTCAACCAGGATCGACCTTATGACCGGTTCGTGCGGGAACAGATCGCGGCTGACGCATTTCCGCAGTACGGGGACGAAGGAAAGATTGGATTGGCGCTGCTGCATCAGTGGGTGCCGGTGGAACGAACCGTTCCGCAACTGAATCGTCGGGATTTTCTGGAAGACGTAGTTGACGTCACGGGAGCGGTTTTCATGGGCGTGACGCTCAATTGCGCCCGTTGTCACGACCACAAGTATGACCCTATTCCGACAAGCGACTACTATCGCATGGAAGCCTTCTTTGCACCGCTGGAAGTTTCTGCAAAATCGCTACCCTTTACGGAGTTCGAGGTGGCCAGGCAGGATCCAAAGCGTTGGGAGCAGAAGTTGCAGGCCTGGAAAGACCTGCTGGCAAAACGAAAGAAATGGCAGGATGAGACATTTTCCGCATACAAAGAGCATCTCCGGAAACTCCGGAAATTGCCGGCAACCGCTGATCTGAAGGATGCTGCTCCTCGTGTTGGCTATGGCGAGTTATCAACGGCAGTCAGCGAAGAGATTCTTTTCAACGAGGACGAGGTGGCGGCATTTCGATTGATTCTTCGGCAGACAGCGAGATTCGTCAATCCCAACCATGAAGCCTATTTTGAACCGAAAGCTTATCAGGCGCAGGATTCATCTTTTCATTACGTGATTGCCACCCATGTTTTATCAGGCGGTAACTTCCGCCTTAAGGAGGATGCTGTCGAGCCGGGATACTTCAGCGCGGTTACGGGGAATTCCGAACCGGTCAACTTGGAGGGACTGGTCGGCAGTCCACGGAAGTTGTTGGCCAACTGGATCTCAGCGCCTGACAATCCCCTTACCGCCCGGGTCATGGTCAACCGGATCTGGCAGTATCACTTTGGCAGAGGACTGGTGGCAACCTCCAGTGATTTTGGCATCAATGGTAGTGGTACCGTGCACCCGGAATTGATCGACTGGCTGGCTGTGCAGTTCATTCGAAGTGGCTGGAGCATCAAGGAGATGCACCGGCTGATCTTGACATCGAAGGTTTACCAGCAGTCGATGAGCCATCCCATGACCGAACAGTTTGAACAGATTGACCCGGCCAATCAATATTTGTGGGTGCGGGATCCGATACGCCTGGAAGCGGAAGTCATCCGGGACAGCGTGTTAGCTGTCAGTGGCCAACTGAATTCCGAAATGGGGGGGCCACCGTTTTTTCCCGAAGTGGATGACGAACTGATGCGCCGAGCCCCCACGTGGTGGGAGCCTTCTGCCGTCGACCAACGGCATCGACGCACGATCTACATGCTGCAAATCCGATCATTGCAGAATCCATTGATTAAAGTGTTTGATGGTGCAAACATGAACAAAAGTTGTCCAGTGCGCGGCGTGACGTCGGTTACACCACAAGTGTTCGCATTGTTCAACAGCAAGTTCCTGCGTGAACAAAGCCAGGCTATGGCAACAAGTTTGCAGGATGTGTACGGAGCTGATGTGGCCGGGCAGGTGCGGCAGGTTTATCAGAGCGTGATGCAGCGAGATCCCTCGGAGCTGGAACTGAAGTGGTGTACGGCATTCCTTCGCCGGGAGACCGTCGAATCGGACGCAGAACAGCAGGCCGGAGTTCCTGCCGATCGCAGTCAGGGACCTGCCGGAACGCTCACCGACCTTTGCCTGGTCCTGCTCAATAGTAACGAGTTTCTGTTTCTTGAATAATTTACGATACTTGTTGTAAGAACAGAAAGTAATTCCATGTCGAACAACGAACCGCGTCTTTCTAACTCGGAAGGATCCCATCCAGGCTTGATATCGGCAGAGTTGGGCCGTCGCGATTGTCTGTTTCGTCTCGGTTCCGGCCTGGGAGCAATGGCACTGACTTCGATGCTGCATCAAGACGGGGCGCTTTCGGCGACCCGGGAGTCATCGAACGAGCGACCCCTGGATCCCAAGCCCCCACATTTCCCCCGGCCCGCGAAGTCCTGCATCTTCCTGTTTATGTCGGGTGCACCGAGCCAGATGGATACGTTCGATCCGAAACCCGACTTGGACAAGTACCACGGCAAACCGATCACGAGAATTTACGGGAGTCTTGAGAAACGACTCTATGTGGGATCGCCCTTCAAATTTAGCCGGCACGGACAGGCGGGCATTGACGTTTCCGAAATCTTTCCGCACCTGGCCCGGTCCGTGGATGAGTTGGCAATCGTGCGCTCCTTGCATACGAGCGTCGAGGCTCATACCACGGCCACCTTTTTCATGAACACGGGTGAGGCGATTCCCGGCAGTCCCTCCTTGGGTTCCTGGTTGATTTATGGACTTGGCACGGAGAACGAGAATTTGCCGGCCTTCGTTGTCTTGCCTGACCATCGAGGTGGTGTATTTGGCGGTCCCATGAATTGGTCGAATGCCTATCTTCCAGCGGCCTGCCAGGGGACGTTGCTCAATCCGGTAGGTCCGGCAATTGTTGACCTGGTTCCCACTTACGGGATTAGCCGGCGACAGCAGCGCGACAATATAACCCTTCTTAACCGACTGAATGAACAATATCTGGATTCCAATCCGAGGAACGGAGATTTGTTGGGAAGAATGCGTAACTACGAACTGGCCTTTCGCATGCAGTCAGCTGTCCCGGACGCCCTGGACATCGGTCGGGAAACTGCTTTTACCCGTAAACAATATGGGTTGGACGAGAATGTCACGGAAGCGATGGGCCGCAAATGCCTGATGGCGCGACGGATGGTTGAGCGCGGCGTGCGTTTCGTCCAGATTTACTGTGAAGGCTGGGATTCTCATGAAAACATCGCAGGCGGACATGCCCAACGCGGCTTGGAAGTCGATCGTCCTATCGCCGGATTAATTGAGGACCTGAAGCAACGAGGCCTGCTGGATGAGACATTGATTGTGTGGGGCGGTGAGTTTGGTCGGACAGCCGATAATACCATGACCTTTTTCCGCACTGGCCCGGGACGGGATCACAACAAGGAAGCGATGGTGTTTTGGCTGGCTGGCGGGGGTGTCCAGGGTGGCAGGGTCATCGGCGCAACGAACGAATTGGGAACCAAGGCTGTAGAAAATGTTTATCACACGCGCGACCTGCACGCCACGATCCTGCACTTGATGGGCTTGGACGACATGGAACTGACTTATTACCACGGTGGCCGTTTTAAACGGCTCACGAATCTTGGTGGTCGCACGATTCAAGAAGTGGTCAGTTGAACCAGGTTGCCAGTTCGACACGGTTGACGCGCAGTTCGTGTTTTAAACCTGGCGTGCGTTCGTTGAGTGTGATGGAGAGCGTGTTCGATCCGGGTGAGATCATCTCGACAGGAACCTCGACACGTACTGCTTCGAAGCGGACATCCACAGGATTTGACAGTGACATCCCCAGGAGTCCGCTGCCAGGGGGAACTTGGATCTGCTGGCCAACGGTTTCTAATCGAAGTCTCTGCTTGCCGGGCATGGAAGTGAGTGGTTGCTGATTCAGCACGAGTTCCAAATGGTCTGATTCACCCATGAAATCGAGGGCCAGCCAGAGTTCGGCACGGGCAGGGCGCGTGCTGCTGGAACCGAACTCGGGTCCTACTGGAATTGAGACGGTTTGAGGACTGTTTTTCGGTGTTACCCGGAGCGGCAATGATGCCGCGCGGTTTTGGGTGTTGTAGCGGATGTAGTCGTTTCCTGGTCCACCTGGTCCCAGGAAAAGAGCAGGCGTTTTGTGCGTCAGGGTATAGATCTTGTTTTGTACTGATAACTCGTCCGGGTTAGCGATATCGCGCAATAAATTGTGACGCCAGTCGCCGTGGAAAAACCAGTTAAAGGTGTAGATCCCATCGGCGCCATCCCGCTGCAGGTTGGCTGCGCTGCCACGCACTACTTCATCGGGGCTGACGCGATAGCCATTGCCGAAGGGAGTCAGACAGGGGTAGAGCGGAATCTTGCGGTCCCCCATGAGGTTGTGAAATTCAGTTAGCGTTGGTAGTTCGGTCAAGCTCTGACCAAGAATGGCCAGATCGATCAGATCCTCTGAGATCCAGGTTGGAACGTCGAACCCACCCTCCTGACACCAGGCAACCCGTTCTGGAATGCGCACGGCCACTTCGATTGCTCGACCGCGACGTTGGGCCCGCTCTTGCAGGCTCTGCCGTACCTGTCGCATGAAGTCGGTTAAATAATGTGCGTTTTCTTGCTCCGTGCCACGTGGAAAGTAGAGGGTGTGGCGCAGCCAGTCGAGTTCGATGCCGTCGAAATCCCAGCGATCGAAAAATTCCTCGATGACCCTCAATTTCAGGGCGCGAACCCGGGGATTCCGGTAGTCCAGGGCCGACCACCAGTCCAGATCCTCGACTAACCAGTCGGGGTTTTGCCGCTTGAAAATAGCCAACTCCGGATTGGGCAACGTGCCCTTGGGGTGTTGGCCATCGTGGCAATCATTCATCCGCAGTGAAACAAATGCGTCGATACCGCGACGGTGACATTCCTCGACGACGACTTGCGGTGGATTGTGTCCGCCGTCTGCCAGCGATTTGGGGTTCTGGTACTGGTCGGCCGGGTCGGCCTCGATACCACCGTGCCAATTTTGAGCTGCCGGGAATTCAAAGCGGTCTGCCTCACCGGGCCATTGCAAGACATCGCTTTGGTATTCTGCCACGTTGCCGTTGCCAAAGCTGAACATGATCGCATCGACGTTGTTTTCGGCCAGCGGCGTGAAGATGAGCGAAGTGAATTCTTCCCGACTCATCGCTGACGTGGAATTTTCCAACGCCGAGCGTCCGAAACAATGGATCATCGAACCGTCCCAGTTGAACAGCAGCCTCCGCGGAGTTGTCTTTGCTGTTGCGGCAGCGACCTTTGTGGCCCAGGGAACGGTCAGCGCACCGGCGGTTGCTTGCAGGAACCGGCGGCGATTGGTTCTGAGGCCAGGGTTCGACATTGTAGTAGCTCAAATGGTAAGAGGCCGGTGGAAAACCGTCGTTCATTTATTGAGGAAGTCATCGCGGTTCAAGAGTGTGTTGGCGACCATGGTCCAGGTGGCCAACTCGGTTGGATCGAGCGTCTCGTCCACCGGGCTGTCGCCTGTCTGGATCAAAGCTTGCGTTGCGGCCGGCTGTTCTCGGAAGACCTGCCGAAAGTTGATAGCCGCTGCCACCATTTCGGCCAGGTCGACCGATTCTGCCGGTCGGCCGAGCACGGCTGTCAGCATCCATGCCGCACGCGCCTGCTCGTCAGGCTGTCGGATGGCACTTTGAGCCAGGTGACGCGCCGATTCCACGAATTGCGAGTCGTTCATCAGGACGAGCGCCTGGAGCGGCGTGTTGGTCCGCTCGCGCCGCACCGTGCATTGTTCACGAGTGGGGGCGTTGAATGCGGCCATTGACGGTGGTGGTGACGTACGTTTCCAGAACGTGTAGAGGCTGCGACGGTAGAGTGCGTCACCCGAATCCTGTTCAAACTGGGACGTGTTGCTGCCGGTAATAGCCACCACTTTCCACAGGCCCGACGGCTGGTAGGGACGAACACTCGGACCGCCGATGTCCCGTCGTAACAGGCCGCTCACGGCCAGGGTCTGGTCGCGAAGCACTTCGGCATCCAGACGTAACCGTGGACCACGTGCAAGCAGACGGTTTTCGGGATCAAGTTCAAACTTCTCAGTGGTAATGAGATTGTTTTGTCGGTAGGTGGCGGAAGTTGTGATCAGACGCAGCACATGGTTTACGTTCCAACCGGACTCGATGAATTCGACTGCCAGCCAGTCCAATAGCTCGGGATGGGTCGGCCGTTCTCCCATCACGCCAAAATCTTCCGAGGTTTTCACCAGGCCCACGCCGAACAGTGATTGCCACAGTCGGTTGACGGTCACGCGCGCCGTCAACGGATGGTCGGGATCGACCAGCCATTGGGCCAGTCCCAATCGATTCGCAGGGCTTTCCTGTGGCAGGCGCGGCAAAATAGTCGGCACGTCAGGGGTGACTTCATCCAGCGGCTGATCGTATTCGCCGCGTCGGAGTATCCAAGCACTGGCGGCGGCGGCTCGTTCCTGCATGACCAGCGTCGTTGTTGAACGCGAGTAGATGTAGTCCCGTCGCGTTTGAGTATCCGCCAGGCGGCGCGAGTTTGCACGGTAACCTTCATCGAGGACGGATTGATAATAGCGATTCAACAAACGTTGGTCTTGAGGATCGATGCGACTCCACTTGGCGGGGGATTTCAGCAGTTCCCGGAGTTTAAATTCTTGTGCCAACAACTGAACTTCTGAATCGCTTAGAAAGCGACGAAAGATCCGCACATCACTCAGTCCGGCTGTTTCTGCCCCACTCGCAATCTGGAGGGGCGCGTCAGCCAGATCGGTTGCCTCGACATGCTGCTCCGTATCGTTTCTCAGTGCCGCAGCACGTCCGTTGACGAGGATGCTGATCGACGTGTTGGACTGCCCGCCGGAGTAACGGACGCAGACGTGCTGCCAGGAATTGGGACGAAGAGCTTCGTTGTCAGGAAGTTTTCCGCGAATCGTGTTGCCGGATCTATCAAAGATCATAACTCGCAAATCACCAGAGGTTCCACTGGCGATTCTCCAGCCGTAAACCTTGTCCTGTTCCGCTTTGTCATTCGCTTTTCCCGTCTTTTCCTCTGCGTTGTCGGGGAGTGGCAAAGTTTGTTTGAAGAGAGTCGTCAACATCAAGCGTTCGGGTGTGCGGAACCAGAAGCTGAGTGACAGGGGTTGATCGCTGCGCAGTTGGGGAAAATCGACGTCGAATTTGCTGTCTTTACCAAATCGCAACCCGCGTTTACCGAACGGGTGGTCCGAAGCCCATTCGGTGGAGGAGGACAATTCAAACGGATCACCTTCGCCTTCGGCCATCGGCAAGCCTAAAACCAGTCCATCGCTGGCGACAGGATGCCCGTTGGAGTTCTGGTCTGTCGGCCACCAGTTGGTGGCGGGAAGCGGCCACCGGTCGATGGTGTCATGCAATTTGCTCCTCTGACGGAGCAGATGATCCCATTCGTCGGAAAATTCTTCGTTCGGCAACACAACAACAGGCGGCGTGTCCTTTTGATTGCCGTCCATTGCAGGTTGAGTGGTGTTATTGAAGAACGCCCCCAATTGATAGAATTCCCGCATATTAATCGGGTCGTACTTGTGGTCATGGCAAACTGCGCAACCGAGCGTCAGGCCTAGAAACACGGTCCCCATGGTTTCCACGCGGTCAACCATATAACGCACATACAACTCGGCGGGGATCGCTCCACCCTCGGAAGTAGTGATGTTGCAACGGCTGAATCCAGTGGCAATGCGTTGCTGAAGAGTTGGCCGGGGAAGCAGGTCACCTGCAATCTGTTCGACGATGAACTGATCGAACGGCATGTTGGAATTGAACGCCCCAATCACCCAATCGCGGTACGGCCACATTTCGCGAAAATTGTCGACATGCATGCCGTGCGTGTCGCCGTAGCGTGCTGCGTCCAGCCAATACCGTGCGCGATGCTCGCCCGCATGTTCTGATACCAGGAGAGAATCGACATAACGGCCGTAGGCGCCCGACTGCTCATCCTCCACAAACTCCTGAATCAACGCGGGATTGGGTGGCAGACCCGTCAGGTCGAGGGCCGCGCGGCGGGCGAGGCTGTAACGCCCTTCCGGATCGTTGGGTTT
>PBTE01000202.1 GCA_002726515.1 Planctomycetaceae bacterium | reverse complement strand
TTGGTGAGGATAAGGGTTGTTGTACCGACTTCAGAAAAACGCTCGGCGGTCTTAGTTAAACTTTCGGCACTGGCTGCAGTACTCAGTACTAGATGTACTTCATCCGCTTTGGCCTCGCTGAGCAATGATTTGAGCTCTTGGATTTTAATTTCGTCACGGGGACTGCGGCCGGCAGTATCCATTAAGATCAAATCCAGTCCGTTCAGTTGCATGATTGCCTCTCGCATTTCACGCGGGCTGGAGACAACTTGCATGGGCAAATCGATGATGTCTGCATAGGTTCGAAGCTGGTCGACGGCTGCAATGCGATAGGTGTCAACCGTAATCAGACCAACCCGTTTTTTCTCGCGCAAACGATAATTCGCAGCCAGTTTAGCAATGGTTGTTGTCTTCCCCACTCCCGTCGGACCGACCAGGGCGACAAGGCGTGTTTTACCTGTTTCGACATGAATGGGACCAGTAATTGGGATGTCCTTTTCCAGGAAACGGACCGCACGAGCCTTGAGGAGGTTGACGTCCTGGGCCTCTGCGGGATCGGTTGTTTGTTGGAGTTGTTTGATCAGGTCACGTGCCAAGTCCTGAGTGACTCCGGCTTCGATCAGGTCAGTGAAGAGTTGAAAGAACGCATCGGGAAGTTCCGATTGAGGCGATCCGTCATCACGCTCACAAAGTTGTTCGACAAGTGAGTTGAGATTGGCGAGTTGTTTCTTGACATCGGACTCGTACTGTCTGCGAAAATCCAGCGTATCGGCTGTGGGTGTTACTGAGCCACTATTTGCTTCAAAATCTGGGGGAAGGCGTGAGGGTACGTTGACGTCGTCGGACGCGACGACGTCAACTTGCCTTCTTCCCGTAAGCCAGGATACCAATCCGGAACGGACTTGTTGTGAGTGTAAAACGGCTGCCTCCGGACCGAGATCACGGCGCACCAGGTCCAGGGCTGCTTGGATCGAATTTGCACGGTAAGTTCTGGTCTTCATGGATAATGGTGGTGTATCTGGTGTTCAGGGCGTTCCTACAAGATCTGCCGCGACTTCGGTGACAAGTCCAACGGACTCAATTTGCGTGTCACGGGTGATTTCGTTGTAGCTCAAGACGGCGAGATGAGGAATCGTGTTTGTGGTGAGTTGTTTCAAACCGGGGCGGGACTGCGGACTCACGAGAATAACGGGCGGACGATTGATTTGAATTAACTTTTCCAGTTCGTCCGAAATCCTGTCACAAATGGATTCTACAACTGCAGGCGACATGCGAATGACGAAACCCCCGTCATTTTGTTCGATATTGGCCGCAAGGTGGTCTTCCAGAGATGGATCCAATGTCACTACGTGCAGCTTTCTTTTTTCGTCTTGAAAGTTCGTGCAGATCGTGCGTGCCAGACGCTGTCGCACGTACTCGTTAAGATAGATGGGGTCTTTTGTCTTGGCAGCATAGTCTCCCAGGGTTTCGAGTATCAGCCCGAGTTGCCGTATCGAAACTTCTTCACGCAGTAGCATTTGCAACACTTGTTGTACTTCGTTCAACTTCATCATCGCGGGAATCAATTCGTCGACTACTGCAGGTGACGTCTTCTTGAGTTCATCGATTAGGTGCTGAGTTGCATCACGGGTAAGCAATTCGTCAGCGTGGCGGCGCACGACTTCCTGAACATGTGTGGCGATCACAGCGGCCGGTTCTTCGGGAGTGTAACCCAGTGTTTCCGCTTTTTTGCGTGTGGTGGTCTCAATCCACACAGCGGGTCGTCCAAATGCTGGGTCACGTGTTGGTTCCCCGTCGATGCGACCGTTCGTCTTTCCGGAATCGATGGCGAGAAGCCGGTCAGGAAAGGCACGGCCGTCAGCGACTGCATTGTTAGCGATCCTGACCCGATATTGACTTTCCTCCAGTCGCATGTTGTCACGAATGCGCACCTTGGGAAGGATGATTCCCAATTCGGTGGCGACACTCTGACGTACGCCGGTGACCCGTGCCAATAGATCACCGCCTCGGTGGGGATCAGCCAGGCGGATCAGCCCGATACCAATCTCCAGTTCCATGGGATCAATTGCCAGGTAATCTTCGATGCGTCCGTCGGTTTTCGTTGTGTTTTCTGAATCGGCTGTTTCCGATGCTGCCACCAATGTTTCGTGGTGGCGTTGTTTTTCGCGATTGATCATCCAGGCCAGTCCGGCACACGCAATCGCGATAGAGACTAAAGGTACGGCAGGCATGTCAGTGAAAACCAAGAGACCCAGGAAAACGGCCGAGACAGCCAGTGCTTGGGGATGGGAAAAGAGTTGTGTTAGGAATTCGGTCGGTAAATCAATTCGTTTTGAACTACGTGTCAGAAGAAGTGCGGCTGCTAAAGAAATCAGGAACGCGGGGATTTGAGTTACCAGACCGTCCCCGATTGTCAGCTTGGTAAACAGTGAAGTTGCCTCGACGACGCTCATGCCGGCAAAGAAGATCCCCACCACAAGTCCGCCCCCGATGTTGATGAGTGTAATGAGTATGCCTGCAATGGCATCGCCCCTGACAAATTTGCTGGCACCGTCCATCGCCCCGTAGAAGTCAGCCTGTTGGGTTATTTCCTCGCGTCGTCTTCGAGCTTCATTTTCGTCGATCATGCCGGAATTTAAATCGGCATCAATGGCCATTTGCCGGCCCGGCATCCCGTCCAATGCAAAACGGGCTGCGACTTCGCTGATCCGGGTGGCGCCTTTGGTGATAACAACAAACTGAATCACGACGATGATCACGAAGATAATTAATCCGACGATGATCATGTCACCGGCAACAAACTCTCCGAAACTCTTGATTACGTCTCCGGCTGCGTATAATTTCTCTGTTTCGGCCCGTGTAAGAATCAAACGTGTTGAGGCTACATTGAGCACCAGACGCCCAAGTGTGGAGGCGAGCAAAATGGATGGGAAAACGTTGAATTCCAAAGGCGTCTGGACGTAAATGGTCGTGAGTAGAACAATCACAGCCAGGGTAATATTGGCGGCGATCAAGAAGTCCAGAAGGATTGAGGGCAAGGGAACCAGCAGCACCAAGATACTGGTGATGATGGCCGCCGGTAAAATCAGACTGCGTGAATTCGTTGTCAACGACATGGAACGCTATTGTAGTGCTGCGAGCGCAGGGCTGACGAATTGATGCTGAGAGGACGAATGTGTTTTGAGAAGAGGGCGGGAGCGTAGCGAATCGCTTTTGGAGTGTCCAGTCCTTTTATCCAGTGACATGCCGGTAGGAGTGCTGGCAGACAGCAGTACTGGATTCAGTATCAAAGGTGAATTTTCAGCGGTCTGCTTTCCGGCAATTGCCTGACTCAGAAGACTTTCGGATCATGCCGCTTGCGGCTGTCCGGACAAAGTTTCGTTCTTCAAACGGTCGACATGCTGCAGGATCTCAGCCACTGCAGGATAATGGTCACTGGTAATAGGGTTACCCGGATCGACTTGCTTGTAGAGTGTTCGTGCTAGCTCTTTGTGTTCGACAATCGTAACATTTGCTTCGAGAGCCAATGTGCAGATTCGTTGGGCGACCATGCCGGCACCTTTGGCGACGACAACGGGAGTTGTCATGGTTGCCGGTTCATATTGAATCGCCACAGATAATTCTATGGTGCTGGTAACCACAACATTGGCTTGTGGAACCAATGAAATAACACGGTTCAGGACCAGTTGCCGTTGGACGGCAAGTCGCCTGGCAGTGACTTGTGGGTCGCCCTGCAGGCTCCTTAATTCCTCTCGCATTTCGTGATTTGTCATGCGCAGATCTTGTTCGTGTTTCCAGCGTTGAAATGCATAGTCCACTATAGCGAGAATGAGGAGGGCGAATCCAATCTTCAACACTGTCCAAAAAATCAAACTGAAAATTGCCAATGACAGCTCGCGCACGCCTAGTCCGCCAAGTGATAGGATCGTAGCGCGATCTAGCCAGAGGGAAACCGCTCCCACGGCAGAAACTGCAAGAACCTTGAATAAACCGAATGAAAATCGCACAAAAGTCGGTAAAGAAAACAGTCGTTGCATACCCCGCAGGGGATTGATGTGATTGAGGTCCGGAGACAGCCGTTTGGGAACAAACAAGAGTCCAACTTGCCCGACCTGGACGATGACCGCCAGAACGAATAACAGTCCCAGGATGGGCAGCAACACTGAAGCCAGTTGCAGTACGAGGGCTCGGAGTTGTTGGGTGAGTATCGAAGAACTGTTGTCGAAGGTTACTTTTTCCGCCAGTTGGCTGTGGGCCAGACGGCCCAGAAAATCCAACAACGACTGCCCTTGCCATAAAAGAATCAACAGCGCGCCGATCAAAATGATTGCTGACGTCAGGTCCTGGCTCTTAGCTACGTGACCTTCTTCACGTGCCTTTTGCCGTCGGTGCGGCGTCGCTTCGTGTATTTTTTCACCGAATTGTTCCGCCATGACAGTCAACGTTCATTGCAGGGTTCAAGATCAGACGCGACTTCTAAGGGATCAATCCGTCGGGAGCCCGTATGGTTTCAAGGACTGATTCAAGTGTGGATGTGACCTGTCCCTGAAATAACCACACGATGGAACTCAGACTGAGGGCCAAAGTACCGGTAAGCACAACCGTGTTAAAACTGAAACCGACTGCCAGAATGTTTAGTTGGGGCAGGGTCCTGGCAATCAAGCCGAGTACAAGAGTAGCCATCAATAGTGCGACAATGGCTGGAGCCGCAGCGCGGATACCCAATACAAAACTGTGCGTGGTGATTTCCGTGAAAGTAGTTGCCCACCCGGGTGAGAAGCGAACCTCTCCGGGGGGCATCCAACGGAATGTTTCCAGCAGGGCTGACATGACCTGACGGTGGCCTCCAGTCAGTAAGAAGCACATTAACGTGACCACTTCAAGAAGTTGACTGAATACCGACAAATTCGTGTTGAAAGACGGATCAAACACGTTGGCTAAGTTCAAGGCACTCATTTGAGATACGAGCTGACCGGTGACTCGAAGTCCCATCATCAAGATCATGATACCCAGCCCCAGGGATGCACCTAGTAAAATTTCCTGGGCGATCAGGATTGCCCAAGTGACGAGATGCAACGAGTCAGCAACGGGTGGTGACCAGAAAAGTGGAGTGATCAACAGGGCAAGGCTCACCGCGAGCAGGCCCCGAATCCGCAGGGGGATACTGCGTGACCCTAGGATTGGCGCGGTTATGACCAGGCCACTCATGCGGCTCAGTACCAGCACAAAAACAAGAAAGTGATCAAGTTGAAGTTGCAACAAGGCAGTCATTTTTCGACCCGTTATCAACTGCCCGTTAATAGGGTGGGGATTTTCAAAATCAAATCCTCGGAGTACTCCATCATGCGGTGTATCAACCAGGGAAGACAGAGGAAGAGAGCCGTCACCATGGCGATGAGTTTCGGTACGAAAGAGACCGTTTGGTCTTGGACCTGGGTCAAGGCCTGAATCAGACCAATTACCAGACCGACGGCGGCGCCCACCAGGAGTACCGGAGATCCGATGATCAGTGCGGTCAATATGGCGGTGCGGCCCAAATCAATTGCATCGTGAGGTGTCATGAGTGTCGATTTCTGAACAGGGAATAGTGGCTTGTCCGAGTTGCGAACAACAGCTTGTGCCCTTCTGTCTAACTGAAGGGGGCAAAACTCTCGAGTAACATTCCTACTATTAAATGCCAACCATCAACGAGCACAAACAACATCAGCTTGAACGGGAGAGAGATCATGAGGGGTGGTAGCATCAGCATGCCCATGGAGATGGTCACACTGGCAACAACGATGTCCAGGATCAGGAACGGTAAATAGATTTGAAAGCCTATCAGGAAAGCTGTTTTTAGTTCGCTGAGAACGAAAGCGGGGAGCAACGCTTGTAAGGGCACATCGTCGTAGGTTTGGGGTTCGGTGCTTGTCGCCGGTAAGTAGTGGTAAAATAGACGTACGTCTTCGCTGTTTCCACCTGATTCAATTTGCTGAGCCATGAAACGTCTTACCGGACGAACGCCGGCGTCCCAAGCTTTTTCCAGGGAGATTGGCGCACTGGAGTCGGTGTAAGGCAGTATGGCTTCGTGGTAAACCTCATTCCAAACCGGGGTCATCAATAGAAAAGTGAGAAACAAGGACAAGGAGGCGATTACTTGATTGGGTGGCAGTTGTTGCGTTCCCAATGCCTGTCGGAGTAAGGAGAGTACGACAATAATCCTCACAAAGCTGGTGGTCATCATTAGGATAGCAGGTGCCAGACTGAGCACAGTGAGCAGTAGCATCACCTGCAACGTAGACGTCATTCCTTTGGGGCTCGTCCAAAGTTCCGGACCACCCTGCATCAGTTCGCTTAACTGGAGTCCAGATATTTCATCGCTGGTAGATTCAAATTCCGTTGTGGTCGGGTAGGAACGACGTATCTCCTGTGCCTGGAGTTGACCGTCCAGGACCCACGGGATAGCAATAACAATTGTCAGAAAAAATCGGCTGATGCTGATGTTCCGTTGAAATGTAGAAAAACAGTTTTCCATCTCTAACGCCTCAGCGAGTTAGATACCCGGGGAATTGGCCCGGTCTGGAAAATCCAATTCACTCGCGGATCGAGGCCCCAGGAATCTTGATGTTATGTTGTCGCTATTCAGCTTGGAAAAGACATCTCGAAAAGACGATGAGATGCTATCTGGCTTGTCTTTTTCGCAAATTGCTCGAATTCGCTCGACTTCTTCAGCATCGCTGATTTCGGTGAGTGTTTTGGCGCCATCTGGAGTGGTCACGACAAGTAGAAGTTTGTTTCCAATGCGAATTAAGTGCATTGGTTGGCGTGCGGTAAGCGTTGTCTGTCCTAAAATTTCAATCACATCCCGGGGGAGTTTCCCCAGGCCCTTTGAAGTCCCACGCCGCGAAACCCAGATCACGAGAAAAAATAAGCTCAGGACGATCGCCAGGCTGCTCAAAACGGTAAGAAGGCTCTGGAGGGAGGATGGAGGTGGCGTTCGCTGTTGTCTTTGCTGATGATCACCACTGGGAGACGACAATACAATCGGCTTTTCGTGGTTAGCTCGTTGAGCAGCTTGGCCCTCGGTCGGGGTGGATCCTTGAAATTGGGACGGTTTGATTGGAGCAGAGCGCCGTGTTCGATGGCCTGAGTGTTTGTCGTGAAACGTGGTTTCTGAGCGGCCATCGGTGGGCCTCGGCGAGGGTTGCTGGTGTGGTTCTGGAGTTCGCGTCTGTTCGGCACCTGGGTGTTGAATTCCAGCCCCGTGATTGGCTGCAGGATTGTTCTCTTGCGATAACATGCCGCCCGATGCCATGAATGCCCAGACGAAGCACGAGGCTGTGAGATTCATCTACCATCCTTGCGCTCAATGCAGGCTTGTTGCTGCATGATCAAGATCTGAACCAGACACCGACGCCTGTGAATGGTTGTGTGCTAGCTCCATGGTACTCGCCAGAAGATCATTAACGGATTTACAGACTTGTTCCAAGTCCAATCTGCGGGAGCTTCCGGGAGTGGCCCGATTTTTTGACCGCGTTTGGCCCTGTGGAAGTGCCAACTGCTTACTGCAGAAGAAGCCGGCAAAGGGAACAGCCCGGGAGGGGGTTTGCTAGCCAGAACGGTGAAGTTTGGAAAAGTGAAAGAGTGCAGCGGGAGCTGAGTTGCCGATTTTTACCGTGAATCTGTGATCAAATTGTTTTGCCGGGAGGCAGTCATGTCATCAAGCATTTGCACTTCTCGTTTTGTCAGCCGGCGTCGGTGCTGCAGTCTTTGTCGCTGTTCAAGCTTTTCAAGCATTTGAACTTTGGAGTCCGCTTCTCGAAGTGCGTTCCGTCGTCTTTCAATCTCTTCCTGTAGTTGTTGTGCTTTCGAATCTAACAACTGCTGTTCTGACTGAAGTAACAGGTCATGCTGCCGGGCCGATAACAAGACATGTGCGTCAATGCTACCCGGTTGAACCCGTTGCTGAACATGTGATTTTAACTTGAGTCGTTGCTGGTGGAGCTTTTGTTTTTCATGCTCCAAAGTCTTTTCGTCTTCGTAAGCCCGTGCCAACTCTTTTCGTCGCAAATCACGTTTTTCTTGACGGACCTTGAGGGCCGACTCGAGGCGAAAACGAAATGTGGCCATAGTGTAACAATCAACCGGAATTGACGGCCGGACAGAAAATACAACCCAAGATCACAGTCGTGCAGTCACTTGTTTTTGGAATTTACAACGTCCACCATCGGAAGCGTGGAAGTGCTCCCTTACGGGAAACGCGGTTCGCACTTTTCGAACACCAATTTGGCATATAGGAATCGCTGGTTTTTCGTCGATGCATTATTGTTCAAGAACACGTGCAGTGGACTCATCGGGGGTCCCCACCGCAGCCAGGGGAGTCGCTGTGCATTTTTTCGCGAGCCGGACAAGGGATTCGCGTGCGTCCGTCATGGTGCACGCGTCTGCGGTGTCCTGTCTGAGATAGCGATTGATTTCGTTCCGAAGCGTGATTGCCATGTCCACCTGGCGGTTGCTGCCGTTTCGATAGGCTCCGATAGAAATCATGTCTTCGTGGTCCTGATAGGCGGCCAGCAATTCGCGAATCGATTGAGCAGCAACCACCTGACTTTGGGGCACAATCTGATCCATCAGCCGGCTGAGACTTTGCAGGACGTCGATCGAAGGATAATGGCCGCGTGCTGCCAAAGAGCGAGATAGCACGATGTGGCCGTCCAGTATGCCTCGTGTTGTATCACTGATTGGTTCTTCCAGATCATCACCCTCGACCAGAACCGTGTAAAATGCAGTAATGCTTCCGCGGTCGTTGGTTCCTGCCCTCTCAACAAGTCGGGGCAGGCTGGAAAATACACTGGGAGGGAATCCCTTTGTAGTGGGAGGTTCTCCTGCAGCAAGTCCAATTTCGCGTTGAGCCAGAGCATAGCGGCTGAGCGAATCCATCAGCAACAACACGCTTTTTCCGTGATCTCGGAAATACTCAGCGATCGCTGTTGCTGTGTGAGCTGCATGGATGCGGAGGATGGCAGGTTCATCACTCGTGGCTACAACGAGGACACTTTTTTTCATGCCGATGGGCCCCAGGTCCTGTTGAATGAACTCGGAAACTTCACGGCCGCGTTCTCCAATCAGAGCGATAACATTGACGTCGGCAGTGGTCTGTTGGGCCATCGTTCCTAACAGTACACTCTTTCCGACACCGGTTCCGGAGAAAATGCCTAATCGCTGACCCCGGCCACAGGTAAGGAGTCCATCAATTGCTCGAATTCCGGTTCCCAAAGGTTTCCGGATCAGTGGCCGCTCAAGAGCAGGTGGGGCCTTCTGTTCACGGGGCACTCTGTCCGGCAACGAGGGAGTGGGCAGGCCGTCGATGCAATCTCCTCGCGGATTGACAACCCTGCCCAGCAGCGCGGGACCCACCCGAAGGACCGAAGACGTGCTCGACAAACGTGCTTCGGCGCCGCGCCGGATTCCAGAGACGGTTTGAAAAGGATACACCAACGTTAAATGATCCTGAAACCCGATGACTTCCCCCGAAATCGTGCAGCCAGAGTGTTTTTCCAATTGAACGACGGCACCGACGGGGACTGGAAAATCGGCAACCGCGACTGTCGTGCCTTCGGTTCCTACTACCGTTCCCGTCATTGCTGTGGGAATGATTCGTTCCAACTGTTCAGCGAATTTCTGCATTCCGGGGCCTAACTCTCATCAAGAGTTGTTTAACTCTTCCTCAATCCGTTTAAGTTGAATTTCTATTTGTTGATCGACGGACCCGTCGTCCGTTTCCACGCGGCAACCTCCTGGACTGATACCGCTATGTGGCAGTATTTGAGTTGGTGCTAATTCTCGAAGTCCTTTGGCGATTGTTTCTACTTCTCCAAGTAGTGTGGCGTGGTCTTCCGGGTTCAGCAAGATTTTCAGTGTGCCGCTGGTGCTGGCCAGCCGAAGAGATTCAGAAACTAAATCCAGTGTGATGCGGGGATCCTGTGAGAGTTCACGTCGAATCACACGGGCTGCAATGGCCGTGGCGAGCCGCACTGCTTCTCGTTCCCATTGGCTAAGCCACTTGTCTTTGGTGCACCGGATTTCTTTCACCATTTGTTGAAGGGCTGGCAAGGTGGTCTGTATTTGCTGTGAGACTTTATTCTGGACCAGGTTTGCAACGGCTTCTACGGCAGCATCTTTTCCCTGCTGTTCAGCCTGTCGGCGAATTTGATCAGCCTGTAGATTTGCTTCCGCCAAAATCTGACGGGCCTTGAGACGGGCTTCCCGGAGGTAACCGTCAGCCAGTTGTGACATGTCGTCCAGTTGGAATGTGGTCGCCAGGGCATCCGAGTCACTGGCTCGGGATTCTCCCGCTTTGATAATGGTCGTCATTGTGGTGCTCGTCTTCGTGTCGTGGAGAGCTAGAACGGTCGAGTTTCAAAGCCGCCAGTTGCAGTGGAAGGATTTTAGCCGGACGGTGGAGTTGAATTCGGCAACAATCACGATGGCAATGGTTTTGTGGGGTGGCAGGTTTTTAAGCAGGAATGGTGAAAAGTACAGTCCGTGTCGGGCCAGTTCTCTGCGACCAGTTTCAATCTGCCACTAAAATCCCGTGTTCGACATTCGGGGTTTCCTCTTGGTCTGGTTGCGGAACGCCATCGGTCCAAGTATCCGTGGATTCCCGACCACCCGCTCTAGTTTCAGGTTTTCCAACGAAACTCCTGTTGAACCGATCATCAAGTTGCAGAAGTCACCGCCAATTCGTGTTTCTGAGTGGGGTAGAGAGGTAAGTCAATCCTGTCATCCGTGGCCATTTGACTTGCTTTGGTGGAAATGAACTGCTGTGCGGCATCCACGTCACTTAGTCGGGTGGGAACGAGGTGTGTCAGCTCTCGAGAAAGTAACCGGGCGTCACGCACTGAAAGGTGTTGTAGGACGCGTTGCGTGAATGCCCGGTCGGCAGCCAGCAGGGCCAGTCGCACCACCCCCGGGTCAATCGCTTCCAATAGAGTTTGTAGAGAACGGTCATCAAGCTGGTTCAGATTTGCGAACAACACCTGAGAAGTACAAACAGGTCCGGTCGGGCGGGAGATGTTCTTTTCGTCAATCATCCGGTTTGAGGTAAGAGAAGGCGGCGTCAGTTCGTCAACTTGTGGGGTTTGTTGTTCGGAGCCAGTTGATGAATGAGAAAGAGACGTGCTGTCTTTCGAAACTTCGCAGAATTCGTAGCCAAGGGATTGGGCAAGGCGCCGGTTGTGGTGTGAGAGATTGGAAAGCAGTTGCGCACGACTCTCCGGAGTGGCCGCGTCGAGAATCGCCTGGAGTGATTCGATCCCCGCCGTCAGACGCTCATTCGATTTCAACTTTCCTTCCAGCACTGTTTGCAATTCATTTTCCAGATCGCGAAGAACGTCGAGGTTCGCCGATTCAAGGTCGATATCTGCGAGCCGCTGCGTCACTTCAACCTGGAGTCTCGGTGGAAATCCTGCCATGGCGGCGGCGGCCGTCCGGGGGGCCAGGTTTGCAATCACGATGGCCACCGTCTGTGGATGTTCCCGGGCCAGAAGGTCTGCCAGTTCTTTTCCGTTGAACTGTTGAAGGGATTGAAAAACTTTGGACTGTTCCGCTGGAACAACAACCGGTTCTTCGCCGGATTTGATTTCCGACTCGGGGGACATTTCCCGAATTTTTGCGACCAGCGAACGATCCAGTTCAACACCAGCAGGCCTGTGCGCGGGTCCGGTCCTTTTAGCGAGAAATTCGTGGACAACCTGGTTTCGTTCAACGGAAGTCACTTCACCCAGTTGCTCGATCATTCTACATATTTGTTGTCTTTGTCCGGCGGACATTTGCCCCAACAGAAATGTGGACCATGATTGGTCAAGACTCGTGAGGAGTACGGCCGCTTTCCGAAGTCGGTTTTCCGTTTGCCTGTTCATGGGTTACTCTGTATTTCCAATCCAGGTGCTAAGTACTTTGGCCGCCGCTTCGGGATCCTCTCGAACCACCTCGGCCAGTTCGTCACGTAGGGTCGGAGTCTTGGCCGTACGACGCACAAATGGTTCGGGGTTTCCGGGGTCATTGTCCGCTTCGTCGATTTCATGAGAACCAGCAGACCACGATTTTGAGGAAGAGCTGTTTTTCTCTAAAGCGACCGTCGGACCTGTCGCAACAGACGGGACGGAGCGAACCATGCTACGCAGCATCAGCAGGCTGAAAATACCAATGCCCATCATCCCTAGTGTGCTCCAGTTTTGATTGAGCCAATTGGCAACAAGTACTGTTGCCGGAGGCTCAGTCGCGCGTGGCACTATTGTGTTTTCAAAGGAAACTATGGTGATTGAATCATTCGGATTGGTTGCTGATTGGATCGTCGGAACCGAATTGGCGACTAATCGGCGGATGTCACGGTTGATGCTTTCCTCGAAAGTTGCCAGTTGTTCAGTTGTCGGAAACGTTGACTTCCGATCCTGCTGGTACGGATTCTCTTTTTGCCAGAGATTCCGGTAATAACTCTTGGGGACCCCGATAGACGCGGTCACGGTTGTGGGAACCCAGTCTGCTTTGGTGGTTTCAACAATGTCCAGCGACGGAATTTTCCTGAGGGTTTCACTCTTACTGGAATTCTGAGCGTCTGCTTCGTGGCTAAGTTCTGCAGAGGAGTTTCCCGTGGTCGGCACCCGAGACCGAACGTTCGAATCGTCAGGCGGATTTGGACCGAATGTCGACTGGCCATTCGTTTGCGTGGCTGTCGCAAAGCTACTTTTAGAATCGACAATCTTCGATACTCTTCTCTCTTCCAACTTTTCCCCAAGGTTCACATTGACGACAACACTGGCGTCCGGAATGTAACTTAAGGCGGCACGTACCTTTTCGGAAAAGAAGTTTTCCCAGAACCTTCGGCAACGTTGATACTCATTTGAGCCCGCGCCAACATCACTCAGATTGTCCGAGCATGTTTCCCCGGAGACCATGTCGACGACTTTTACCAACTCGGGCCTGCCGGCCACGGCAGCGGCTACAGTATTTCGAATGCTTGCGACCCGTTTGTCCGTAAGTTCCAACCCGGGAGTGGGCCAGACGGAGACGACTCCGGTCACTTTCCGATCACGTTTTGAGAAGGTTCCTTCTTTTGTCTCCTTGTATTTCACCACCGCATCGTCAATGCCCCTCATTTTCCGGATCATTAAGGAGAGTTCGATTTCGTTAGCGATCTTAAGGTCGTCTTGTCGCTGGTGTTCCGATGACCAGATACTGCTGTTTTTCGAGATCCTGTTGAGAGCATTGAATGGAAAGCTTGGCAGGGAGTCGTTGTCGGCGAGAGCGGCGAGGTAGGTATATCTTCGATCGCGGGGGACTCGAATTCTGTTTCCCGTAGTATCCCAGTCATTCAAACCTGCCTTGGCGAAAGCCACGGATGCCGCCGTAATCTCTTTGTCAGTGAGCGGATTTTCCTCAAACAGGTACGCATCGGGATCAGAGACTTTGTGAGTGACGGAATACACCAGAGTAATGACGACAAAAATCGCCAGGAGCCCGGTGATCACACGGGTCCCAGCGGACATCGAACTGAATCGCTCGACGAGTTGTGCGTAACTTTTATTTAAGAAGTCCATCCATGGATTCCTGTCGAACTGTTAACCAAGGTTTTCGAGTACAGGATAACATTGGCGTGCTCCCGCTGGATCGGCACAGATTGGGGCTGAGCAGCACGTTCAGGATTAGCTTGAATCTGACTCGGGACAACGGTAATACAGTCTCCGGTACTTTTGTTCGATGGTACGACTGTCCTGTTCAAGGGGCGACCGCAACGCCTAGAAAGAAAAGCGGGGAATAACTACATCAACCACCCCACAGTGTCAATGTAGTTTTACAACAGGGAGCATTGCATTTTCCCGATTCCAGGGTGTGCTGCCACGGCGTTGCTGCTGGGACAGCTACCAACGATGCCTGGTTTCGTACCGGACTTTGGTTTTCAGGGTCGTGCGTGCGGTTGTAACCAGCCCGAGAAATCAAGGGCTTCCCAGTGGCGCATCAGCTGCCAGATAACAGTGGCGGCTAGCACTTTGCCTGGGTGAAGAGTTTGCCGAACCGGCTCTGGATGGCGAGGAAAAACACCCGCGCTCAGCGAGAAAATCCGAGTGGAGTCAATTCAACTCGTCCAAGCGAAAACAGGGTTGTTGATTTGGTGTCGGATGGATACCCGTCACCAATTCCATGGCCCAAGCGTCAATGTCAGACAACATCGTTGTCGTAATTTCGTCACCACACGGATACTGTCGAACCGTTACCTTCATGCCTCCGGAATGAAAGAGTCTCAGGTCGGAACAGACCCGATCAACAGAGTAACATTCACTTTCACTTCCATGCGCAATCAGCAATGGTAATTGACGCGCTCGATCGAGATTAAACAGAGGGTTTTGACCTGTTGGAAACGGTCCACCGATGGATATCACTCCGGCAAATTGCTCAGGATACTTCAGTCCCAAGCGAAACGACATGGTTCCGCCTTCTCGAAATCCAGCTAAAAAGACACGGTCTTTTTCGATGTGATATTTTTGCTGCGCTATGTCGATGCAGTCAAAGATTCGTTCTTCTGCCTGCTGAAGATGATGGGGATCCTCACTCCAGCGATACGTACATTGACGACTTTCCGGAGCTCTTTCCTGAAGGGTGCCGCGCGGAGCCACTGCGACATAGTTTCTCATGCTGATCAACGGCATCACACGCGACAATTGGCCCTCGTTGTCACCCGGGCCATGCAGCCAGACGATCAGGGGATAGGCGTAATTGGGTTCGTAGTGAAGCGGGGCAAACAGCGAGTGTGAAACCCCCAGGGATTGGCTTGAATGAACTTGCCCCTGTTCGACTTCCAATTGCGGTTCGGGAATCAATTCGTGAATAGGATCGCAGTTTTGAAGGCGATTCATTCTTGGTGAGCCGATCAGAAAGTGTTGTATTCTTGGGAAAGCGGAGGCGGGCAACCTCGCAGTACAAAGGGTTGAGGGGTGTGTAGCTCACGGCAGGTAATCGTGCAAGTTCGGCTTACATGGGTCTGTCTCTTGCAGCATGTTATTGCTAGCCTACCATTCCTTGCTGTCCAGTATCCCGGCAGAGAAATCGGGAATCAGGCCCAACAGCAAGCACCGCTCAAGTGCTCGAGACTTTAAAACACTATTCAATGCGTGTCAATGTCAGGCTTGAGCCAAAGAATACGCCGAGAAAAGAATTTACTCCATCAGATCGTTCATTGTCTGGACAAGATTTTTCACTGCTTCCACGCTCTTTTGAAAGTCGCTGCGCTCTTGTTCAGACAATTGAAGTTCGACCACCCGTTCAACTCCGCCTGACCCGAGAATGGCCGGTACGCCAACATAATATCCTCCCACTCCATATTCGCTTTCGCAATAGGCGGCACAGGGCAGAAGTCTCTTCTTGTCACGCACAATGGCTTCCACCATTTGTGCGGTAGCGGCTGCTGGAGCGTAGTACGCACTGCCCGTTTTCAAGAGCCCTACAATTTCGGCTCCTCCTTTTCGTGTGCGTTCCACAATGGCTTCCAGCCGGTCCTGGTCCAACAGTTGTGATACCGGGATACCCCCTATCGAAGTGCAGCTTGGCATGGGGAC
>PBTE01000201.1 GCA_002726515.1 Planctomycetaceae bacterium | reverse complement strand
GGAGGCGTGCGCGGCAAGGCTCGTTTGTGATTTGAGCGTCGTCATCGACAACCAAGGTGAGCACAACTTTCTGTTTGATGGGAAAAAACCAATCTCGATTGACTTCGCCTCTGAAGTTCTTCACCGGAGGCGTCGTTTCCGCCTCGACCGTTACGGGTTCGGCCTGAATTCCGGGAGGGAGGTTTTCCAGGAATAATGCGACCGGATCACTGAATCCTTCTTCACGATCAACAATCAGTGTTAACGTTTTTGTTTCCCCCGGGATTAAATTGATGCAGTCTTTTCCGCGCAGAGTTACTTCCCCGATGTGCGGAACCTGAGGACGGATGAGCAGGAGATAATTGAAGTCGGAACCACCACGCCGGGAGGTGAGATCACTGACCCGCAAGGTGTATTTACCGCTTTTCTCAAATGTGAGAATCATTTTGGACTTGATGTCTTTGAGCCAGTAGCCGGAATTCGATTGCACCATGCGGTGAATATTGGAAGAGTCGTTTTGGTCATGAGGATTCGAGACGACCATCCAGGGAGTGAAGTCCGGGTGCAGCTGGTTCGTGGTTTCGACTTCAAAAGCTAGAGTTTCTCCAGCGGTCACGTCAAAGTTGAAGTGATCGATGTCTCCGGGACTCTCGATGTTGCCTTGGATGAGGACTGGTCTGGAAATCTGGATCGCTTGGTGGACCTGAGCATCCGGTTCTTTTTCCAGGATGATGCTGCCAGGCTCGGGAGCGGCCGGGCTGTGGTCGGCGCGAGCACGTAGATCGAGTTCAGAAAGGGTGCGGGGCCACAACTGCTGGCATCGGGCCAAGCTTAATTTCCTGTTAAATCCGCGTTCCTGCCAGAGCTCAAAAGGGGGCGATTGTGCCGCCAGGAGGTCCGTCCAGACCGGTTCTTTGAGATCAGGATCGAGCGCTTTAATTCGCAGGTGGTAACCATGCCCGGGGCCTCCTTTGTTCCCCCGGCTGGCGACCAACACCAGGTAGCGCCCGGCACGGCTGAAACGGTATCTCAATCGGGGTTGCACGGCATTGCCGGCGGGGGAATTGAATGTTGACTCATTCAGCGGTTCGAGCCGAATTGCCTTGTGGCTGTCAAACCAGCTTCCCGACGGGTCATAGAGAATGAGCTCCGGGTCGGAAAATTGCACGCCAGAGCCCGGTAAAATCCCCCCGGTGACCAGCACTTCGAACTGTAACTCCTGATCCTTCTGCGCCTCAAAGGAATAGTAATCGAGTTCAGCGTGCCCGCTGATTTTTCCACTGAGGTCGGTGGGCAGGTCCACCGATTGTGCGGTGACGGTCGTGTTGTGCGACTCCACCTGCTCGAACGTGATCGGGTCAGAAGTGATCAGCAGTGGCAGGACGTCAGAAAGCCCGTCTTCCGTGAGTAAGCGGAGGGCATGAATTCCACACGGGGCTTCGGGTGACACGTTGACTCGAATAGAAACAGTTTGAGCAGGCGTGGGAAGCTTGGTTGAAAACCGGGTCTTTTCAATAGTGGCCTGAGTGACATCGTTAACTTTCGCAACTAGATGTTCAGAATCAAACCAGACCTCGCGCACTGACTGGAGGTCTTCGCCGAGGATCGTGATATCAAACTGAGAACCTTTTTGACCACCCAGCGGATAGATAGAAGTCAGCGTTGGATTCTTCCTGGCAACTGGCTTTTCAGCTGCAGTTCCGGAAATAGGAAGTGTCATGCAGACGAACAGCAGGAACGCGGGCAGAAATATTGTCAGACAATATTTATTGGACATCGCAACCAAGGAACTTGCTGTAGGTTTCGGTTGGTTCAGTCGAGAAGGACACCTTAGCGTCGATCGAACAATAGCAGTAATTTTAATCGCTTTAACGGTGAGAGGCCAGATGGATAATGGTACGAACTTTGCCGGGGGGCCAATAATACTCTTGGCGCGCAGGGGTTAGAGATTTTCATGCAGACTTGCAGCACGGGACTTTCATTCCGGGTTACTTTTGCGACCCGGCCTCTCCGACAGACGGGCTCCCGAGTTCAACGCACCAGGCAGTAGCCAGTTCATGAGTGTTTTTTTCCAGCGGTTCGAAGTTGCTGCAGTCTTGATCTGTTACGACCGGAAGGGCGTGTGTCTGGGGGCCACATCAGTCGTTTTGGTTCCCACGGATTCTTCAACGTGCGAACAGAGGGGTTCATAAAGTTTTTCTGTCACGTGACCTTTTATCACGGACCAGTGTGCCACTGTGATGGATCCCTTTCATGCATCGATCCCGCCATGCGGAGGAAGCGTCGAAAAGTTTGTCATTCGTGTTAATCACGTTGATCAAGACCGAAGCCTTGTGTGGCCGAGCTTTGTCTATCACCAGTCCTTCAGGATTCACAACAAAGCTCGGGCAGGCGAGTCGTCGGGTACCGTTGTTGGCGCTAACGGAAAAGAAGTTGCTGGCCGCTGCGGACTGGACCGTTGCCGGGACAGTGACCATGTATTTGTCATAGGACTTGCGATTCATGCCTGCCATATGAAACGAGATGAGAATCAAGTGGACTCCCTGTTTTTTGTACTCGCGGAAAAGTTCCGGGTAGCGAAAGTCGTGGCAAATGAGCAGCCCGCACCGCACTTGGGCTACCTGGAAGTCCACGAACGACTCTCCCGGAGAGTAGTACTTCAAGTCCTGGCTGTTATCGTGATCGCCGCAACAGAACATTTTGTCATACCGTGTGACAAGCTTTCCCCGGTTGTCGATAACATAGAGCGAGTTATGCGGCTTGTGATTTCCTGACAGCCGGTGGTTGCACCCGATCACCACCCAGAGACGCAACTCCTTGGCGAGTGCCATCACCTGCAGGAGGCCTTGTGTCAGGCTGGTCCAATGCGACTGGTTGGCAGACTTTAGTTCGCTGCCCAGATAGCCTGACAGGCAGGCTTCAGAAAAATGTGCCAGTTGAGCTCCCCTGGCTTTTGCTTTTTTCATCTGACGCAGCACGGACCGGAGATTGTCGTTGACATCTTTCTGGACGCAAAATTGGCAGGTTGCCAGAACGAGTTGAGCCACAACCGGGTCCTCCTTCTAATTGTCAGATTGATTGAGCAGGGTTCGCTTTGCGCCGGGTACCATGGGCGATTTTCGGTGGTAGTGGCTGGTGGCACTGGACCGGTTCCGGTCGGAAGCGAAAAGGGACCGGCTTTCAGCATGCCCACCCGGATACGGAAACAGCAAATTAAACCCGGGGACGCAGCGAAGCGCAACAGGCAGTTTCCAAATCGAGCGGGTGGGCCAACTAAAAGAGCTCGTGTACGACCCCGCCCTTTTCAATAGCCCGTCTGGACCGCCCCGTGCGATCGGGAAAGGAAAGTCTCGGATCGAGACCGAGAACATGATAGATAGTAGCGTGCATATCACCTGGCGTTACGGGGCGATCGATTGGATACGCGCCGTGTTGATTGGTTGCTCCGATCACGCGACCCGGTTGGACACCACCACCGGCAAGTAAAACACTCATCGCTCCAGGCCAGTGATCACGGCCGGGTTTGCTGCCTTTGGCAGGTCCGCCGGTATTGATCTTGGGTGTGCGGCCGAATTCGCCCATCGCCACAACCAGCACCTTGTCGAGCATGCCGCGATCTTCCAGATCATCGAGCAGCGCGGAAACGGCCGCGTCGAGCCGCGGAAAATTGAATCCCAGAAAGTCACGTTCGATATCTCCGTGGTGGTCCCAGGCACCGAATGCAACCGTGGCCACTCTTGATCCAGCTTCAATAAGTCGACGTGCCATCAGTGTGCTCTGTCCCCAGCGGTCTCGGCCATATCGGTCACGGGTTTTGGGGTCTTCGTCAGTGATTTGAAACGCCTTCTGAGCTTTTGAACTGGTGACAATGTGGTAGGCGGCACGCTGGAACTTGTCCATTGCGTCGTACACTTTGGGAGTTTCCACGCTGTGCCGAAATTGATTCAGTCGCTCAGCCAGACTTTGTCGGTCTTCGAGCTGATCCAGTGTCATACCCACCGGGAAACTGAAGGTGTCGACTGAGAACGCAGTATCGTTAGGATCACCGCCTGTTTGGAACGGGTCGTACTGAGGTCCCAGGAAATTGGCCCCGAAACAACCCGGGCTTGTACCACCACCTGCCGCCTTGGGTACGGAAACGTAAGCCGGCATTCCCTCCACACGAGGCCCGGCAAATTTTGTCGCGATGGAACCGAAGGAAGGAAAGTTGAGCTCGCCTTCCCTCCCGCCAAGCCCAGCGCGTCCTGTCAGCACAAAGTGGTCCGCAACGAAGTGTCCACTGAATTGGTGATGGAAGGAGCGGATGATAGTAAACTTGTCCGCCCTTTTTGCCTGCTGAGGAAGATGCTCGCAGATGTCCATCCCCGGGACGTTCGTCCGCGTCGGCCGCCAGAGACCCCGGATTTCTGCAGGGGCATCCGGCTTCATGTCGTAAGTGTCCAGTTGGCTTGGACCACCTCCCAGCCAGAGCAGGATCAACGACGTGTCTCTCTCTTGAAAACCGGCGGTGGCGGCGAGCGCCTTGGCTCGTAAGAAATCGGGCAAGCCAAAGCTAGCAATCCCGGCCAGTCCCAGCTGCACAGCGCTGCGACGCGAGATTCCGTCACAATAGGGACGCCCTTCTCCCGTTTCGATGCGAAGCATGGTGGTTAATCCCAGGAGTTTCGACTACACAACTGGCTGTCTCATTATCGGGTATTTGAGCGGTCAACGCAACGTTGTCTGCTAAGAATTTACATCTGTTCTGAAGGGGTTTAAGGCCCAATTCATTATTCTCATTATTCAAATTGGTCGCGTTTGCCACTTAAAGGGTATTTTTCGATTGTACAGCGAAATAAACAAGCTGTTATTTCATCAGATTTGCATAAGTTTTTTTTTGCACAGCAATTTGCGTTGATTTTTCTTGATGCCCGACCGGGTAGTCGGTCTTCCATTATCGGACGCGGATAGAATCACGATGGATTTGGTCGCTGTTGACTCCCTTGGCGTCCAACACCTTGCGGGTGAACCGGATCATGATCGGTGGTCCGGCCATGTAAACGTCGGCGTCGAGCGATTCTTTGAAATAGTTGTCTAATACGACGTTGATGTAGCCCGTGGCACCCTGCCAATTGTCTTCGTCCTGCGGGTCGGAAAGGGCCGGGATGTAATGGAAGTTTTTCTTTGTCTCACCCCACCGACTGAATTGCTCGTGTAGCAGCAGGTCTCGTGCGCTGCGAACTCCCAGGAAAAAATAGATTTCTCTTTTTAGATTGATTTCCTGTTCGAACCAATAAGTAAGCAGACCGACGAAAGGTGAGGCGCCGACGCCGCCAGCTACCACGACAATCGGCCGTTCGGTCTGTTGGTCACTCCCTGTGTAGAGGTTCCCGCTGGGATCACTCAGGTCGACCATGTCGCCCACCCGTAAGTGCTCATGGATGTAGGTCGACACGATGCCCGGGGGCACATCTTTGTCAGGAGGAGCCGTGTAATGTTTGACAATCAGGTCGAATTGTGACGGATCACTGGGGCTGGAGGCGCAGGAATAGGCTCGAGAGGTGTGGGTGCGCCCGGCGGGGTATTGTGCCTTGAATTCGGCGATGTACTCGTCCGATGCCTTCAGGAATACATATTGCCCGGGAGTAAACGCGAAACTTGTCGGATCCTGCGGTTGGAGTGTGATCCTTTTGACATTGTGGGTCAAATTCTCAAGGTTGACAACTTTCGCCCGGTGGGGAAATTCGCGGGCTGCAAGATTGGAAAAGATGCCGCCCAGTAGAGTGATTCCGATCGATACAAGCCAGGTTGTTTTGTGGATCTTATTGAAACCCATGAAGATTTCCTTTTCGTGTTACTTTCTCAAACATTTGCGATTCGCGCAAAAGTGAAGTTTCTCGCAGGTCCTACACCGTTCTGACGACGTAAGGCCCCACATCAGGATCCTGACCCCGCGCATAGTTTTTTCCAGCGAGGTATTTTATATCAAATTCAACGTCGCGGAGTGCCAGTGACGGTATGATGTCAGGGTCACGGTGTCGCAGCGTAACCTCCACGCGGTTCTCTCCTTGTACGGGCCAATTGGCTGAATCGAGACGAAAGATGAACCAGTATCCGAATACGCGATAACGAGGAGCCCGCATCCGGTAGACGCGACTGATTTTTCGGAGTTGGGAATCGGGCAGGAGTTTCCCATTCAGACGGAATTCCACCCGATCTGTTTCGGTTGCGCCTGCCAATCGGAGTCGGAGCATTACCTCGTGAACGCGCCCCACCTTGTCCCAGCGAGGAAGATCGTCCTGAATCGGAAGGTTGACTTCGACAGTCTCGTTGACCTTCATTTCAATGGGCAACGGCATCTCGATCTGGGGTCGCGTCTTGGTCGGTATGAAATAGGTTTTGTCCTTGTAAGCCATGACAGTGGGACTTCCAACCTCGCGTAATTGCTCATAAAAGGAAGATTCGTAGGGCCAGATCGTAAACCACTGGTCAAGGTATAGCCCGTCGATTCCCTGAGCCCAGTAGTTACACGCGGTCCCGCGCACCGACTCGATCGTGGCATTGTCCAGTCGATCTGTGTTGACCCGCGTCTTCAGCGCTGCATGAATTCGACAGTCCGAGTCTTTCGCGGCCTCCACGAGTGGCCGGAAATCGGCAACCGGGTCCATCTGGTAGGAGTAAGTTTCTGCGGCCAGGACGTCCACGATTCCCTGGCGAATCCATTCCCGTACGTCCATTCCCAGGGCGTACGTCTGATCGATGTCCGTTGGAATGCGTATGACCAGTTCTCGTTCCGGGTCACTGGTTTTCAGGGCCTCGTAGACGCGTTTGATCCAGGCCGTCATGATTTCACGACCCGCCGCGACCTCGCGCGGGTGAAAGAACGCCACGGCGTTGCTGCGGTAATTCAGTTGGAGTTCGAACCCGTCGATCGGATAGTTCTTGAACACCTCCTCGATGAGTGCAAAACGTTCGTTGCGAACTTCCTCGTGTTTGAAGTCCAGGTTTGTTGCGCCTTCGAAGTTTTCCAGGTCCCCACGGGCACCGATTTCCAGATGCGTGTTGTCCCAGCGATAAGCCGAGCTGCGCACGTCGTCTTCGCGTGTTTCGGCTCTTCGTCCCTGGTTCACCAGCAAGGTGGGGTAGATTAATATCCCCAGTTCTCTGGCCCGTTCACAGACGATTCTCAGCGGGTCTTGTCCCGAGTCGATCATCATCCTGACGTTCTGGCCGGCGCGGCGAAAGACGGTATGATTCCAGCGTTCCACCGGATCTCCCCAGACTTCGCCGACCTGGGTGTCGTGAAACACGGTCCGCCCATCTCCCAGGCCAAACATCAGGGCCTCAACGGGGGTTCCGGCCACTTCGTCGACCGCCGATTCGAACTCTTCCTTTTCCATCGGAGGTTCATACATGTAGGCCGCCGGGTGCCGACTGTCATTGAAGAACATGATCCGGGGTTTTTTGCGCGTCGGGTGGTTTGCACGGGTGGAGGATTGGGCGGCGTAGGTGGCCGGGACAGCACTGGTGATCGCTCCTGCAGCCAGAGCCGTTTCCATGAATTCGCGTCGTTTCATCGGAGTTGTCCTTTCAGTGCTGGTGTCATTTGGTTCAGGTGTGCCACCTTGCGAATCTCGGGTCACTTGTTTTGTGCGAGTTGGAATCGAGTTGGAATGTTGTAACAAGAACCACCCCGGCAGTCGCACGGGCACGATGGTACCTGGTGGGCTTTTGCAAATCAGAAACGACGGACTAGGTTCTTGTCTCGTAGTCGATCCAAACACTCATGTCGGCCAAAGTCAGGGGTGCTGCCACGCGGTGGTTTCGTGCCAGGAGGATGAATTCCAGACGGTTCAGTCCCGTTTTTAGCAATTGTGCCTTGAACGGGAGATGAAACCAGTCTTCTTTGGAAAAAAGCGTCGGCTTGTATTCTGTCTCACCCTGTTCCTGGGAAAGTACTACGCCGTTGAGTTTGATCTGCAGATCGTCATCTTCCATCGCATCTTCAAAACGCGTAACCAGTTTACAACGGGCCGCATATCCCGCGGCTGCAGCGGCTTGGACATCATCGCCGATGTGAAATTCTATTGCCGCTGCTGCTCCCAATTTAGCGATTTGAATTTCCAATGGAAGTTGAGCCTTGGGATGGGACCTGGTCCACATGCTACCGATCTGTTTGTCAAACACGTACTGCTTGTTTCGGTAATTCAATAAGCTTGGATCGCCAATCTCGAGCAGTGATTCGCGCCACTGGTCCCTGTTTCGGAGTGGCGCATACCAGTTGAACAGGTAGATTCCGTGGACTCCTTGTTTCCAGTAGTTTAAGGCTGTCGCTCGAGTTTGTTCGGGCGGATGGTAGAGACCTATCTGGCCCAGCAAGGTCAAGGGTTTCCCTCGGGTCGCTTCCACGTATTCACTCATCGACAAATCCAGTTCGTGCCCCCGGGGTGTGCCTGCGGTCACGACATCCGCCAACCCTTCCTCCATCCAAGCCGGGGCATCAAGACCAAGCTTGTAGGCTAATTCGAAGGTGAATGGTACGCGCAGCGCCAGTCGGATCGGTTTACCTCGACTGGTTCCGACTTCGTCCAGCAGGGCCCGCACGCGTTGGACCAGGCCCGTGATCAGGTGCCGATGACGAAAGGCTTCGTCCGGCTTGAAGAAAGCCGGGTGCCGGAGGAAATCCAACTCAATTCCATCAACGTCATAGGTGTGCACCACTTCCTCAATCACTTGAAACTTGTTCTGACGCGATTCCGGGTAAGAAAAATCAAATCCTGTCGCAAATGCCGGGTGGACCGATTTTCCGAGAAGCAATTCCGGATGAGCTTTTTTGAACTGGCTGTATTGATCACGAGAATTCCATCCCTCGGGGCTGTCATGGCAGTCATTCATCCGAAACGAAGCGAAGAAGTGGATGCCAATCTCTCGTGCTCGATCCGCCATGGCCTGGACGTAATCCCGGCGATCGTTCAGCACACTTTGCAGGCCCCTGTGGAGACGATACTCCGAGGCGTTGTCAAACTGCTTGACGTGCCGACCGAACATCTCTCCGGTCTTCGTGTCGAAGAGATAAATGTCGCTATGTCCTACACTCCAGAACAGGGCGTCGACTTGAGTCCCGATGAAGCAATCAACACCCTTTTTGAGAAGATCATCCAATCCGGAAGAATGTTGCAGCGTATGACCATCGTCGTTGTAAGCGATACGATAGTTGCATAAGGGCCGTTGGGTTCTGGACCGACGGAACGCGAAAGCGGTTTGTCCGGCTGCCAGGGCAGCGACAGAATGAGCAACGAACTTTCGCCGGTTCATTTTTTTCTCCGTTTTCATGCAGCAGGGCGGATGCTGCGTGATGACAGCTGATTAGTAGCTGGGAACTGGAAACGAAAGTGAATATATTTCATGTCGTCTGCAGGACCGCCGAACTCAGCCGAGTATCTCTGCCCCGGGCGGTAACTTCAAGCCTAGAAGGGACAACGTTGTCCGGAAAACTGACGTCAGGTTCGGACCGGGAGAGGCTTGTCAGGGGTTGGCGGGAGAGGTGATGACCATCACCACCATCTGCTGACTGCCTGTGTTTTCGATGCCATGTTCACACCAGGGTGGCAAGTAGATGAAATCACCCGAAGAGACAAGTTGCGGCCCTTGAGTGAAGTGAATGGTGCCGTTGCCCTCGAGAACCGCGTAGACCTCTTCTGGTTCGTGTGAACCAAAAGACACCGTGCCGTGGGGGGGCACGTACAGCATCGTGACACCCAAATTGCGGGAGGGTGCCCGTGGATTTGTCGGATGCACCACGCGCACGGCTGGAGATTCGCAAGGTTCAAACAGGATCGGTAGACCATCCCGGACGGTGACAACCTTCGGCTCGGGGGGGACTTCCGGCTTGGGGATTTGGGGTTCCGGTGCTTCGTGCTGGTATCCCGCATAACGTTGATACTTGGCCACTTTGGTTGGCTCCTATGTTGCCTTGAGGAAATCGGGAAAGGATTCGATGATCTTCACACCGGGTGATGACGTGGCAAACCGGGTCGGGTTTAGTCTTGAAAATCCGCGTCAAACTCCAGCCTGAAGACCGACGCACGCAGGCCTCTGCGCGGAGCAGTCGGTGCTTAGCGGCCAATGTGATGGAATGCTCTTGGTCTTCGGTCTTTCAACAAAGACTTCCACCAGGGTTAAAGTTCGAGGATTTCAGGAAACTCACGACGACACCAGTCGCGAACTTTTTCCACGTCCTGCTCTGTCGTGGACGGATAGGGTCCTCGGTTGGAAAGGCTCGTTTGTAGAAAACCTGCCAGATTTCCTTTCAGGCGGTCGTAGGCGGTATCGTGATAGGTGTCAGGAAGGAGGCCATGGACCCCCTCGCGTCCCATTTTTTTAATTTTGGAACACATGGAATCCAGGCGTTGCCAGTCTTGCGAGCGGAGCGTTTCGAACATGGTGAGGAAAAACTTCGGATTGATGTAGAAATTTGCCGAAGCGCAACCAATCGCACCATGAGGTCCCAACTCCGACCACGCGCTCTCGTCGACGAACACATTGGCGAATTCGCTGAGGGCTGCGCAGCCTTCCGGGGTGAATCCGGGAGTGCCGGGCATCGACTTGACCATGATGTATTGAGGTACTCGCTCATGGATCTCACGATGTTGTTCAATGGTCACCGCTTTCTTACTGCGCATGGTGTCGTAAATAGAAACGGCCAGGCCAGGGGCGGCGTCGGCCACTTGTTGGAAAAATGGTACCACGTGCTCGTCAGCAACCGGCATCCAAAAGGGTAACGCTACTTGCACCGCATCGGCACCGAGTTCTGCAGCAATCCGGGCACGCCGCACTGCTCCCAGCGTATAGGTCGAGGTGACACCCAGCGCGACCGGCGTGCCTGCTTGCCGGCACTCGTCGACGGCTGCCCTGCAAACGGCTTGCCATTCGTCCAGTTCCATAGCGTAGAACTCGCCCGTCGTGCCGTGCGTGTAGACCCCCGGGGCTCCCGCCTGGCAGCAGGCCCGTACGTCCCGTCGGTAGGTTGATTCATCAAAGTTTCCGTCTTCGTTCCAGGCTGTTGGAACTCCGGCCCATGGTCCGACAAAATTTTCTCGATCGAGCATGATGGTCTAGTACCGGTGATTGGTCGATGGTGCGGATGACTTGTTGTCAGCGCCGGCGATCTCCGCTCTCAGGCAGTTGCCGACGATCAACGACATGCGAGGGGAAATTCTAGACGTGGCCTGCGGTGCCTGCAAGGCGTGCGCCGGATTCCGCTTGCGTGGAAGCAAACCTGTGAACCAGTTTCGTCGCACGTTTACACAGTCTGACGACCTGCTGTGGCGGGGCGGAAAAAGGGACGGCTGCCATGGGAAGTGCATGATGGTAACGTAGCTGTGACCGGCAGCATTTCACGGAACAGAAAAATGTTCGAGATGGTTGCTTGTCGAGGCCCCGATTGGGTAAACTCGGGGCCGTTCGCATAAAATGGAGACTTTCACTCGAAAGGCCTCAGGCTGCCATGTCGATTCGACAAACTGTGTCTCGAAGCTTGGTCACAAAGTGGGTATTGGTTGCGGTCTTGCTGCTGGCCTTTCTGCCCCTTGGAGTATGTGGTGAACGAACGCGCTGGGTGAGCGTGAAAGAAATTTACTCCCAGGGCAAGCACAACGGCTGGCCCGATTTGTGCCGCTGGCGGGATAAGTACTACGTGGTATTCCCTGGACACGGGGCGGGGCACCAGGCTCCGCACGATGTGGTCGTTCTTGCGTCGGACGACGCCGAGCACTGGGAGAGTGTGCTGGACACCCCCCCGGACGATTGGCAACTGGAGGACGACGAGACGTGGCCCGCGGAGACGCTGTTTTTTTTACCGACCGAGCAACGCTTGTATCTTCTCTACTGGGCATCTGCCAGGGGTAACACGGATGTATCTGAGGAACGCAGGAGCCAGTTGAAAAAGCAATGGATGGAATTAGGCGGAAACGAGAACAGTTGGCAGCGCTGGCTGACTTGCCACGAACAGTCTTATCGAACCCGGCTAAGGTACACCGAAGACGGCCGGACTTGGAGTCAGCCGCAGCAGTTGTTGGATCCCGGCTGGTGGCTGTGGAGACCTCAGACGTTTGGCGGAAAACATTACATGGTCGGTTTCAGTGGCCAGGCACAGCAATGGAAAATCACTCCTGAACTGAAAGAAATGATTCCCATGGCCGATACGACACCGCTGGGTGTCAAGCGTGGCTGGGGGATCGAACTGTTCCGCGCGGCGTCATTGTTTGTTTCGGATGACGGGTTGGCTTGGAGCAAAATCAGCAACATTGCGAACCGTGATGACGGCGAACCCGGGCTTCATTTTGCTCCCGATGGTCGAGCCCTCGTCGTGAGCCGGAACGGTTCGGGATTCAAACACGCGATTGCCTACGTCGGACATCCCCCTTATCAAAACTGGAGATCCATTCAACTTGATCAAACCATTCATCAGGCAGCTGTCATCTACCACAAGAACCGTTGGATTGTAGGTGGCCGTTACCTGGACGAGCCGACGTTTGAGCCGAATCGCTTCGACCCGGTCAATGCACTCCAGAGTCGTACTGGAACTCGCTTGTGGTTTCTCGACGACCAAACGGGCGAATTGACAGTGGCCACGACATTGCCCAGTTGGGGTGATTGCGGCCAGCCGGCTTTTCTGCCGACCCCTGAAGGAGACTTGTTGGTGGCCTACTACTCTTGTTCCCAGACCATCGATCGCAATCTTGTGGTGGGCGGAGGTCCGCATCCCGGCAAGGTTAGCCCGACTTCAATTTACCTGGCGCGGGTTGTCATTGAATGATCCACGCGGAACGGCGGTGATAGCCCGGGAGGAAAACGAGGCAACCATGTCAGCCTGACCGCCGGTTGAAGCTTGCCTCCTTTTGCAATCTTGCCCTGTGAAATTTGAATTACGAGAAAATTATTTCGATGCCAGACACCACTGTTTATCACCTGAACTTAGAGAATCGATCTGCCCGTATTTCACCACTCTGGTTTGGACACAATCTGGAACATACTCGCAGTTGTGTCTGGCAGGGTATCAGCGCCCAACTGCTACGGAATCGGAAGTTTCACGGGATTCCTCAACGCAATGGCGTCGCATCGGGATGGTATCCTATCGGCCCCGAGCAAACACATTTTGCCCTGGAAGAGCGGAACGCCTATACCAGGCGTTTCGATCCCCAGAGCTGGCGGCGGCGAAAGGAAACTTTGTGTCAGCGGATCTGCAGTGTCAGCGACGGCATGCCCTGTGGAATCGGTCAATCCGGATTGCCGGTGGTGGGCGGTAGAGGTTATGAAGTTCGCGTGGCACTGCGATCGGATCGTAACGTGGCCGCCACGATCCAGCTGGCGGCTGGAGGGAAGTCACTTGTTGGTTGCAAAGAATCAGTCGACGTTGGTGCAAGTGACTGGCGTGAGTTCACATTCTCCTGGGAAGTGCCGCAGCATCATTCGGAAGTCGAGTTGGAAGTTCAATTCGATCGGGCTGCAAAATTCTATGTAGGCTCCGTGTCGCTTTTACCTGCTGACAATTTTCACGGGTTGCGGTCCGACGTTGTGGACCTGTTGAGGGAAATTGGCTGCCCGGTTCTTCGTTGGCCAGGAGGGAATTTTGCTGGCGACTATCGCTGGCAGGACGGCCTTTTGCCGGTCGATCGACGATCGCCCCTGGCGGCCCACATGCAAATTGAGACGTTGGGCCACACGGGCGGGTACGACTGTCACGAAATTGGTACTGACGAGTTCATCGCTTTGTGCCGCACGATTGACGCCGAGCCGTACTTGACGATCAATCCCACCTGGGAGGGGCCGGAGTTGGCGGCGGCGTGGGTTGAATACTGCAACGGTTCTGCCGACACAAAGTGGGGTAGCCTGCGAGCGGGTCGGGGCCACGCAGAACCCTACGGCGTGAAGTACTGGTCGCTGGGTAACGAATTCGGACAGAGTCACATGGAGGGTCCCAGCGCGCCGTCGGATTATGCCCGGCATCTTCGGCCTCACGCGGAAGCCATGAAGGCCGTGGATGCTTCGATTGAACTGGTTGCTTCGGGTGACTGGCGAGGTGACGAATGGTACACGGATTGTCTGACGGATCTGGGTGACGTTATGGACCACGTTTCACACCATCACTATACGGGGGGGGAAAGTCCGGCTCACATGGAAGACTACGTGGGTGCAGGTGCCCTGGAAGACTTCCGGGCCGTCGCCACCACTGCGACCTGTGTCATCTTGCCGGAGTTAATGCGCGTCCATGACAAGCTTCGAGTCCACGAACCGGCGGGACGCAGGATTGGCATCACGTTTGATGAGTGGAATGTCTGGCATGCCTGGTATCGGGTCCCGGGCGTGGTTGAGGGAATTCATCATGCGTCGATGTTAAACATGCTGTGTCGCGAGGCCGATCAGCTGGGCTTGTCGATCGGATGTTTCTTCGAACCGGTCAATGAAGGGGCCATTCTGGTGGAGCCCGACAGGGCCTACCTGCCAGCTGCTGGAAAAGTATTTTCCCTGTTCAAGGCCCATCAGGGCAACACGCGACTGGAATTGGGTCCGCAGCAACCCCAGGCCGACGTCGATGCGACTGCCTCGCTGGACGAGCAGACAGGGCAGGTCGTCCTGACTGCTGTCAATCGCGATCCTCAGGAGCGGCGGCGAATACGCTTGATTCTTCCGGACAACCGATGGGAAGCCGGGGGAACCCTCTTTTCGTCAGAGAATTTTCTCCCTGCTTCTGACTTCAAGGAAAGTGGTGTTGTTTTTGAGGCCTGCGAGGAGGGATTAGAACTCGAGCTCCCGCCGCACAGCATTGCCCGGATTACAGCAAGCTCGTCGGACTTCTAGATCGCAAACCGTCAGGCGTCACGGCTTGTCCTCATACCTTCTTTTTCTGCGGCCGACGGCGCAGCATCTGTCCCACGACCCGTGTCTGTGGTCGCCGTGCTTGATAAAAGCCAGAAACCGCTTAAACTACGCGGTTTCTTATTAACGTAAAGAGGTAAACGATGCACAAGTTACCACTGGGTCCCCTGTATTACGAATTCAGCCGACACAATGAACTTCGTTTGCGCATCGCACCGGGTGACTCGGTTCAAATCGAGACGGAGGACGCATTTTCAGGCCAGATTCGAACCGACGAGGACCGCCGGGACAAAACCGCCAAACCCTACGGAAATCCCCAGACCGGTCCAATTTGGGTCGAGGGTGCCCAACCGGGGGATACGTTGGCCGTGACGATCGACACCATCGAGCCGAGGTCCGGACAATGTGCCACACGCACCAGTGATCCTAAAAGGCTTCTCGAATGGCTGGGAGATGATTGCCCCCATGGTACACACGTTTGTCCGATTCGCGACGGCCAGATCCACTGGTCGGACGAGATTAGCATTCCCTACACTCCGATGTTCGGTTGCATCGGTACCGCTCCTGATACTGGAGTGCCGACAACGGGGCCGGCAGGTCCTCACGGGGGGAACATGGACATCATTGAAACCTGTCCGGGAAACATTGTTTACCTTCCGGTGTTTGTCGAAGGTGCCTATCTCTACCTGGGCGATGTACACGCTGCGATGGGACACGGAGAGTTAACTGCCAGTGGACTCGAGATGCCTGCGATTTCAACGATTACCGTGAACCTGGTCAAAAACCAGCAGATTTCATCACCGCGCATCGAGTCACCCCAGGAGATCATGGCGATTGCCACCGGAGCCCCGGTGGAGCGGTCGATCGCGCAGGCCTACGCGTTACTGATCCTGTGGATGGAAGAACAATACTCCTGGAATCGCTGGAAGGCTTACGACTTGTTAACGCATGTCGGCCAGATTTCCATCGGCTATTACGATGGCGGGGCCGTCGGGGCGAAGGTGGCCAAGCAGTATCTGAATGTCTGATGTCAACCAATAGCAAACATTGAACGGGTTTGAAATGAAAATTACCGGAGTCCGTACACAATTGTACGAATACGAATTTACACGTTTGCTGGGCGATGCCAACTCACCGACCGGGCGGCGTAAAGCCTGTGATCTGGCTATCATGCTCGACACCGACGAGGGACTGACCGGGGTATCTATCGGTACCCCGGGCGCCCGGCCACATGTCCATGCTCTGTCCGAATTGTTGCTGGGCAAGGACCCCCGGGGAGTGCGTGGACTCTGGAAACGCATGGTGGACAAGGTCTTCAAGGGGGGAAACGAAGGTGCCGCCAACGATGCCATCGGTGTTCTCGATGTGGCCCTCTGGGATCTGAAGGCCAAGGGCAACAATGAGCCGCTGTGGAAGACGCTGGGGGCATCGACCCGCCATGTCAACATCTACGCCAGTGGAATCGAAACGCCACTAGATGATACGGAGCTACGCTCCTTCTACGAAGGAATGGCGCAACAGGGTGTGTCTGCGGGGAAACTTAAAGTCGGTTTGGACCGGGACTCGGACCTGCGTCGTATTGGAATCATGCACGATGCCCTGGCCAAGTCCGGCAAAAAGCCGAGCTTGATGATCGACGCCAATGAATATTGGTCCACCAAGCAGGCGGTGCGCCACATTCGCCACTTCGAGGAACATTTTGACCTGGCCTGGGTCGAGGAGCCGGTGCGACGCTGGGACTACCGTGGTTTACGCGCGGTCGGCCAGAACGTGCGGGCGGCGATTGCCACAGGAGAAAACTTGAACGACGTTGGAAATTTCATGTCGCTGGTGGACAATCAGGCGGTCGATATCGTGCAAATTGGTTGCGGTACCAGTGGTATCACCGGGGCCATGCAGGTTGCCAATTTGGCGTACGCGTTTGAACTTCCCGTAGCGATGATGAATTGCCCCGGTAACTTCATGGGTCACCTGGCGGCCTGTCTGCCCAACCACCTCATGCTGGAGTATGTAGGGGCGGACCACGAGGCAGCCTTCGAGTTCGACAACAAGATCGAATCCGGCTGGCTGGTTCTGGGGGACTTGCCGGGACTGGGGATCGTGTTTGATGACGAGAAGTTGTCGGAATTGGCCGTAGAACGGCCTTCACCCGGTGCCGGTCCCAGTCCTTTCGGTCGTCGCCGTGGCGCCGGACTTTACGAGGTCGGACCGGACGAACCCGCGGAACTCTCGTCGGAGTAGAAATGACCGCCTGCCGAGGTGCAACACTGCTGAGGAGGCGGTAGGGTTATCCCTCTCCCGTCACACCTGGGTGGGCAGAGGCTTTTGCATCAGCAACTAGAAACCGGGCTTGATTTTTCAGACAAGGAATTGTCCTGGGCCGTGCACGAGACCGATCCACACTTTCCGTGTTACCATCTTCGCACTCGCGAAGATGCCGTGAACGATCCTTGCGGAGCGATCTGGTGGGGTGGCGAGTACCACTTGTTCTACCAGTGGAACGCTCGCTGGGTTCACGCGGCCTCGTCAGATCTGGTGCATTGGAGGCATTTTCCACCTGCGCTGGTGCCAACACCTGGTAGTTGTGACGAGGGAGGTTGCTGGTCGGGCTCGGCTGGAGAAGTGGACGGGAGACCGGTGATTCTTTACACAGGGGTCGATTTTCCTCCACCCGACCAGCCCCGGGAATGGCGCCAGATCGTCTGCATGGCCACCGGGAGTGATGACCTGGTGAACTGGACCAAATTTCCGGGAAACCCGGTGATTGGTGATCCACCACCGGATCTACACGTGACAGGCTTCCGGGACCCTTGTTTTTGGAAAGATGGCGACACGTGGTGCATGCTCATCGGTGGCGGGATTAGCGACCAGGGGGCGACCGCGTTCTTGTACCGTTCAACGGACTTCCGGAGTTGGGAGTATGTGCACCCATTCGGTTCCGACTCGCCGGATGTCACCAACAAATACTGGGAATGCCCTGATTTCTTTGCGCTGGGTGATCGACATGTGTTGTTGACCTCAAAAATGTCGCCACAACTTTGGAATGGAAGTACCGACTCTTGTCGTACCCTGATGTCGACGTTTTATTCGGTGGGAACGTACAGCAACCAGCAGTTTCATGTGGAGTCACATGGCAACACGGACGCCGGCGGACATTTTTACGCGGCGAAAACTCTGTTAGACGGTAAAGGGCGCCGCCTGTTGTGGGGTTGGGTCTGGGAGGCTCGCAGGACGGAGGTGTGGCGAGAGGCGGGTTGGAGCGGAGCAATTTCTCTGCCTCGCGTGCTGACACTCGGGCACAACGGTGCCCTGCGTTACGATCCTCCGGAAGAGTTGCAGGCTTTGCGAGATGAGCATTGGGAGTTTGAGGATATCACGCTACAGGAGGCGGATCCTGCCCCGCTGGATGCGTTGGCGGGTGACTGTCTCGAGTTGGTGGCGGAGTTCAAACCGGCGGGTGCAGATCAGTGTGGTCTCACGTTAAGGCGATCCAAGGATGGAAGTGAGCAGACCCGGTTGGTCTGGCGTGCGTCCGAGGCGACCTTGACCGTGGATCGGAGTCAATCCAGTCTCGATCCGGAACCGTTCAAATTCCCTCGTAGCGGACGGGTCGAGTTGGCTGCAGATGAAAATTTGCGGTTGCACGTTTTTCTGGACCGATCGGTCCTGGAAGTATTTGTCAACGGTCAACTTTGTCTTACCAGTCGGATCTATCCCACGCGAGACGACAGTCTCGGAGTGGCCGTATTTGCAAAAGGAGGTCGGGCTCTACTGCAAAGACTCGATGCGTGGTCCCTGCTCAAGGCATTGCCTGTTGGGGACCCGGGCGATGCTTGAGGGGTACCAGAAGCACTCTCCGTTTACAGGCAAAAATTTTCTGGCGAAGGTTTTCACAAACCCACTGACAGATGGTATGTAGAACAACTGACACTGAGCAATCTGTTATTTGACCTTGAAGGACAACCGTATGTTTGGCCACGTGGGACCGATTGACAGTGCCGTCATCCTGACGTACTTCGCAATTCTCGTCGGGGCGGGGGTCTTTTTGTCTCGCAAGCAAAATTCCACGGAAGAGTATTTTCTCGGCCGGCGTTCCATGCACTGGCTGGTCGTGGGCATCAGCATACAAGCTTCGGTCATGTCGACCATCAGCTATCTCTCCATTCCAGGCGAACAAATTAAGAATGGACTCATGTGCCACGCTGCGCAGTTCGGCATGTTCCCGGCCATCTTTGTCGTGAACTTGATATTGCTTCCGTATTTCATGCGGTTGCGGGTCACGACAATTTACGAACTTCTGGAACTCCGGTTTCACCTGAGTGTGCGGATGCTGGGGGTGATCATTTTTTTGTTGCTGCGCGTGATCTGGATGGGGCTGGTGGTTTACACCGCGTCTTTTGCATTAGCCGAGATCACGGGTTGGGAACTGTGGAAGATCATTGTTGGGGTGGCCGTGGTGGGCACGATCTACACGTGGTTGGGGGGCATGCGGGCGGTGGTGTTCACGGACGTGGTACAGTGGTTTATCTTGTTCGGGGCCAGCCTGTTCTGTATCGGATACATTGTTGTCAAGACTTCAACGGGTCCGGCAGACTGGTGGCAGGATGCGATGGCGGTTTCTCACGAACGCCAACCTTTGTTCGACCTTGACCCGCGCGTGAGGATCACGGCATTCGGGGTGATCATTCAGACGTTTTTCGCGAAAGTCTGTCTACACGGTTCGGATCAGGTTGCCGTACAACGTTACCTGTCGACACCGTCGTCGCGCGCAGCGTCCAAGTCGTTTCTTGCCTACGTGGCTTGCGGGCTTGTTCTGACAGCCGTGATGGGAGTGTTCGCGTTGGCTCTGACGAGTTTTTCACAGTGGGGCTTGGAGAATCACGCCGCATGGCGTGCACCATCCGAAGCAGACAGGATATTTCCCTGGTTCATAGCTGATCGACTTCCGGTGGGTGTGCGGGGGCTTGTTGTGGCAGGGCTTTTGTCCGCCGCAATGTCCAGTATTGATTCCGGCATTAATAGTATTTCTGCTGTCGTGACGGTTGACTTTTACCAACGCTTTGTCAGCAAAACGGAAACCCATCGGCCGATTTTATGGGTTGCCAAATCGGTCACGCTGGCAGCCGGAGGGTTGTCGATTATCATGGCGTTTGTCATGCAGGCCATTCCAGGCAATCTCTATGAGGTCATGAACAAATCCACCGGTGGATTGCCGGGAACGTTGGGTATGATCGTCTTGGCCGCCGTTTTGCTGCCGCGGTGCGGCACAGGACCGGTTTTAGTTGGAGCAGCGGTCAGCATGGTCTGCGGCTGGCTGATCACCTACAGTGATGTCTTCTTTGGCGAGCAGTGGGGAATCTCGTTCATGTGGATTATCCCCGCTGGATGTGTTTCCGGATTTCTGGTTGCCGCCCTATTGTCGATGATTTTCCCGGCGCCGAAAAAGGAACTGCCAGGCATTGTCTGAATGGAACCCATTCCCCACGACTCGTCATTCACCCACAAGGATCAAGTTGTATGACCACGCCCGAATCTCGCGAAGCGAACAAGTTTAAATATTGGGAAGCGTACGCGGTTCGTGAGAGGCGCGAAATGATATTGAAGACCTACGAGTATGTCTGTCCGTTCAAGTATCCGAATGTTGACGTGGAACGCTCGATCATCGGCGGGGAACCTCACGGGTTTGAATTGGGTGTGGTGCCCGACGGGCTGCTTGAAGAACGAGTTTACGGTACCGGTCACAACGACGGTCGCCAGAATAATGCCTACGCGGATGGAATTGTCATTACCGAGGACGCCCCGATCATCCGCGTGGCGGTGATTGGCAGTGCCTGTACGCCACCGGGTTATGTGACTCTCGAGGGCCATCCCGTCGACGGTTGGCGGAATGAAGATGAGGTTGTGGAGGCCATGCCTGTACGGATGCGTGTCGAAAACCTGTGGGGCCAGCACTTGCGATTCGATCAGGCGCTGGAAACCTCAGGCGATTCGGCTGGTCGCCCTTTGCCCGACAAGATACCTGAGCGATGGAAAACATTTGCCACGGGCACGCGGCTGACGTCGCGCGAGTTCCCGTTGGCCGGAATGAGTTCCGCCATTTTTGAAACTCCGCCTTGTACGTCGGTGCGCGTCAGCGCGGGCAGCACAAACATCGGTTGGAAAACCGACAACTGTCCGGACGATCACCACTACTCGATACGCATGATTCGAGTGACGTTGGATACGGGCCAGGACCGTTGACCGGGAACTTGCCGGCGGCCTACAGCTGACTGGCGAAGTTCCAGCTCCGAAGGTCGGTTGGAAGCGTCGAAAAAATTTGCGACGGCGTCAGGTTCACCGACTTTTTTCGTAGATTCCGACCTGCCCTTCGTTTTCATCAACTTCGAGCCTGATACGAGACCAGGTAGTACATTCATGTGCGGCCAGACGGTCCGTCAGGATGCCGGCCAGATACCAGGCGAGCCGTTCCGAGGTGGTATTGGCGATGGGCAGGAGAACACAATCCCCCCGCGGAAAAACCCAACGCCGTTGGTCGAAAGTGGTTTCAATTTCCTGGTCTGACCGGGTCACACGGATAGTCTCATGGTCGGTGGGCAACAGAACGCGGTGGTCCAGATCGGCCACGAGTTCCATCAACGTATCTCGCAGCCAGATGAAGTCGATCACGTAATGGTTCTCGTTCAACGGTCCCTCGACTTCGGCGGCGACACGATAATTGTGACCGTGAAGGCGCTCGCAGATGTTGCCGGCGTAGGTAATAAAATGCGCGGCATTGAAACCCAGGTAATCTTTGCTGACCCGGACGGTGTAGCATTCAGACATGGTCATTACCTTGCCAGTGTTGTTTAAGAAAAAGGTGGGATGATCAGATCTTCCCGCAAACCGACAAACAGCCCGGCTGCAATGAGATCAGCGGTAGTTCCCGGATTGCGCCGATGTCCATCGGAGCGAAGCCAGAAATCGAGGTCCTCCAGGCCCGTGTGGTAGGCCTGGTCGCCAGGCTGCCCCGCATCCAGCACCGCGCGGGCCCGCAGGCTGGCCGTTGTACCGACCTCTTCTCCACACTTTCGCACAATCAGACTGTCCGGGAAACGGGCCATCAATCGGACATGGGTGTGGATGATCGAGTCGGGTAAGGACCAGCCGGAAGCCAGGCCCTGGACAATTGACGGTACGGTTACCTGAAATACCTCGTGAAAATCAGTAACATATTGCCGGGCGATCAGGTCGCGCGGGCTGGCAACTTTCATGGCGTCGAGCAGGTCGGCAGGGGCCCTGCCGTGAACGTCGTGTTCGCTGACCCGGCCTAAGCCGGAGGCTCCGGCCAGGCGTATGGCTTCATAGACATCGCTGGCATCTTGTGGTGACAAACGAGCAAGAACTTCAGGAAGTTCTTTTACCACGGAGGTATCACGGGAAACAACGGCCAGCGGTGCGAAAAGCAGCACGGTGCCGAGATTTGTATTGGCCCGCGTCACTCGTCCGGAGGCCCGAACTGCCTCCAGGACAGTCGCACCGACGCACCGGTCTACGGATGCCGTTTCCATCACCGGACCGATGGCCACAGCAGTGGCCACAAAATCAGTGAACGTCATGTCCTCGAAGTCGGCTCCACGATGGACGTTGCCCGGCTTGGGCGTAGTGCTTTCCAACAAGCAGGCCAGCGTCGCGCACTGACCGATGGTGAATTGCTGCGTGGTCTGATCTGAAATTGGCATCGGTGCAATTTGTGTTCCAAGTTCGCTTGCCACCCGGACGGTATTTCTCCACGCAACGAGTTGAGCTCCTGACGGAGGTAGGTCTCCTTTGATCAGGAAGTAGTGACCGTGGGGAATTCTAAGGGGGTGTTGCCAACCGTAAACTTTCCTGTGGGCCTAAAACGTCAAGTTGGTGGCGAGCGAGGAAATCACTGACGAGCGAAACCACCAGATTGTGAGCGTCTTCGGTCACAAAGTGTCCCGCCTCCTGCAAACGATGTATTTCGGCGTGGGGTAGCCAACGGTGAAACCGTTCCAGGCACTCGGGTCGAAAACACCAGTCTTTCATTCCCCAGATAAACTGGAATGGAAAATGAGCAAGTGTCGGCAGCCGATCTTCGATGGATTTCAGCGTTTTGTATGTAGGGTGACGGGTGGACAAGGGTATGTCACGTACGAATTGGTCAAGCGCGACGCGATGTTGCCAGCAGTCGTAGGGAGCCAAGAAACCCGCTCGTGCGGACTTCGGTAGCCCGCCACGTTGGGTAGTCGCCATCCACATGGCACAACGGGCGAACAGATTGAGCCTGCGAATGGCCCAGGTTCCCAGCCAGGGCAGGCGACAGATCCGTATTCTCCAGGGAACAAAAGGAGGTGGAAACGCCCCGGTATTAAACAGAATGAAACGGGCGAATCGATCGGGCACGGCCAACGCCGCCCCCAGCCCGATGGCTCCTCCCCAGTCATGGGCCAGCAACGTCACTTGGCGAAGGTCCAGTCGTTCAATCAATTCGATCAGATTGTCGACGTGTTTCTGTAACGTGTAGATATTCTGCTGGGGTTTGCCGCTCATTCCACAGCCCATGTGGTCCGGTGCGATGAGACGGTAGTCCTGGCGAAATTCGGAAATCAAGTTCCTCCACAAAAAGGACCACGTCGGGTTGCCATGCAGCATCAACAAAGCGTCCCCCTCGCCTTCATCGAGATAGTGGTAAGGGACTTCCCCGATTGTCAGCAGATGCGAATCAAAAGGGTAGAGATTCCGCCAGTCAACCGGATCATTTGTTGTGGGTTGGTGAATCATTCCTTTTCGGCCTGATCCTGTTGTTCGGCTTGGATTCTTTCACGCATTTGTAGTATTTGCTGGATGTCTGTGCCGGGAGGAACGTTTTCCAGAATCCAGTCCAGGTCTCGCAGGACCTTCTCAGTATCGCCCAACCGGCCGTTGACGAGAATACCCATGCTGCGAGCTTCATGGTTTCCGGGGTGAATTGCCAGGGTGGCTTCCACGTAGCGGCCGACGGCCTCAAGGTCGGAGTCCCGTTGAGCAATTCCCATCAGGTTGTTGAGCATCCGCACGAGAATCTCGCGTTGGGGAGATGCTACCAGGTGTTCTTCACGCATCGCGCGGCCGGTGATCGACAGGACCAGATCTCCAGCGGCTTCACGGTCGAGAGATTGGCCGCCGTTAAAGACGTCGACCAGTTTCCAGGTGCCTTCTTTCGTCTTCCAGCCCGCCACAAAATGTCCCGGAAGTCCGACACCTACCAAGTCGAGTCCGATCCTTTTCGCCAGTTCGATATAGAGGACGGACAGGGTTAATGGAAGGCCTTCCCGGTCTTCCAGCACTCGATTGAGATGACTATTGGCAGGATGATAATATTGCGTTCGACTGCCGTGGAAACCATTTTCCTGGAAAAGGTATTGATTAAGTCTTTCCAGGCGTGCTGTTTCGCTGGCCGTGTCGGCTAGATCTTCCCGGAGTTCTGCGGCCATGCGATCAATTTCTTCCAGATAGACAGGAACGTCCACTTCGCTGTCGTCGAGCTTTGCAATTAACAGTGCTCCTCTCAGTAGATCGATTTTGTCGTCTCCTTCCTCGACAAGTTTTTGAAGGGACTGCACGATCTGGCTGAGGTGAACTTTGGATCGTAAACGGCGCAATTCGGTTGCCCGGTCCGTCAGTTCGCGTGCTTGAAGTTCCAGTACTTCCAGAGCCACCGTACCGAATCCGGCAAGTTTGTCGATCTCTTTGGCCCTGAGGTTTTCGGGCTGTCCGCCCAGGTCGACAATACCCAGTACTTCCGCTGTCTTTTCAGTAGTAAGTGACGTTACTTCAATCTTCTCAGCGATCAGAAACTGTTTGAATTCCACCTTCGTGTTGCGGAATTGCGCCAGTCCCACTTGTCCTTCTCGGTAGACCGGGTCTGTCGATTCCAGGACTTGTTGTCCATTCACGTAACAGATCAGCCTGCCGTCTTCTTCGAATCGCACCTTCAACCGGTTCCATTCTCCAGGACGGTAATGTTCCGACTGCACTTCCTGCAGGACATTCCAGGACAAGAAACTGGGCCCATCAAAACGACTCAGGCGCAGTCGTCCGCGGGAAGGATAGAACCCGTAGTGTTTCTGGTGTCCGTCGCAGTGAAAGATCAAGCCAGCAGCACCGGATTCATCCTGCAGACGGACTGTGACGCCCAGTTCGAACGGTTTTGGAGGCAGTGGGCTTTGGGAAATGCACAGGGATCTCCCTAACAGGTCACCTCCGTTGCCTTTTGCAAGAATTCGGCCCGCACGTTGTTGCCAACGGGCGCCAAGCAGGGGTTGCCACTTGTCAGGATCAAGTCTTCCGATCGTCAGCCATCGTGACATGGGTAACGGATTCGGGCGTTGGATCAAACTTTTCAGATCGTTGACTGTTACCGCGAATCCCAGGTTGCGAGTCACAGCTGATTTCAACGTCACGATACCCTGCACCTGGCCTTGCAAATCAATAACGGGTCCGCCGCTGTTTCCTTTTTCAATTGGCATTGCCAGTTGAAGCATTTTCTGGTCGTCCACCACCCGGATTCCGGAAAGCAACCCATCGACAACACTGTGGTTCAATCCTTGCGGATTTCCTACCACCACAATCCTTTGACCCTGTTGAAGCTTGTCCGAGTCTCCGAGTTTCAGTTCGGGAAGATCATGGGCGTCGATCTTCAGGATCGCCAGGTCGAGTCTCCGGTCGGAGGCATGAATGGAGGTGACATCATGTTGCTGGCCACTCTCGAGTTGTACGCGGATCGGTCGAGCTTCACCGACAACGTGCAAATTAGTTGCAACTAATCCGTCTGACGAAACGACGAAGCCACTGCCCAAGGCCTCGTTTTCTCCCTCTCGCCCCTCCACCGTCACCACGACCACCGACCTGCGAACCTCTTGCACCAGGTCTTTAATCTGTCTGGTGTCCAATTCAGTGATTCCAGCAGGCTGGTCTTCTTCCGCCCCTGCCGCCATCGTTGCCAGACACTGGAGGACAACCAGACTGACGATCAAAAGTCGAAACTTCGGGACCCGGTTGTTATGAATCATCGAATTTGTCAATTTCGTCACCTCGCCGGTGGAGTTGTGCATGGCCAGACGCCGACACTCCACACGCTGCGACTTTTATTATTGTTTTTCATCCCGGATTGATTACTCTTTGCCGCATCGGGCAAAGTGGGACTTGGCTTGGTAGCGACACTTTCCATGATTAAACGAAGCATTCAACGCCAGAGTTCTGCCGCAACGCGCCGCCGCGGGAGGACCGGACTGCTTCGCCCAGCCTGAATTTTCGGTGTGTCACCTTGGCAACCCAATATGAACTATTCTGAGCGGAAACGGACTTTTATGCAAACCGAGTGGCCTGCCTGCCAGCGAAGATTGGCAGAAAGATGTGCTAACGATAGACGGTAGCACCCTGTTGGTGACGACGGTCGTTAACCAGTTTCAGGGCACGCGGATCCAACTTCAGGAATTTGACAAGCTGAGAGGACGTACATTGAAGGTAAGTGGCTGCCTTTCGGACGTCCATCTCCAGAGCGTGCAGGGAGTCCAGTGCCTCGGCCAAGAGCGTGGGGAAGTCTTCATGATCGGGATTCACCTGCAAGCGACCCTGCACACACCGGGAAATCCAAATCTTACTGGGTGTTCGAGGAGGAACTTTACCCGGCCGGTGTTTCAGTGCCAGGTTCACGCGCAACCGAAAAGCCGCCGTACGCAGGTTGGCTGCCTGGCTTCGGCGCTCGGTCGCTTCGGCGCCAACTCCTGAGGCGTTGTGGACCAGTTGAATCGCTGTTTCGACTTTGTTTCGGTGTTGACCACCTGGTCCCGAACGCCGCCCGCGACGAACGGTACATTCAGTAAGAAGAGTTTTAACGGGTAGCTTGGCCGGATGCATAGAAGGCCTATGGGGCCTTGATGAGTAAGGTCTTGGGTACCCTCAATTTTTGCCGTTTTTCTTTCGGCAGAAACTCTCGCTCGACAAGTTCCGGATCGTACTGGGTCCAGGTTTCGTGGATGCCTTTGGCGTGGACTTCTCGCAACAAATCCCCGTCGTGCCAGACGGTAAAAAAGTCACCACGACGCCAATTTTTTCGAGGAATCTGAGCGGGAGATTTCAACAACCGCCAGTCGCGAACCTGAAAGCGGGCTTCAACAACGCACCAGTCGTAAAAAATAACCTGGTCTAAGACGAGCCGACCACGGTCGTCATAAAAATGGTTCAATTCGATGAGGTCGACTTCGTCGACCGCAACGTCTTGTGCCGGGTGCAGGCTGATCATTGCCGTGATGATCAAGGTAGCCGCGTTCATCTTGCCTCCCTCTTTGCGCCTCGGGCGAGACAGTCAAGGCTGGCAACACGTCAGGAGAATAACCATCGCATCTGTTTCGCAAGGACCGGCTGCGATCTGTTAGAGGCCCGTCCCATCGTCTGGTTTATCGACACATTTTGCTCAGTTTGAGGAGCGAATTCCGAGCTACCTCGAGCGGGGGCGGCAATCCAGCAGGAAGTTAGGCAAAAAACAACGACAAGAGAGGCATGGAAAGAACTTGGCGCGGTGCTGCAATCGCGACTGCTCCGGACAGATGGCGGGAGTTGCTAGCACGGCAGTTGTTTCCGCGTTCGCGTGCTGCTTTCACAGGAACAGGTTCAACCGACTGGAAAAATCCTAGAAGTATGCGTTGTCCTTCTTGCCGGCACTCAAGTGTTTCTGACCGCGAAAGGGTCAGCAGTCGGAAATAGGCGAGTGGTTCTCGGCCCGGGAGCTATTTATGACAATTCCAAAAAGATTGGCGACGAAAAACGGCTTGGTCGAAGTTGGCCCTCGCGACCGGGCTTGTCCAGTTCCGTTACGTCATTGCATTACCCCGCCCCGTCGGTCCATAATCGGTAACTCACCCGCGGTTCGCGTCTGCTGGCGAGGTGAATCGATCGACGTTTTCACCCTGTCGGGAATGAGACAGTTGCCGACGAGGTGATTGCGAGAGGTAAAAAACTATCGGGTGGCTGCTGGGATATCGTCACACCATTTTCAACTTGGAAAAAAGTGAGTTAATCATGTCGGACCAGTTTACGGACGAAGTTACAGCATTACTTGATGACTTCCACATTGAGACCCCTTCCTGGGGCTATGCTGACACGGGCACTCGGTTTGGGAAGTTCTTTCAGGATGCCGCGGCGATCGATATCAATGACAAACTGACAGACGCCGGAGAAGTGCACCGCGTCACCGGTTGCTGTCCTGCCGTGGCGGTTCATGTACTTTGGGATTTTGACGAAAACACGGATCCGTCCCAGGTGTCGGAACTTGCCCGGCAGTGTGGAGTCCGCATCGGTTCGATCAATCCGAATGTTTTTCAAGATTTGGAGTACAAGCTCGGCTCTTTTGGTAACCCTGATGAAGCGGTTCGAAACCAAGCGCTGGAACATTGTGTGCACAGCATCCAACTGGGACAGCAGTTGCAAAGCCGCGAAGTCACACTTTGGTTTGCAGACGGCACGAATTACCCGGGACAAGACAATATCCGTGAGCGAAAGAAGCGGTTCGAACATTGCCTGCAAATGTGTCACCGTGAGCTTTCCGAGGATCAGATTCTGTTGGTGGAATATAAACCATTCGAGCCCGCATTCTACCAAACCGATATTGCCGATTGGGGAATGGCTTACCTGTATGCAAAGAAAGCAGGACCTCAGGCACGTGTTTTGGTGGACACCGGTCATCATTACGTAGCTCAGAACATCGAACAAATTGTCGCCTGGCTACTGGATGAAGAGATGCTGGGCGGTTTTCATTTCAACGATCGTCGCTATGCCGACGATGACCTGACCCTGGGGTCCATTGATCCTTATCAGATCTTTCGCATCTTTACCGAGATTCATCGCTACGCTTTCGACCACGGAGGTCAGTATCCGGACATCGCCTACATGGTGGACCAGTCCCACAATTTGAAGGCCAAGACGGAGGCCATGATACAGACAGCGATGGTGGCTCAGGAGTTGTATGTCAAAGCTGCCCTGGTCGACTATGCCGCCTTGTCCGGTCACCAGCAGGCAGGCCGTATCGTTGATGCCGAACGCACGCTGCAAGACGCCTTTGCTACGGATGTGCGCCCGGGTATCGCCCAGTGGCGCGAGCAACGTGGCTTGCATCGTGATCCCTTGCAGGCGCATCGCGAGAGCGGTTACACACAAACCGCTGCGTCCGATCGTCGCAAAAGACGTCAGGAAATGGGCCTGACCCAGGCAGCCAGTTACGCGTGAAGTCGCTCCCAGTGGCCAGGTATACGCGCAAGCCGGGGGGGGTTGTCGGGAAGGTGGTGGCAACGACCCTGACAAGGGTGTTGTAACAGCGGGAACTGGTCCTGCAGCAATGCGTTTGGGTGCGCTCCAAGCTTTCGCGATTCAGAGCGCGCCATCCCGTATCTGTTGAAGAGGAATCCGCGAATTAGTTTGTCGCGGGCGATGGGTCGCAGGGGCTCGCAAAGGGCAACGGGATTTACTCGACGGTGGCCGTATCGACCAGGTGTTTCCAAAACCTGCGCGCCGCGCGGTGATATTTCAGAACCTCTTTGCGTTGTTTTGTGTTTTCCAGCCGGATCGTGTGTGCCCGTTCGTAAACCCAGTCCAGAAAAAACTGCGCGGAACTGCGACTGATGTATGGTGTGTTTCCAATCTCGACATAGTAAGGGCCCGTCATTCCAAATCGTAGCGTGTCGGAATTTTCAGCTGCGGCGCGAATCAAAAACCAGCCGCTCCGGGAGAACTCCAGTTCGGGAAGTCGGCCTCGGGCTGCCGCCCATTCGTCCAACCGTATCACGTGAACGACCCGACCGTTCTTGATGATTTCCAGGTAATCCACGTGATCCCTGGTGCCCAGCTTCAGGTCAATGGCGAGCTTCAGGGACTCCCCGGGTTGGCCTCGAAACACGTGCCCTGGGGCACGGCCATGAACGCTGGGACGTAACAACGGTCCATTGGTGATTATTACGCGTCCGGTATTCAAGGCATCCCACCATTTTTTCCACGTGAGCTCACCGTCAACGTAGGCGTAGACTCGGTTGTAACCGACCGGGTTTTTGACGAACCCGGATCCACTGGCCGCTGTGGGGGGGAGTCGCAAGCCGCAATTCAACATTTCAAAGTACAGCTTTTGAATCCATTGCCCAAAATCCTGGGGGTTTGGATACAACGTTTCGTCGTGGGGACGTCCCCATTCTTTTTTTTCGAAAATACCATCGCGGCCCAGGCGGCTTGTAGCCACCGTGATTGAATGAACCATTCCACTTGCCAGCCAAATCGGCAGGTCCCAACTCGTTGGCTGATCGATGTTGACGTGAGCGGCGGGGAACTTTCTTGTTCGTTTGAGCAGTTCCACCGACGAAGGGTACTCGGCTGAGAAGGAGTCGAAGCTGGGAATTTCCCGGGTGTGAAAAAACAGCAGGGAACCTCCGCTCCTTTCCAGGCGTCCGGATCCCGGAAGGTAAAAAGCTTGATCGTCGAACGAGACCGGCTCCAAGGTGGGGGTTGTTGTGGCGGACGTTTGTTTGTGGCGGTTGGTCCAAGTCGTCAGTGGACCGATATGAAGGTCTTCGGCCAACATCAACAACTCGATATCACGTGTTCTGCGCTCGATGTGCAGGTCCCCTGACCACCAACCCTCCTGCTTCATATCGGTGAACCGCTTCATGTGCACAGTGGTACTGTCTTCGGCGCCCGCTTCGATGGTGAAATGTCCTGTCCGATAGTGGTATTCGGGTCCCCGGTCCATTTCAAAGGAGTAGTTGCCGGTTGGAAGCTGCAGTACAATACGGTGAAAGAAGACAAAATGATCGTCATAATTGACGGCGCCGGGGACCCGTCGGACCCGTCCACGTGCATCCTTCAGTTGCATGCGAACAGCGATGGGCTGGCCTGAGTCCTGGTCAAAGACCCGGATTTCAAATTCGCTACGGGCGACCGCGTTTTCTGTCGAAATGCCACTCAAACAGACCGCTGTGCTGAAGCGAAGGGCGACGGAAAAAAATTTGTGCATGACGTTCTTTCCACAGCGAATCCGTTCTGACGGACATCCGGACGTCCGCCGGAAACGATTCCTCTGCAGCGGACGGGGTGTGCCAGTGTGCCTTGCTCAACGGCTTCGACTGGCTGGCGATCGTTCGGAACAGGTTGCCCCCTACAACTCTAGCATTTGTTGAAATCCCTTACATAGAAGGACGGAGAGGCGAACTTGCGGGCTGAATCGGCTTGATGACTTCGGTGGAGAGAACCTAGAATACGGAAATATGTCCGAGGACTACTACAAAATCCTGGGTATTAGCCGCAACGCCCCCGAATCGGAGATTCAAAAGGCGTACCGGGAGCTTGCGCGCAAATACCATCCGGATTTGAACCCGGATGACAAGTCTGCCAAGGGAAAGTTTCAGGAGGTACAGAAAGCGTTCACTGTTTTGAATGACCCTGGCAAACGGGAACTTTACGATCGTTACGGAAGTTCTTTTGAATCGATGGCAGGAGGGCCACAAGCTGGTGGATCACAACAGTACTCCGGAAATGCCTCCTTTGAGGACATTGATCTGGGAGAATTGTTCGGACAACGTTTTGGCGGCGGGGGTGACGGAGGATTCAGCGACATTTTCAAACAATTTACCAGGGGACCCCGACGACCCGGTAAGCGATCACGGTCCAGACAGCGGGGCGCCGACATTCAGCATGAATTGACGGTTCCGTTTAAAGTGGCTGTCACCGGAGGTGAAGCCAAGCTGAGGATTCAGCGGGCGGGCGGAAAAACAGAAACCTTGTCTGTCAAAATCCCGGCGGGAATTGAGGACGGCAAGAAAATTCGGCTGCGCGGGCAAGGTGATAAGAATTCCGGTTCGGATATGCCCGGGGATATCATCATTACGGTGCATGTCAGTTCACACCCGAATTTTGTGCGGTCTGGAAATAATCTGGAAGTCAAAGTACCGATCAGCTTGTCCGAAGCTGTGTCGGGAGCGACTATCGACGTCCCCACACCACAAGGTACGATTTCGTTGAAAGTGCCCCCCGGGAGTTCCAGTGGAACTCGTTTGCGAATCAAAGGTCACGGGGTCAAGCTGCCCAAGGTCCCTCAGGGTGATCTTTATGCGGAACTGCAAATTGTGCTACCCGCATCAATGAGTCAGGACGATTTGACACAACTCGAAAAACTTGCTGAACGATATCCCCTGGACCCACGAGCCAATCTAACATGGTGAATTGCGGCTTCTCCTTGGTTTTAAGTGGTTGGCTGATCGCTGCGAACGTGGGATTTGTCTCGGAATCATTGTTGCTGAACCCGCACCCCGGTTTTTCTGAGGCCGCTACAGCAACCGCGTTTTCGAGAGAGAGACTTTTACTGCCGTTTGCCCAGTTGGACGTCGAGTCCGGACAGCCGTTGATCCAGCGGCTGGACTCCGAAACAAGGGGCGATTTGATGATGAAGTTGTTGCTGATTCTGATGGCCGGATTCGTTTTAATGCTCTTCACCTGGATGGCAGCCAGAATCGTAAGAAGAATTGGCAAAGTCTCTTACCATCATGGACGCCTGCTGCACCGTACCACCCAACCGGGGGATGACTGGTGGAAGAAATCGATGATTTCCAGTGAGGATCGCCATTTACCAGAATGAACAACGTTGATTTATCAGAACGTTTTCCCAAAGAACACCGTCTGAGAAAAATTCCAGGCTTTATCCGTGTGTATCAACACCGTTGTTCTGTTTCGGACAGACTTGTGATTCTTTACGGCTGCCGAAACGAGGCGGGAATTTCCCGGTTGGGACTTTCCGTGTCCCGCAAGGTGGGAAATGCCGTGGTGCGGAATCGTTGGAAGCGATTGTTGCGAGAGGCATTTCGTCTGTCCAATCAGAAGTTGCCTGTCGCAATTGATTTGGTGGTGATTCCGAAACGTGGCGGGCAACCGTGCCTGGCGTCCCTCGTCAATTCCCTCGGTTCACTTTCGTGGGAACTTGACCGTCGTCTCAGAAAAAAAATTCAAGGACGGTGATGACTATGTCGCAATGGTCGAAACTTCAGGGGCTGCCGAGCGCGATTTTGATCGGAGTGGTGCGCAGTTATCAACTGCTTATCAGCCCTTGGCTCGGACGCAACTGTCGGTTTACGCCCAACTGCAGTAATTATTTCATTCAAGCAGTTCGCAAATACGGTTGTCTCCCGGGCAGTCTACGAGGTGTATGGAGAATTTGTCGCTGTCACCCGTGGAGTGCTGGAGGCCACGATGCGCCCTGAGGCCGACGTGCCGATGCAAAAAACCGTTTGGACCTCGCCAGGATCTCAGGGGGACTGTGAAACACGATAAAAAAATTTCAACACGGGATTTGTGCCTCAGCCGGGATACCATTTGGCAGGTCGTGGTTGAAGAGACAAAACATTCTTAGACACTTTAACCGAATCTACTGCGCGCCCATCGCAGCAGCTCAAGGCAATCGGGGAAATACGTTGCGCCTTGGGGTTTGATTCGAATCCCGCGGAAAGCGGTTCACTTTTCCAAAAATATTTCCATCCGATTGTTTCGGTCAACGGATCTGCATTTTACCAGGACCACTTTTTTCTACCGGGTCACGACTGACGTTCACGTCCGGATAAAAGTAGGCAAACACCACCTTTTCGTCGCTGTTGTTCACAAAGCAATGAGGAACCAGGGGCGGTACAAAGGTCGTATCAAACT
>PBTE01000200.1 GCA_002726515.1 Planctomycetaceae bacterium | reverse complement strand
TTGCGCTGTTCGCTCGGGAAAAGTGGGTAGGCGCCGTGGATCGCTTGGATCTTGAGGTGAGTGGAAATGTGAGCGAAGAGTCGTTGGGAAGTAGTTCATCGGTCCCTTTTGCAACCCTTGCCCGACCGGTTTTCCGACAGGTCCCCAGGGTGCCAACCTGCGAACTTTCAGGGTGTTCGGGAATCGGGGTGTTTCCGTCGTTTGAGTCTGAAAAAGTCTTCTCGCTGAGGAACGGATGTCGTTCCTGTAAAACGAACCTCCGCATCTGGTACCCTCGGAGGTGGATTCAAAACCTCCGGGTCGATCTCTAACCATCCATCCCAAACGACCGCTGCAGAACATCCGGTTTAGGTTCGCCAAACCGGTGAGAATTTCCACTGTCGAGGTTATGGAACGTTATCTGTGCCGGGCTGAACAGGTGAGGATCGATCCGGTAGAAATCGTGATCGTATCGCTGGAAGATTTGAGCAAACGGTAGGCCAAAATCCTGGGACGCGCAACTGGGCACCAGCGGACCCAAAGACGCTATCGATGCGTCGTCACCGGTGACCCACAGGGTCACACGGCCACCGTACAAAACGGAATCGTTGGTGCGGCCGATTCCCGCTAAGTCGTTTGCTGCCATGGGGGGTAATGGGCTGATACCCCAGCCACTTTGAATCCGCGATAAATCAAAACCAAGCTCATGCAGCTTGTGGATGGCGGTTTCAATCGAGCGGGCAACGATTTGAACGGTTCCGGCAATGCTCGAAGTGCGTGCGACCAGTAATGTCAGATTTTCAGGCGGCACCCTACAGGCTGCGGCGATGTCGACACAGAGTTCGGAGGGCGGCAGCTGACCGCATTCCAGAACTCCCACGACTTCAGGAGCCTGCTCGCTGTATCCGATCTGCTGGAATAGCTCTTCACGACCTGCTGCCGCCCGCATGGGACCCGACCCCATCGCGACGAAATCACCTGCGGACAATTGCCAACCGGCGTACTGAGCTGCCATGCAGGCCATGGTTGGATGGTCCGTGGCCACACTCACTGCGGGACCCGAAAAGACTTCGGGCACGTCCTGCAGGAATTCGACATCGCTGAGACCGGCAGTGCAAATCCGGGCTAACCAGCGTCCAGCCTCGAGGCCACCTGGTGCCTTAACTCCGCAATCGATGAGCTTGCTGCCAGCGTCACTCTCACTGGCGGTAATACGCAAACGATCAGCCTGCTGGATTCCCTGGGCGCAGAGGTCTGCCGCTCGTGTGTTAAGATTCATCCCGGCCATGATCGTACGCGCCGTAACCTGAAGCAAGAGGGGAAACACGGGACCCCGTTCCGGAAAAAAACTGGAAAACCGAGGGGGGCAGGTTTTCTATCGGAAATACGTTGCATAAAATAGGGTGGAAAGCTTTTCCTGTCCGTCAAAGTTCTTCGCACAGGCAATGCTGTTGTTTCGGTAAAACAGAGTGAAACACCCGTTATTTTCTTCCGAAAGCGAGGATGTGTGGTGGCCAGCCTGACGATTGAGAACTACGTCAAAGGCATCTACAAGATCTGCACTTACCTGGAGGGAAAGGCTGCGGCGACGGGGCAACTCGCCAAGGAGTTGGATGTGTCGCCCGGCACGGTCACCAGCATGTTGAAGACGCTTAGCGCCAGTGACCTGGCGACTTACACACCCTATGAAGGCGTGCGTTTAACCGAAGCGGGGACTCGCCTGGCGTTGCGCGTATTGCGCAGGCATCGATTAATCGAAACATTTCTGGTGAAAACGTTGAATTTAACCTGGGATGAAGTCCATGAAGAAGCGGAACACATGGAACATGCGGTGAGCGATTTACTCGTTGACCGGATTGACGAGTATCTGAGTTATCCGGAGACAGATCCGCATGGTGACCCGATACCACGTTTTGACGGTTCAGTTCCCGCTGGCCAGAATCCCGTTCCGTTACGTAGTCTGGCCAACTGTGAAGCGGGCGTTTCTTTTCGCTTTGTTCGAGTTTTGGACCAATCCCCAGAATTTTTAAGATATTTAAGTGACGCTGGACTTTGTCCAGGTGTCGAGGGAGATGTGGTTGAACAGCGGTGGGACCAGGGTAGCATTAAGATCCGGGTGGGTGAAATGGAGACGACGTTGCTGCACGACGCGGCGCAAAAACTACTCATCGGGCCGAAAACTTCCATCGGTGCTGTCTAGTGGGTAGCGGTCATTTTGGCTGGAAACGTAACTTGGGGGTGTGGGCCTCTTGCAGTGGAAGAATGCTCCTGACCCGCAGGGCATCACTTCGTGAACTTTATTGCTGACAGGCAGGGGCAAGCATCTTCGACCCTTTGACGGAAACTGCGAGGCAGTTTACAACTAAAATACAAAGAGTCGCTGCACGAGAGTGGCCCTCGTTAGAGGGAACCGCGAACCGGGTCAGGCCTTAACCGGAGCAGCCCTAAGTGGGGTACCTTTGTTCGAGGGCCTCTTCCGTGCAGCCCGCTAACTGGTCAGAAACCGGCTGCTGAGATACCCAACTGGGCAGACTCGCGTCTTAACATCCCTCAGCCTGTGGACCAGATCTACCAGGTGGTGGGACCACGGTTGATGTTTTCCTGTGAACTCTTTGTGACCGGCGCCACGTCGGTTCTTGCTGCTTCGATGGTGGAACCTTCATGAATACTGCCTCCACAGAAAACTCCGACTCCGATGGCGATGAATCCCGGTCGGGTGAGTATGTAGTCGTCGCCCGGCGTTATCGTCCGCAGACTTTCGGTGAACTTGTGGGCCAGTCCCAGGTCTCAGAAGCTTTGCAAAATGCAATTACCACGAATCGCGTGGGACATGCTTATTTGTTCACCGGCGCTAGAGGGGTCGGCAAAACTTCGGCGGCCCGGATTTTGGCCAAAGCATTGGACTGTGATTCAGGCCCGACTCCCACACCTTGTAATCGATGTGACATTTGTCAGAGCGTCACGAGTGGCGGAGATGTTGATGTGCTCGAAATCGACGGTGCCAGTAATCGGGGCATTGATGAAATACGCCAGTTACGCAGCAATGTCAGCATACGTCCCAGTCGGGCTCGATTCAAAATTTACATCATCGATGAAGTGCACATGCTTACCCGGCAGGCTTTCAACGCCTTGTTGAAGACACTGGAAGAACCGCCGGAACATGTCAAATTTATCTTTTGCACCACCGATCCGGAAAAGATTCCGATCACAGTATTATCGCGGTGTCAGCGTTTCGATTTTGCAGGAATACGCCCGGATGACATTGTCGACAGACTGCGACAGATTGCTCAGGTGGAAGGTGCACAAATTTCTGATGAAGCCATTCAGTTGTTGGCGCGCCGGGCGGCGGGTTCGATGCGGGACAGTCAGTCATTGTTGGAACAAATGCTGGCGTTCGGAAGTCAACAGATTTCGGTCGACGATGTGCATGATATGCTTGGCACTGCCCGCTCCAGTCGATTGGCCCAGTTGATTGAACATTTGGCCAGCAAGAACGCAGGTGAGACGCTGCAGGAGCTGGATGCTGCGTTGAACGAAGGTGTGGATGCGGGGCCGTTTCTCGACCAGCTGCTGGGACACTTTCGCGACATGATGGTCCTGCTGGAAGGATGCGGTCCGGAGTTGTTGCTGCACTGTTCACCCGGCGAGACGGAGCGTTTAGCGACGGTCGCTCATGCTTTCGGGCTGGAGTCGACGATGGCAGCTACTCAAATTCTGGATCACACCGCGATTCGTATGAGACAGAGCAGCTATTCACGGGTTTTGTTGGAACTGGCCCTTGTCAGAATCTGCAAGCTTGAAGATTTCACGCTAATTTCCGAAGCAATTTCGCAATTGCAAAAAGGGATTTCTTCTCCAAAGAACAGTTCCGGAATGAATGTTCCTCGCTCCAGCGGAAAAGGCGTCAAAAAAAAACTAGATAATTCTGCTGTAGAACCCGCCGATTCTGCAGCAGAAACAGTTCCTGCCCCATCGGCCCCGCAGATTGAGCTGACCGCGTCAACGGCGGAACAAGTCTGGAAAGCTGCCGTTGCAATGTTCACGGATTTGACTGTCGACAACGCACTCAAGTTTCAGAGTGCAGCAATTGTTGCGCCAAATCAGCTGGAGATTTTTTACGAAAAGCGGTATACTTCATGTAAAACTTTCTGCGAACGGCCTGAACGGCATCAGAAACTGGAACAGGCGTTGCAGGAAGTGACCGGGAACAAGGTCTGCCTGAAGTTTCGACTGGTCCAACAGCAGGCAGATCAAGTGGATCGCCCGAAACCGGCAGCCACTCGACGTGAGCAGATTCGGGACGCTTCTGAACGGGCGTTGGTACGACAGACCATCGAGTTGTTTGATGCCTTGCTGATGCGTGTTGATGAGCCCAGGGATTCTACTCCGGAAAAATCTTAACCTAGGAAGTGTGAACGTGTTGAAGGGCATAGGAAATCTTGCGGAAATGATGAAACAGGCCCAGCAAATGGGTTCGATGATGCAGGGCATGGGTGAGCGACTGAAATCACAACATGTGGTGGGGTCTGCCGGTGGCGGCATGGTCGAGGTCGAAGCCAACGGGGCTGGGGAGTTGCTACGTGTCACCATCGAACAGGCACTGTTTGACCGTGGTGATCGAGAAATGATCGAAAATCTGGTTCCCGCTGCGGTCAATCAGGCGCTGGAAAAAGCGAAGCAATTGCACGCAGATGCGGTCAAAGACATGACCGGTGGCTTGAATGTTCCGGGACTGGATGAAGCTCTGAAGCAAATAACCGGTGGAGGAAACACCACGAACTGAGGGACTAAGTGCCCCATGCGTTCGTGTGCCCTTTTACCTGTTTGATAGAAGCTGCAGTATCGTTGCAACTGCACTTTCCAGGAGAAGGAAGACGGGGAAGTACAGTATATAAGGTAGAGTAGATTGTGGATCCACTGGTTCAGTTCCCTGTAATTTGAAGGCATAAATCGCATGCGGCTTTCGCTTGGACAAGAACAGAGGCTTGTTCAAAAACAAGTATTGGCTCCCCGGATGATCCAATCAATGGAGATTCTGCAGTTGCCACTTCTTGCTCTGCAAGAGCGCATTGAACAGGAACTCAACGAAAATCCGATGCTGGAGATGCGGGAAAAAGACCCTGATTTGCCAGACGAGCCGGTTCAAAACGAAAAGCCAGACGCTTCCTCGACCGAAGAACGCGAGTTGGTGGTGGACGAAACCACCAATAATGCAGAAGACTTCGAGCGTTTGATGCAGTTGGATCAGGACATTCCGGATCACTTCGACGAAGCTCCCCGCCGCTCTGCCAGTCGGGTTGAGGAAGAGGGCGAGCGGAAAATGGACACCATGGCGAATGTTGTTGCCAGACCGCAGACGCTGCAAAGTCATCTGGAGCAGCAGCTCAACGAACAGGAGGTCGATCCTGCGTTGAGTTCTATGGCGACGATCATTGTCTACAATTTGGATTCCAACGGTTACTTGCAAGGTCAACTGGAAGATCTGTTGGCTCCTGATGCAAGTGAGGACCAGTTGTCGATAGTTCGCAAAGGGTTGGCGGTAGTCCAGTCACTGGATCCCAGAGGTGTGGGGGCCCGAGACTTGCGCGAGTGCTTGCTGCTTCAATTGACTCCGGACCTGGCTTACTACGAAGAAATGAAAACCCTGATCTCCGGACACCTGGATGACCTGGGGGAGAACCGGCTTCCGGCCATTCAGCGGAAGACAGGCTTTTCGATTGAAATGATTCAACAGACCTGGACAGAGTTGCGGCGGCTCAATCCCCACCCCGGTTCAGTGTTTCAAGAGGTGCTCGTGCCCACGATCACTCCCGATGTGATCGTCGAAAAAGATGAAAACGGTAAGTATGCGGTGTACCTTGAAGACGGTCGTACGCCCAGTCTCCGCATCAGTGAACACTACCGGCGACGTTGGATGAGCGGGGAAGCAACGACCGAGGAAAAGGAATTTATCAAACGCAAAGTGAATTCGGCACAATGGCTCATTGCTTCGATTCACCAGCGACGCAATACGCTGACGCGAGTTTCCCAGGCAATCGTCGATCACCAGACCAGGTTTTTGGACGAGGGACCTGAAGCCATTGAGCCACTCAAAATGCAGCAAATTGCCGAAAAAGTCGGTGTTCACCTGACGACAGTCAGCCGGGCGGTGGATGATAAATGGATTCAAACACCACGCGGCATCTTTGCCTTGAAAAGATTTTTTGTGGGTGGCACCGTCAGTGCTGCTGGAGAAGAGGTTGCCTGGGACGCAATCCGTATCAAGCTTCAGGAATTAGTCGATCAGGAAGACAAGCGGAAACCCCACAGTGACGACGAACTTGTCAAGGAACTGGTTCGGCATGGGCTTAAAGTCGCCCGACGGACCGTGACAAAATACCGCAAAAAAATGGGGATCCCCAGTTCTCGACAGCGTCGGGACTGGAGCAAGTCCTCGGATAACGGTTCTACGGACTCTGGCAACGGGTTGAGTTGAGTCGTTCGTGCCCGCCGCGGCGTTCTGGTCCTGTCGACTCCGGTATTCCAAAGTGTCGATTCAGCTGGGGGTGGCCGCGCTGGTCCCGGCTGCGGGGGCCGGAACTCCATGAAAATGCCCCGGTCACCCGGATGGCTGTTCAACGAATTCTATTTTGACAGCGAAGCTATTTCAGCGAACTCAGGTAGGCCAACAGGTCGGCTGCGTCGCGGGCAGTGAGATCACGCAGTGCCTGGTCGGGCATGAAGGATTTTTCTTGTGGTTTCAAGTCCTCAATTTCGTCCGTGGCGACGCGGATTGTCTCGTTACGAGGCGTTTTCAAAATGACAGCCTCCTGATTTCGTTCAACGAGCAGCCCGGTGTATATCTTGCCCGCCGTCGTGGTGGCCACAAATGCCATGTACTTGGGGTCAATTTTCTTGGAGGGATCAAGAATCGTCTCGAGTAACTGGACGCGATCGTATTGTTTTCCAATCTGGCTCAGATCGGGACCCAGTTCAATGCCCGTGCCATGCACACGATGACAGCTTCTGCATTGAATTCCAGCCGCCAGGAAAAGTTCACGACCGCGGGCTGTGTTACCCTCGAGGGAAAGAATTTTTTGCGGATCAATGACTTCGCCCAGTCGTTGTGTTCGCTGCTCGGCGGGTAGAAAACGTTCGAACAGGTCTCGTATGTCAGGGACTGAGTGTTGCGCTCCCAGCAGGACCAACTCCTGTCGTCGCTGGTCATCAGGAGCCATGTTCTCGAGTGTCCAACTGAGTGCGAGCGCCCCGAGAGTCGATTCCAGCAGCTGACCGGCTGCTGTGCGAGAATCGGCCAGGGAGGATGGATTTTTCAGAATATTTTGTGCGGCGTGGATTTTCGGGTCGAAATTTTTACCGGAACGGGTGGCCTGATCATCCGCTGGAGACATTTTGAGAATCCAGTCGTGGACCAGTTTCAGACCGCGGGCGTCGGTGATTTGTGATCCCGCGCGAGGCATCCGGCCGTTCCCAAGTTTGGCGAGACGATAGAAAAGTACCGAACGATAGGGATCTCCCGGCGCGATAAGGCGGGCGCCGGGAAGATGAAACGTTCCCTGCGTGGGCCGAACATCCACCAAACCAGTCTCGGGCAAGTCGAGTGAATAAACCAATTTAAAGTCCGCGTTGCCGCCACCCCATCGGCGATGACAAAAAGCGCAGTTTGCGTGCAGGTAACCACGTGCCCTCGCATCGACGCTCAGGGATTCATCTTCCGGATTGGCCAGTCGTGGCAGTTGATCGATCGGTGGTGGTAACGGTTCGCTGAAGAGATTCCAGTGTTTCAGGGCACGGATTTGATTGACGATGACTCCCTGTCCATAGTCGTGATCCCGATTCAACTGTAACGTGTTACCGGAAAGGATATATCTGGCGGACATGTTGTGACACAAGGTGCACTCCGCCCGGCTTGGATAGTGCCACTTCAACGTACGTTTACCATCAGGGAGACTCGGGTCCTGCGGGTCGTGAATGGTCAGCGTCTCGTCCAATCCCTGGGGCTCTTCCAGGAGCACCGCGTCGGTTTGCTGCTCATTCCAGATGTACGTGTAGCCCATCCAGTACTGGTCGCCCATCTGCTCCGAACCGGGAAGGTGTTGGTGATGCAGAATGCGCGTCTCCAGGTGCCTGCGACTGGCAGGGTCTCCGGCCACCATCTCCATGCTGATGGTCTCGACGAGGACGGTTCCGTCGGGAAACTTCCAGCCTGGAGGGACTTCGGGATCGGGGTATTTCATGCCGTCGAATTCAATTTTCTCATCGCCCGGTATTGCCAGCAGCCACTGTTTCTCTACGCCATCGGACCATGCGCCGGCGTTGATTGAAAACGGAATGACGCCGGCGGCAGGAGTGAGCTGTGACACGGACGAAAAAATTCCTGTTTGACTCAGCTGCCTGGGAAATTCCTCTCCGCTTGAGCCCTCTTCGGCGGCCACCAGGCGATAAAATCCGCCACCGATGTGATCGACCAGGTAGACCTCACCGTCGCTGCCTTCACCAAACGTGGCGAAACGCCGCGTCGTGTCACACAGGAGGTCATGCCAGACCACCTCGTTTCCGTCGTAACGCAGCCCCCACACCCGGCCGGAATCGTAATCGGCAAAGAGATAGGCTCCCACAAGTTCCTTGAGACGGGATCCACGGTAGACATAGCCGCCTGTGATGGAGCGACCTTCCGTATGACTGTATTCATGGACTGGTGGAAGAATGGGCGTCGGGCCCCTTTTCCGCTCGGGCCGAAAGGCGTGGAGACCCTCCATAACGCTCCAACCGTAATTTCCACCCCGTTGGATGCGGTGCACGCTTTCCCACAGGTCCTGTCCCACTTCACCCGCCCACAACTCGCCAGTTTCACGATCGAAGCTCATTCGCCAAACCTGGCGCAAGCCGTACGCCCAGATTTCCGGACGCGCACCGGGTTGGTCGAGGAATGGATTGTCCTCGGGGATTCCATAATTTCGCCCCGGATCGGCGTGATCGACGTCGATACGCAAAATGGAGGCGGGTAAATCGGTGAGATCCTGCCCGGTGTCCCTCATGTCGGCGATGTCGCTCGCATCACCCAGGGCGATGTACAAGTAGCCATCGGGACCGAATTTCAAACAGCCGCCATTGTGGCCCCCAGTGGGCCACTGGATGATGACATGTTCTGAATCGGGATCACATCGGGGAGGATCGTGACTGACAACCTGGAAGCGGGAGACCCGTGTTCCATCAGGGCTGCATTCCTCGGGAAGGATGTATCTTCCCTTGATACTGGGGGTCAGGTAGGTGACATAGAGGTATCCATTGTGCTCGAAATCGGGATGCAGCGCAAAACCAAAGATCGTGCTGTCGACGTCAAGACAGAAGTCGGAGGTACTGACATCCTGCTGCTCGGAAAAGGAATGGATTTTGCCAAACCGTTCTGCAACGAACATGCGGCCCGATTGTTGGTGATTGACCAGTACCAGCGGTTCATCGAAAGTGAGGTTCGCAAATGCCCGTGCCGTTTGGTAGGGAGGTGGAGGATCGGGTGTTCCCTGAATTCGTGAAGTGGTCCAGGGCGGTCGTTTACCCAGGCGTTTGTCGCCTTGCGTGGGGGTGAACGTAAACAATCCAACCAGCAGAGAAAGAACGGTGGCTGTGACGAGACTACGCATGGAAGGTACCATTTGTGAGTGAAAAAAATTTCGTGGGGAACGTCGCCTCCAGTATAACCGGAACTGGCGACGACGGGTTATGGGTCCCGGCAGCGACGGAGTGCCTTTGATTTGTGGTCGGAAATCCGGGCAATGCGACCGGAATGGGGGGGTGCGAAGTACAATCTCTCGAACTGGCCGGATTCACGGCCTTTTGCGACCGGGGTTTTGAGGTGCGCGTTTCCCGGAGACCCGGGCAAGACACCTCCGGGAAATTCCGGGCGAGGATCTTTTATGGTCCCGCTTGCACCGTGCGGTTTCCGTCGGCTCAGACCGTTGGCAGGCAGCAGGTTCACATCGATCCGGTGTCCAGGACGTGGAGCGAAGCTGCTTCCATCGCTTTCCAGTCCACCTCAACCCCCAGTCCGGGGCCCTGAGGCGCCGCCACATACCCGTCCGGGTCCGTGCGGATGACGTCCTGCATGCCGTACTCGTAGGGTTCGTATGGTATCGATTGTTCGAAGTAAGTACTGGTTCCCAGGCCTAGCATTAAATGAAGATTGGCGGCTGACACGAGGGTGTTGCCCCACGACATGATTTCGCATTTCATACCTTCGGCTTCTACCAATGCCAGGTATTTGCGAGCCGGTGTGAAGCCACCGCATACGGTCACGTCCGTACGAGCACGCGACCAGCACTCTCGCCGCAGCGCTTGTGCGTAAGCGGGCAAGTCCTGAATCCAGTGGCCCGATGGCACGATCGCGATGTCCACGCGGCGCGTCAGTTTTCGGTATCCTTCCAGGTCGTAGTCCATCAGGGGGGCCTCCAGCCAGGTGAACTCCAGTTCTTCTAATTCCCGCGCAACCTTCAGGGCGCCGGGCCAGTCGTAGTTATTTTCCGCGTCGAGCATCAGCGCGACTTCCTGAGCGGAATGCTCTCGGCGGACCGCACGTGCTAATTCGAGGTCCTTTTCTGGAAGACACCAACAATGAAACTTGATGGCGCGAAAACCTTGTTCAAGCATTTCATCGACCAATCGCAGGTAACTGGTGACGTCGTCCAGGAGAGGTGTGCTGGCGTAGGCAGGAATGCGGTCGCAGGCACCTCCCAGCAGTTGGTAAAGCGGAACGTTTGCCAGTTTTCCCAACAGATCCCACAGAGCAATATCAATGGCGGCCAGGGCTCCGGGTGACAATGGAAATACACGTGACCACAATTTTTTCCAGATCACTTCACGTTGGAGTGGATCTTCGCCGACCAGTGTCGGGATCAAGTGTCGTAGAGTCTCGGCCGTGTAGCGGTCGTAGTCGTGGGACGTGTAGTTCGACACGCCACCCACCCCCTCGACTCCGGAGTCCGTGTAAATGCGCACAATGGTATTGGTTGTGTACTGTTCGGGCAGGTCGTGAGACCACGTATATCGTTGCATTTGGGGCGCCACGGCCCTGACTTCCACTCTTTCAATTCGCATTTGGATCTCTCAAAGAAGAATAACGGAGTGAAACAACACGTCAGGCCCTGTACCCCGGTAACGGGAGCACCAACCTGACTAGGTTACCTGTTGAAATGCGATTCCTCAACACTTCAATAGGTCGGGCCTGCCCGTCTGCAGTCAGTGGTATCTTTAATTTCATGCCGGGTGAGTTAAGATGCAGGCACAAACGGGGCACCATGGTGGTGAAAATCATTGGCCGGGGGAAGGATTCCGGACAGTCAGCGCAAGACGTTCAACGGCCTTTGTCACACGCGTTACCGGCAACGTCTTCCTTACCATTGAGCAAGTTGCCGGCTTTCGTGCTGCCAACGGCACTTAAGGTACCAGTTGAAGGGACGAGTGATATGAAGTACTGCATCTGTAGCCTGGTCTTTTGCCTCTCTTTTGTGATTGCTCCGGGAAACGTCGCCGCCCTGGAACCGATTCCAGACAAGACGGTGGTGCTCACGTTTGACGATTCCGTGAAATCTCATTTTACGGTAGTTCGCCCCGTTCTCAAGAAATACGGTTTTCCGGCGACGTTCTTCATCACCGAGGGATTTGACTTTCGGGAAAACAAGCAGGACTACATGTCCTGGGAGCAGATCGCTCAATTACACGCGGACGGATTCGAGATTGGCAATCACACCCGGGATCATGTGGGGATTACCGATAAGACCGTCAATCAACTGGGCGTGCAATTGGAAGGAATCGATCAGCAGTGCCACAGGTATGGTATTCCAAAACCGATCAGTTTTGCTTATCCGGGAAACGCGATTACGGAACGGGCATTGTCGGTCCTGGAAGGTCACGGTATCAAGTTTGCCCGGCGCGGAGGTGTTCCGGAGTTTCCGTATGAAGAAGGACGTGGAGTTGTCTATGAACCCTACCAGGATCACCCCCTTTTGGTCCCCTCGGCGGGGGATGCGCGGCCGGCATGGGAACTGGAAGACTTTACGCGTTCGCTTGACCGGGCAAAGCAGGGCAGGATTGCCGTCCTGCAATTCCACGGAGTTCCTGACACGGCGCACGCATGGGTCAACACGCCGCGTGATAAATTCGAAGCCTACATGCGCTACCTGGCACGGAATGATTTTAACGTTGTTGCCATGCGGGAGTTGTCCCGTTACGTTGATCCTGGCAAGGTTCCTCAGGACCCCAACGCAGTGATCGTGGCACGACAGCAGGTACTGGCGACGGAGAAGACGCACCGCGGGGACTGATCACGGTTCCGCCTTGACGAGAGTTGTTGTCAAACGCAGGCAAGAGGGATCACGCCGGGCGTCGTGCAAGGTCCCGTGCAGGGACAGGCTGTGCAGGGAGGGCGCCCGGTCACCGGCGGCGACCAAAGAAAACCACGGAGACAAAGGGCCACTGGAACTCTGTCAATCACTGAAATTTCGTGCGCCAGCGGGGCAGTCTTTGGATGCTACCGGACGTTTGGTCCAACGCGAGTTGGCTGCCTGCCGTCTACCCGTGTTTGCTTCGAAGGGTCTCTGCGGCCAGGCACATCGATTTCAGTTTCAAGTAGGCTTGATCCAGGTCCATGGGGTTTTGAACAGACGGTGAAAAACCGCAGTCGGGATGTAGTGTGATCCGTTCCTTGTCGACGTATTGCATGGCTTCTTCCACCCGGTCTATGACGGCTTCCGGAGTTTCAATTTCACGATCGCAGTGGTCGATGCAGCCCAGACCCAGCCGCGGACCCTGCGGGAATTGTGCCAGGGACTCCATCCCTCCGGCAATGGGAGTCGCGTATTCCATCGAAATGGTGCCGACGCGAATTTTGGCCAGCGCGGGCATGATGATGTCATAGGGACCTTCGGTCCCGTGAGTGTAATTGAAGTGAGCGTGGCAGAGGTGCATGCCCGTGTCGACGGAATCGAACCCGTCCACTACCTGATTGATCAGGTCGGCACACAGATCCATTTCGTACTGGACGTCGGTCAGTCCTTCGCTTTCGCGAAACTTCGGGTCCACCAGGGTACTGAGCCAGGGTTCGTCCAGTTGAATGGTATTGATGCCGGTCTGAATTAAATCCTCAATTTCCCGTCGCAGTATAGGAACGCAATCCGCCATCAGTTTTTCCGGAGTGGGATACGCCTGCTTGGAATGTTCAGGATGCCACATCCGTCTTCCGACGATGTACGGTGCCGGCAAGGTCACTTTCAGGCGACAATCCGTTCGCGGACGGGCGAATGTCGCCTCTTCCAGGACAAGCGGACGGTAGTATTCGACGGGTTCGACGACCGCGGGATAGAACATCTGTTGGATGTCGATCAAATCCGGTTTGAAGCCCCGCACGCGTTCTGCGAATACTTTGACGTAACTCTCGCGGCGCCATTCACCATCGGTAATCTCATCCAAGCCGGACCTCTCCTGCAGTCGAAGGACGGATTCGACAGCCGGATCAAGCAAGAGGGTGGCCTCGTCTTCTGAGATCTTTTTGTCTTTGCGGTCTAAGATGATTTCCCGCACCCATTCGGGCCGCGGCAAGCTGCCAATGACGGTTGTTGGAAACAGTCGATCTGCCATGATGTTTTTCCCCAGTGATAAACCAAGAACGCCAGAAGTGAGGACGCCGGGTCACGACCCGGAAAAAACGCGCGGTGTCGATTGCCGGATCGTCAACTCGCGTTCCTCGCCCGGAGCCAGTCACTGCTCCTGATCAGCCTCCTGATCAATGAGGAATCCTCCTGACCAGCCCCGCTCTTGCTGATAGTCATTTTGTACAGAGTCGTTGTAGGTGTCGGTACCTCCCAGGTCCAACAAGAACGTGAAATTGCCTCCCGCTAGATCCTGTGGGTGGTATTCAATCTTGGCACCGGCCGCCCCGATATTATTTCCGAGGTACGTGTCGTTCCCGGCACCGTCCAAGAGCAGGGCGACGGCTGCATTGTTGGATTCTGCCACACCACTGCTTGTCGCCTGATAAAGGTCGTTGCCCTGGGTGTCAATAATTGCGCCCACACCGATATCCCAGGAATAAGCCACGGATGCATGGTCACCCTGGTAAATGTCGTCACCTTCGTCATCGAATAAGAATCCTGAAGCAAAGTGACATCCGAACCCGACGCCCCATCGCAAAAAACGGCTCACCTCGCGAGGCGATCCGTCAAAATTTGTACGCGTTGCCCCGATGCGCCGGTCGTTGCCGCCAAAATCCCGGACAAATCCGGCGGCAAACCAGTATCCGCCGGCGTGGCTGAAGTAATCGCATTCGTACAGGTCGTCTCCTGTACCGTCGAGCAGCACGCCGATCCCACCGTTGGCTGTCCCGCGTGGTCCGATGCCCATCCCCTGGGACCAACCATCGAATCCCGGCGAATCGCCGTAGGAATTGGCGTACTTCCCACCAGCGTAATAGTGATCGTTCCCGCTGATGTCTTCCAGTAAACCGAAACCCAGGGGACCTCCCACAGCCTGGGATAGCAGTGCGGCGCGGTAATCATCGTTGCCCTGTGCGTCGAGTAACATGGCCGCACCGCCAAACGCCGAACCCTGTACCCGACGGTCACCCAGGTAAGAATCGTTTCCCGCCAGGTCAATCAGTGTCCCGATGCCCGCCAGGGACGAACCCTGAGCAATGTCGATCGCCTGGTAGCGGTCGTTGCCGGAAAAATCGACCAGCAGAGACAGGCCGACGATCGCACCTCCCTGGATTCCAGGCTTCTCGCCCTGGTAAAGATCATCGCCCGCAAAATCAACGATGACCAGCAGGGGTCGTATCGCAGTTGTTGTACCCTCCCGGTAGATGTCGTCGCCACCAGTATCTATGATTACCGCCACGTCAGTCATTTCATCCAGGTGATACTCGTTCACCCCGTCAGCACCGACCACAATCCGGCCGGCCTCGCTGTTGACAATGCTTTGGATCTGGCCGCTGGCGCCGGGCAGCGTAAGAGTTTCCCGCCCTGTAGTATTGATGTGCCGCTGGATGACCTGTCGGTCCGTGGCGGCTCGCAGAGCATGCGCGGCGTCGAACAGTGATCTGTGGTCGATCCGTTCCATCAAGTCACATAAGTGGCGGCCAACTGTGGTGTCCGAGAGATGGTAACCGTAAGGCGAATCTCCGGTTGTTACCCGGTAGAGTTGGTCGCGTAGCTCTTGTCGTTCCGCCACGGACAGCGGCTGCAAGGCCTGTTGGAATTCGAGAAATGCCCGGTTGACTGCTGCCAGCAGTGTGGATTCGGTACTGGCCGGTACCTGGAGCCTGGCTGGAACAGGTTGTTGATCTGCCGGCATGGCAGCCGGGTCAATTTCAGTGCGTTTCTCGGCGACGTGCAGGGCATGTCCCCATGCGGCTGCTATGTCTGATGCTGCGAAGGGCATTGCCAGTCCCTGGTGCAGACCGGCAGTGAACCGGTCTGCCTCGGCAATGGATTCGAGTTGATGCCGCAATAAATAATCGACCCATTTCAGGCGACAGTTGCCGGTTTTGTCGGAAAAGCTTTTGTCCCCGGCGCTGTGGTCATATCGATCCGAAGAATACGACTGATAGAGATCGTATTGCCGCCGCACATTCCGTTCGGCTAAAACCCGGCGTATCAGGTTTGCCGGATCCGGGGCTTGGCAGCGTGCGCTGGATGATGCGGCAATGACACACATGTATGTCAAAGCGAAGCACGCTAACCTGCGGGCCACCTGCACTGCTGAGATGTTCGACGGGGCCATGAATGAGTGCTCCTAAAGAAGTGAATCGTGAGCTTCGAGCATCGCAGGGATTAACTCGGTGCGTGCGGAACTCCAGTCCGAATTCTATTGGCGAGCCCCGACTTTCGCAATCACGGCGAAATGCCGTAGTGCCCGTCAGTCAGGTCCGGTTTTCTAAGGTGAATCGACAGTCTGTATTTCAATCCAGATTCAAGAGGACAGGAATATTTGCTTACTGCGGTCGACAACTCGCGGGCTGTGGAAATCAAATTCTAGCTGAAGAGCTTCTCAAAGGTCTGTTCGATCACACCGATACCCTTTCGTAGAGCCGAGATTTCGCTACCGAAGGTCGGCATCCGGCAGCCTTTTTCGACAGCACGGTTGGCGAATTCGGCGTCAGGTGTGACCGCTCCCCACGCCTTGCCGTGTTTGTGGCAGACAGTCGCGACGTGGTCGATAGCTTCCCAAAGCTTCTGGTGATGAAATTCACCGCCGACTCCCAGGGCCGAGGACAGGTCGGTAGGGCCGACGAACAGGAGGTCGACATCCTCGATGGACGCGATCTTGTCGGCGTCATCCACCGCCCCTGTCGTCTCGATCTGGATGGCCACAAATTGTTCGCGGTTGGCATCCTGGGTGAACTGTGAAACGGACTTGTGCGTGTAGTTCGCGTCCCGGCCGCTGCCGTTGATTCCCCGTTTGCCCCGGGGCGCAAACTTGGCCCATTGGACAAACTCCTCGGCTTGTTCTGCGGAATGGATTTGAGCCGCCATGACGCCACCCATTCCGGTTTCCAGGCATTGCGTAACGTGCCAGTAACCAATCGGGGGAATGCGCACGAAGCTGTCAAAATCATTGGCGCGGGCCGCCAGGCTGGCCGTCACCATTTGGTCGGTCGTCAGTCCGACATGCTCTCCGTCAAGCCAGAAACCAGCGTATCCTCCCGCCAGGCCGAACATTTCAATCACGACGGGATGGACGACGCGCCCCATGGCAAACACGCGAATGAGTTCATCTTCAGCGAGTCGTTGTTTAAACGTTCGAAGCATGCTTTTACTCCAGGTAGAAAAAACGGGCCGGGGCCATCGGGGGGGAATCACCGCAGACCGGATGTCGGGCCGACAGGGGGTGCCAGCCGTCTGCACCTGTCGCGGCCGGGGTGCGATTTGTGAGTCAGCAGTTTGCCAGCCGGACTGGTGACGGTCAAGTCTCGGGCTGATGTCTGTTTGTTGTTTGGAGTTATTTGGAGCTGATCCGGGCTACGCAATATACCGAAAATTCGGGCAGATCGAATGTGATACGGTGGTCGACTTGTGTAAAAGGAAGGTTGAACGGCTCATCCGAAGTCGGTGTCAGCATTTCAACGGTTTTTACGGCCATGCCCACCGGCAGGATGAAATTGGTGTGAATGTTTTTGACAGCGAGCGGTTTTTCGTCAGTGATTCCACCACCGGTGCTCGGTTGCCCGTTATCGCCCCGGGGCGGTTCTTGTCGGTTGTAATTAACGAAGTGAATCGCGACATCTTTTCCTTTGGCCGGCCGGCTGGCAGAAACGCGTACCGTGTAAGGTGCATCGAATTGACTGAACGACGACTTATTCAAATGCAGGTTTCCGCCGGCATCGTCCGTGGTGAAGACGCGACGATAGGTGGCCAGTTTCCCGGGACTTGAAATGTCGTCCGGCAGAACGTCGAACAGTACATGTTCGTCGAGCAACTTGGCGCCGAGTTCACGGAATGCCTGCATCGGAGCGAGGTCTCCCTCGTGAACGGCGCGACGTGGAAACAGCAGCACCGCTTCTGCGTGCGACCGGTTTCCGCGGTAAACTTCGTCAAACTTTTTCAGGAACTGATAATAGCGGACAATGACTTCTCGAGCGGCGGGGGTTTCAAAGCGGGTGTAAAATCCCATCGGAGCACCACCGTTGGCGGACAGTTCCGCAATGGCGGTCCGAATACGGGTATGCTCATACTTACCCAGGGTGAACGGTTTGTCGTTGAACGAACCACGGATGTAGCGAGCCTGAAGTGTTCCTTCACCAAGGTACCGGTTCTGTAAGTCTGTGTAGTTCCCGCTGCCACCGGTGCTGTACCAGAGATAATCCTCGTCGCGCCCCCATTGCCCGGCCGGCAGCAGGCAACGTTCGTCACCACTGATCTGGCTCAAGTTGCCCAGGTGGTTCCACTGGGCAACGATCAGATCGGGTTTCAGAGAACGGCCAAAGCGGACGAAAACTTTGTCGAACACATCCTTGTTTGAAATTTGTGACCAGCGCAACATCTCGCGGCGGAGAGGAGTGCTTTCCTCGGGACTGTGCCAGGCGACAAGTTCATCAAACCGGTGGTCTTTCACATTCCGGATCGCGAATTGGTCTTGCATTTCCTGTGGAGTGAAACGTCCGGACAAGTAACGGCGAAACCCGTCCTGGCAGTGGTCACAGAGGCAGTTGTGTCGATAGAAGTAATTGATAATGAACCCGTCGAGCCCACGTTCGACGCCTTGTTTGACCCAGGCTTGAAGAACCTTTTGCCAGTTTGGGTTTCGCAGGCAGGCCCAATATTCACGCATTCCTCCCAAACGGTATTGGTTCTGCACAATAGGTTTTCCCTGGACGTCCTTCTCCAGGAAATCAAGCGGGTCGGAAACTGGTTTGGGGCCGAGTTCCTGCTCGTCCCACAGGTCGCGATAAAAGTGAAAGAAGCCCCGGGGACCTTCTTCGCTGTCGGGGTCACCGACCAGGAATTCAACATTGAAATGGCCGATCACCTTGACGCCACGCTGGTGCAGCGCGTGGTTGCGCTCGTGAAACCAGTCTCCACATTCCTGCAATCCGCGAACCGGGAAATGGGAAGGGTAGCCGGAGTACTGCGGAGTATGTACCAGGCTCCAGAAATGGGCTCCGTAAAATCCTACCTGGGCCAAGTCCGGTTGGGCCTGTTCAATGAAATCCAAATAATCTTGCTGGTGATAGTTTGCCCAGTGGGCGACCATGCGTGTGAACTCAAATCGCCCCGGCGGTTCGGCGGCCGTCGTGGAGACCGTGATCAATACCAGCAGTGCACTACCAAAAATTTTTGCGACCATGAGACTCCCCGTGTGATGACCAGTCCTTTCAATCGTTGTGTTCCTAGTATAAAACCCAGGGCAGTTGAAACCAACCACGGTAGGTTCAGCCCTTTGAAGTCCCCGGTCTCCTGAGGTACCGTAGATGAAGATAGTCTCCCATGAAATTCTTATCGTGGACGCCCCTCTCGAGCGACCTTTCTTGGTAGAGGGGTTGTTTTCGAGCTCATTCGTCCGGCACGTGATCCTCAAACTGAGAACAGAGAGTGGAATTGAGGGATTGGGCTGGTCCTGTTCCTGTTCGCCACGGCTGGTGCCCGCGTTGGCCAGCGGTATGGGTGACATTGTAGAACACGTCGTGTTAGGACGTGACCCGCGATTGCGAGAAGCGATCCACGCCGCGATCGAAGTAGCCACCCGCTGGTGTGGACCCGGCTTGCAACACTACCTGCAGGCCACCGTCAACTTTGCCCTGTGGGACATCATCGGAAAGGCGCAAGGCGAACCTGTCTGGAAATTGCTGGGCGGTCACTCGTCTGTTTCGGTGCCGTGTTACGCCTCGAGCTGGCTCTGGCGGGACTACTCGCTGGAGGAACTGAACCGGACCGCTGGTGAACTTGCCCGACGGGGTTTTAGAGCGATGAAATTTCGTTGCGGATCAGAAGCGACCGCAGCGGCGGAGGGCGAACGCGCGCGGGTGACCCGTCAGGGTGCGGGCGACGATGTCAGGCTTATGGTCGACATCAACGAAGGTTGGGACGTGGCTCGCACGAAGGAAGTTGCCCGTCGTTTCGAGGCAGTTGGACTTTACTGGCTAGAGGATCCGATCGACCATCGGGATCTTCAAGGGTATCGTCAGTTGACCAACTTGCTGGACACGAACCTCTGTACCGGCGAGTACCATTACGGAGTTCAGCCGTTTCACGATCTGGTTCGAGAAGGTGCGTTGGACATTGCGATGATCGACGCACATCATGCGGGCGGCATCGACGGCTGGCTGCGTGCGGCCCATGTCTGTGCTGCGGCGAACAAGCCCGTGGTAACTCATCTCAGTCCTGAAATCGCTGTCCATCTGGCAGCTGCGACACCAGGTTGCCAGAGTGTTGAGTACATGGACTGGTCAACCGGCCTGTTTAACGAAAGTCTGGAAATCAATGAAGAAGGTGAACTCCTCGTTCCCCAGGCTCCGGGGCTTGGAGTCTCGCTGAACGAGGAGGCGGTCCGAGCCGGCAGGGTCCATTGAACGGAAGCCGGCCTATTCTGGAGACCTCGAGCCTGGACGCACCCTCAGGGATCTGTTGCTGTACCAGATTCCCAACGCAAGGCACACCAGCGGCAACGACGACGGTTCAGGAACTGATTTCACATCGGCCAGAGCATCGATTTCCGGGTCCATGCCCGTACCGGCCGGGTTAGTGATACGCACGAACGAAATTTGGGTCAAACCGGCACTGGACAGGTCCACGCCCGCTCCGCCTCCTGAACCGTTGTATCCCACCAGGATTTCGCTCATGCTTTTACCAGTGACGTCAAAAGCGGGGTCGACGGGTTTGAGGAAATCACTCGTGACGGAGCCAGCCATCATCGGGAAGGCTTCGGCCAGATCGCTGTATCCCAGGGTAGGGTAGACCCCATCTGCCTCGGCCCCTGTCACCGTGACAAAACTGGTGCCATCTCGGCTGACCTCCACGATTCCACCTTCGGTAACGGGTGAGCCGTCGACAAAACTCAGGAACGAATTTCCAAAGATCAGGAGGTCAATTCCAAACGGATTGTCCGGGTCATCTACGACGGGTTCGTCGAAAGAAACAAGCAGCTGGCCTCCTTGTCCGATGGTCACAACTTCTGTCGCTCGGAACGCGGACTGGTACGGTGTGACTGCACCTCCGAAATTTTCCGGGTCACTGGTGAATCGGGTCGGTTCACCGAGGGCGGTTGACGCGTCTGAAAACGGCTCGCCAGTGACAAAGTCATTCTGAATTCCTGATCCCGGTACATAATTCAACACGTTGTCCGCCCACGGATCGGCAAACAGTGAACCCAGGTTAGTCAGCAAAAGACACACTGCGAGAATGGAGGCAGAAGGCTTCCCGGACTCAGAGTCATGACGCATGTGTGGCCCCTCTTTCGGGTTCGTTCAAACTGCTGCGGCGCACAGGGCATGCCTCGAAAGCTCTGCGGCAAACACATGAATAGTCTTGCGGATCCTGTCCCTCGCAGGCATCAACGCGTTATTGTGTATCGGTAGGTCTTCTGACTTGCGAGCTCATAGAACCTGGCCTTCTCGTCGCATTCTGCCCGTCATGCGGCCCAAGCAGCAACAATGGCTTGATAGAATCAGGTTCCCTGTACCACACTCGATTACAGCTCGATTACAGCGGCGGGGCCGTCCCGGAGTTACACCGGAGTTCCCTGTTTGTTGGTCGACAACCGGGGTCGCACCAACCACCTATACACATAAAAATAAAACCGGGGGCATCCTATCGAAGTAGTCCGCAACCGTCAAGGGTCGGAAGATAAAAGGTTCCGGAAGTCGTGATGTGAGAGGGCCGAATTGGAAAATCACTAAAGGAGTTGCCGGCGTTATTCGCCTGTCGGGATGATTGGCGTGCAACCTGCGTGTTGCCACTAAGTTGTTTCATCATACTGTTGCAATTTGCGATAGAGTGTTTTTCGGTCCAGTCCGAGGATCTGTGCTGCCAATGTTTTGTTGCCTTGCGCCGCTTTTAACACATGCTGGATGTAGTGTCGTTCGACCTCTTCGAGTGATACCAGTTCGTCGGGGTCGTTACCTCCGATCAGCATGTGAGACCCACGATAGTCGCGAATCTTGTCGGCCAGGTCCTCCACCGCCAGTTTATCGTAACGGGTCAACGCGACCGCACGTTCAATAATGTTCCGCAGTTCCCTGACATTGCCGGGCCAGTTGTAGGTAAGGAGTTTTTGCGCCGCTGCTTCTGATATGCCGGTGACTTCTTTCGACGACCGTGCTGCAAAGGCATCCACGAAACATTGCGCTAACAATAACGTGTCGGTTCCTCGAGAACGAAGAGGGGGAAGCTGCAACTGAATGACGTTGATACGGAACAGCAGATCCTGCCGAAAACGATTTTCTTCGATGGCTGTTTCCAGATCGCGGTTGGTGGCCGTGATCAAGCGAGCATCAAACTCGATTTCCTGATCCCCGCCGACGGGCCGGATTGTGTTCTCTTCCAGGGCGCGCAACAGTTTTGGTTGCATGCTCAGCGGAAGTTCACCTACCTCGTCCAGAAAAAGAGTGCCACCTTCCGCCTGAAGAAACAGACCCTGGCGGCTATCACGTGCGTCGGTGAACGCACCTTTGGCATGACCAAACAGTTCGCTTTCCAGCAGATTTTCGGGTAAGGCGGCGCAATTGACTGCCACAAATGGTTGTTCGGATCGACGGCTGCGCCCATGTATGGAACGCGCCACAAGTTCCTTTCCGGTTCCACTTTCACCGGTGATCAAGACGGAAGTCTCTGAATCGGCAATTCGCGCCAATTGATCGTACAGGTCCTGCATGACGGGGCTTTCACCCAGCATCTCGTCGAATCGACGCGACTGTTCCACGGCATCACGCAAGACCTTGACTTTTTCCTGCAATTCCCGGTGCTTCACTGCCCGGGTCAAGGTCAGCGCCAGCATCTCCAGCTCAATAGGCTTGGTGACAAAATCATAAGCCCCCGCCCGGATGGCGGCGACGGCGGTTTCCAGGCTCCCAAAGGCGGTCATGACGATCACGGGTACATCGGCGCGATTCGCTGCGATCTGTTCACATAACTCGGTACCACTGATGCCTGGCATGTTCAAATCAGTAAGCACGACATCGAAGGATCCTTGTTTCAACTGCTGGATCGCCTCTTGCCCCGAGATGCACCAACTCGGTTCGAATTCCCGCAAGCGGAGATCCGCTTCCAGCAACTTGCACATGCTCTCTTCGTCGTCCACAATCAGGACTTTTCCGAGCATTCGTTCCTCTCCTCCCTGGGCAGATAGACAGTAAAACAAGTACCCTTGTCGACTTGGCTACTGGCCTCAAGCCAGCCGCCATGTTCATCGATGATACCGTAAGACAGGGACAGCCCTAAACCCGTCCCCTCACCGACCTCCTTGGTCGTGAAAAAAGGCTCGAAAATGTGGTTTAGATTTTCTTCGGCAATTCCTTCGCCGTTGTCCTCAATGTCGATGAAATCGTAATGGTCCGCATCGCCCGTGTGCCCCTCGGGTGGACGAGCGAAACGATGCCCCATGCGAATCCGCACCTGGCCCCCGCTGGTGATCGATTGAATTGCATTCACTATCAGGTTCGTGAGGACCTGCTGTAACTGGCCGACATCCACAAATGCTATCACGGGTTCGTCGTTGTCGGTGACTTCGATCTGCACTTTTTTTTTCTGTGCTAAAGGATCCAACAGTTGTGCCGTTTGGTTGGCAACCTGATGTAAATCAATGGAGACGCGTTTGGGAGTCCGCCTGCGCGCGAAATCGAGTAGTTGTTGGATGATAGTGGCCATGCGGTCCGTTTCGCTCTTGATGCTGCGGGCACTTTCGGTCACGTCGGTTTCGCACAGTTTTCCAGAGGCGATCAGGGCGGCTCGCCCCGATACGACATTCAGTGGTGTTCCCAGTTCGTGAGCAATTCCCGATGCCAGTCGGCCAACAGTTTGCAAGCGATCGACGTGCCGCAGTTGTTCCAGTGTAGCAATGCGGGCAAGTGTTTCGGCTTGTACGGCCTCCTGGGATTTACTTAACTGGCGACACATGTTGTTGAGGCTCTGTCCCAATTCGGTGAGCTCGTCATTTCCACCCAGGTCAACATCACCCGTCAAATCTCCTTCCCCGGCTCGACGGGTCTTTTGAATGAGTTTCTGCAACGGCCGGGCAACCACATTCACACCCATGAATCCCATTATCACAATGCTGAACAGAAGCAGCGTACCCATGGTGACACAGGTGTTGATGATGGTTTTGCGCACCAGGAAATTTAACGGGGTTAAATCGTAGATCAACTCAACGGCGCCTTCTCGGTGTCGCACCACCTGATTACCGGTGCGGATTTTAAGTGGAATTCTGCGATAGGCACAGAGAACTTCTTTCCCGGATGTCGTTCGTATTTTCGTTGAGACGACTTTTTTGACGTTGACTCCCAACAAACGAAGTTGGGGAGACGGGATCTCCGGAGCATAGGTGTTGGGAGGTGAAACATCCAACCATACCCAGCGGATCTGGCTGTACCGGTCTTGAGAGTCCAGTTCCCGGATCAGACGTTGCAGGCTCTCCCATCCGTTCTTGTTGAGTTCTGTTGTGACCCACTGCTCCATCAGCAATGCGAATCGCTCCACATCCTGAACCATGTCGCTCTCGAATAAATTCGCCTCCCGGCGAATGCGCAGGAAACCATTGGCACCTGTCACGATCACGCTCATCAGGATGAACACGGTCACAATTTTCGCGGTTAGTCGCATGTTCCCTGTTCCTGGCAGACCTTCGACTTCACCCGAACCAGTGTCGGTCCGGTAAATGTGTTTATCGTTAAAGTCCTGCTACTTCCGGTTGCCATTAATCATTACGGCTTGTGCTGTCCGTTAGTCCAGAAAAAACGGCCCGCTACAGACACAACCCGCTGCGTGTGGAAAAAATCTGTGGATTGTTCACATGGGATAGGCCAGGTGCTACCTGATATGCAGTTTGTGGTAATTTACAGTAAGTCACTCGAGCATGCAGGCCCAAGACTGGCGTCGGGCGTTTGAATCAGTCCGTGGTAACGGTTCCGGCAGGTTCTCGACCTTTTCCTCAGTAGGGGTACTTCGGCGGCGGTTTACCCGGAGTACCCCTGCAATTTGTTCCCGACAGGCCCTGTGGAGTTGTTCAAATTCATCACTTTTGAATGAGCTTCGGGGTGAAGTTTGTCAGCCTTGTCTTGCCATGGTTTTCTGTCGGCTGAATGGCCATCCGCAGCTGGAACAGGAGGAGAAGACGATCATTTGCTTCAAGAGCATGAAATGCAGGCGGAAAGTACGTCGAAAAGCGACTGTCGATATCGTTGTTCAGCGGAGCATTTTGCTTCTGCCAAACGGGCATTAACAAAAGCGTTGTTCAGAAGTGCGAGTTCCGCCAGTCGTCTCGACTTCAGGGCTTGCGAGGTTCACAGCCGCACCCGGAGAAAGCCCACTTTCCCCACGATCCATGGTTGAGATACGATAGCGGAATGAAGCCAATCAAGAACCGAGTCAACCCGTTCTACGTCCTTGCCATCATTGTTGGAGTTTTGTTTTCTGTTACCGCTTGCGCGTATGTTGTCATGACGGTCCGACAGTTGAATTCACCAGGGTCACTGGAAACAAACGAGCTTATGCAGTGGGTAGACCAGCACGGACTAACAGCCTTCGTTACCGAGTTGGCAGTCCTTGCCGTTGCAACTCTGGCGGCAATTGCCAGCGATAGAATGTGGTCCGGGTCGAACGCCGGGCAACCCCGGGAGGAAAGGGATTAGAATGAAAGTCGATCACTACGAATCGGTTGAGGAGCAGCATGTCGCGATGGAAGGGGCGCACGGGTGCAAGGTGCGCTGGCTCGTCAGCGAAGCCGACGGCGCCCCCAACTTTGCCATGAGGCAGTTTGAAGTCCAGTCGGGTGGTTACACGCCGCAACATCGCCATCCTTACGAGCACGAAGTCTTTGTACTGGAAGGAGAAGGCGTTGTTCTGGAAGGCCAGCAGCAGCACCCGCTTCGCCAGGGGGATTTCGTGTTGATCCAGCCGGATGAGATTCATCAATTTCGAAACACTGGTTCCGGTCCGTTGCGTTTTCTGTGTCTGGTTCCTAACTCTTCTATCCATCAGCAGGTCACGATGGCTCCCGAGTGTGGTGCCGATCGTCCCGGGCCGAATGAGTAAATCAGGTGGAACTACGGGGCACGACACCTTTCGATTCTTATCGTTCACACTCGCCTGTTACTACAATGCCGAACAAAACTTCTGTTTCCGAACAAATCAATAAGCTGCGTCTTGAAATTCGTAATCACGACCGCAGGTACTACGTGGAAGCGGCCCCTGAGATCAGTGATCTGGCCTACGATCGCCTGGTGGAAGAATTGAAAGGGCTCGAAGCAGATCATCCCGAACTGGTCGTGCCCGACAGCCCGACGCAGCGGATCGGAGATCATCCCCGGGAAGAACTGGAGCATGTGTCCCATCGGATACCGATGCTTTCTATTGACAATTCTTATAGCCGGGAGGATTTGATCAAGTTTTCTGAACGAACATTGAAACTTCTCGATGGGGAGTCATTGGAGTGGGTCGTTGAACTCAAGGTCGACGGGGTTGCTGTTTCCATCTTGTACGAGGACGGTCGACTCGTCCGTGCCGTGACGCGCGGGAATGGAGTGACCGGAGATGATATTACGCATAACATCATGACGATCCCAAATGTTCCGCTCCGTCTGACGACCACTCGCTTTCCTTCGATCCTGGAGGTTCGAGGGGAAGTCTTCATGGCGAATTCGGATTTAGTGGCATTGAACGAGAGACGCCGGGAGGCGGGAGAGGAACCGTTTGCGAATACACGCAATGTCACCGCCGGCAGCGTTCGGTTGCTGGATCAACGGATCTGTGCGGGACGGAATCTGAGGGTTTATTGTCACGGACTGGGATTTGAAGAGGGGGTCCGGGCACAAAACCACATGGAACTGCTTGGCGAGTTGCGGGAGTACGGCCTATCCGTCACTCCGCTGGTCAAGAAATTCAATAACATGGAGTCTGCCGTTGAACATTGCGACGAACTGATTCAAAAATTGCACGACCTGGATTTTGAGGTGGATGGCCTGGTGATCAAGGTGAACCGTTTTGACCAACGCCACAGGCTTGGTAATACTGCCAAGAGTCCGCGGTGGTTGATCGCGTACAAGTTTGAAAAGTATGAGGCCAGGACCCGTTTGAAAGCGATCTCGGTGCAAGTTGGAAAAACCGGGACCATCACACCTGTCGCTGACCTCGATCCGGTCGAACTTGCGGGGACGACAGTCAGTCGGGCGAGCCTGCACAATGCTGACGAGATCGACCGAAAAGATATTCGTGTGGGTGACGTGGTGGTGGTGGAAAAAGCAGGCAAAATCATACCGCACATCGTCCGGGTCGAGAGGCACGAACGCCGAGGGGCACTCTCGAAGTTTGTTTTCCCGGTGACTTGTCCGGAATGCGATTCGAAACTCGAGAGGGACGAAGGCGGAGTCTATATACGCTGTCTGAACTATCGTTGCCCGGAACAGGTCAAACAACGGATTCGATACTTTGCCGGACGGAATGCGATGGATATTGAGGGCTTGGGCGACAAACTTGTGGAGCAACTGGTCGCTCGCGGCCTCGTGTCCGATTATGGTGACCTTTATCGCTTGTCACTTGAGCAGGTCAGTGGCTTGGAACGGATGGGAAAAAAATCTGCTCAGAATCTCCTTGATCAAATTGAGGCCAGTAAGGCCGGTGGTCTGACACGACTCCTGAATGCCCTGTCGATCCGGCACGTGGGAACGACGGTGGCCCGTGTTCTTAGCGAAAACTTCAGCTCGATGGAGGCCTTGCAACGGGCTTCTGTGGAGCAACTGAGTGAGATCGACGAAATCGGTCCTATCATTGCAGAGAGTACCCACGATTTTTTGCAGAGTGATCACGGGCGGGCGATCATTGTGGAATTGAAGTCCCTGGGGGTGCAGTTACGGGCGAACAGCAAACGGGCATCACAAGCTGATGCGTCCCTTGAAGGATTGACGCTGGTCGTCACCGGAACGTTAAACAACCATTCGCGCGATGAGATCAAGGAATTAATCGAAATACACGGAGGACGCGCGGCATCCGGCGTTTCGAAAAATACTGATTTTGTTGTTGCGGGAGATAATGCAGGCAGCAAATTAGAAAAGGCGCAGCAACTGGGAGTCCCGGTGATTTCCGAAGCAGAGTTTGAAGCGATGCTGAAAGGCTGAATTCAGCGACACCCCAACACGGTTCGCTCTTTCGTGCCCGGTTGCCTCATTCCGGGTCCGTCGGTTTTTTTAAGGCCCACCAGGGAAGGGTGATCCCGCCATCCATCAGGAGTGTGGAGCCTGTCATGTATTCGACCCGGGGGTTGCACAGGAACATGATGCCCTCCGCAATTTCATCCGGACGTCCCATACGCTTGAGGGGAATGTTTTTTGCGCCTTCCTTCAGTTCTTCTTCCGAGGCGAACTTTCGTTCGCCGGGTGTGTCAATCCAACCCGGTTGGATGGCGTTGACACGAATTCCAAATTGGGCGACTTCAATTGCGGCTGTTTTTGTCATCTGTTGCAACGCCGCTTTGGCCATGTTGTAGGCCATCGATTCAGGAGCGGGCACAAATGCCAGCGGTGAACTTACGATCACTATCCGGCCACCGTTGCCGTTCTTGATCATTTGCTGTGTGGCTGCCCGCAACAAATAATAGGCACCCCACATCGTCACGTCGATCGTTCGTCGGAAACCCTCCATGTTGTTGTCATAATACGGTTCGCGATCGCTGTAGGCTGCGTTGCTGATCGCGTAATCGAGACGGCCAAACTCCTGTTGAGCCCGCGCCACCAGGGATTCAACCGCCATCTGGTCGGAGACATCAGCTGCCATTTTAACGGCCTGTGAACCGCCTTCCTTGATCAGTTGGACCACTTCCTCGGCTGCCTCCTCATGGGACCGATAATTGACAAGCACGTTGGCGCCGGCCCGTCCCAGGGCAAGGGCTGTCGAGCGGCCGATTCCTAAACTGGCTCCGGTCACGATAGCGGCAAGGCCCTGCAGTGGGGCCGTTGTTTCCGGTTGATGTTGGCTGGCTGACATTGCTCGCGGATCTCCTTTGTTTGTACAGGCAATTTCCAGTCGGAGGAAGTGAAGGTTGTTGGTGGGGAATCCCGTGGGAGGACAACGGTCTGACTTCCTGCTTCATTGACACGTTACAGTATGATAATGGAACACCCTCAGGGGATGAAAGCGGGGCAGGGTGTCTCCAAGCCGTGAAGTTTTTGTGAGTCGGACTCCGGAAAAAATGGTGGGTTGCGGGAAATCGAGTGGCAGGAGGCACACCGCGTGTTGAATCTGACAACCAGGGACCGCTCCTCCGGCAGCAGCCAGACTTGTTAACACCGTGCCCGGCAGTTTGTTATACTGCACCGGCGTCGGTCACCCTCGGATTGGGGCTGCCTGTTGGCTGGAAAGGAGGGGCGGAAACTGGCCGCCGGCTCCAGCCACCGCCGCTTGGCGATGCATGCCGTCACCGTTGCTGCCTAGCGGCTGCAAACTGGAGAAAACAAGAATTCAAGAGCTTTAGGTCAAGGACAGATAACAGTATGCATCGCCCGGTCCTTTGTTTGGCAATCGTGATTACACTGGCTTTGACCGTTGTGGAAAACCCGGCCAGCGCCGATGAAATGAGCGTTGCACCGGGTGACTGGCCGTGGTGGCGTGGTCAGCTGCGCGATGGCTCCGCCGGTACGACTCCACTTCCGCCGCTGGATTGGTCAGGTAGTGAAAACATCAAGTGGCGCGCTGCTGTGTCAGGGCGGGGCCACGGTTCTCCGACAGTGGTTGGCAACCGCGTGTTCCTTGTGACGGCAGATGAAGAAAACGAAGTGCAGTCGGTTGTGTGTTACGATGCGCAATCGGGCCGCCTGTTTTGGGAACGGGAAATACACCGAGGCCGTTTTCTGACTGGTGGAAATAAAAAAGCTTCACACGCCTCCACAACCGTGGCCTGCGACGGGTATCGCGTCTTCGCCAATTTCATCAACGCGGATGCTGCCTATACGACCGCCTTGACTGTGGATGGCGAGCCCTTGTGGCAAGAGAAGATTTCGGATTACGTGGTTCACCAGGGTTACGGGTCTTCTCCCACGCTTTACGAATCCCTTGTTATTGTTTCCGCGGATAACAAAGGGGGCGGTTCACTGGTGGCATTTGACCGCAAGACTGGAAAAACCGTGTGGCGGCACCAGCGTCCCGAGTTGCCGAATTACTGTTCACCTGTTGTGTTGTCGGTTGCCGGGAAAGACCAGCTGATCCTGTTCGGTTGTGATTATGTGTCGGCGTTCGATCCGCGGTTGGGGAAGCTGTTTTGGCAGATCGAAGGTGCCACCACAGAATGTGTCACCACGGCAGTAACAGACGGCCGCCACGTGTTCACCAGTGGCGGCTATCCGCGAGACCATATTTCGGCGGTCGTTGCTGATGGATCGGGGAAAATCGCCTGGGAAAACGACAACCGCGTCTACGTGCCCTCCATGCTGCTGCAGGGGGGCTATCTTTACGCCGTGTCGGACGCAGGGGTTGCCATGTGTTTCGAGGCATCGACGGGGCGCCAACTCTGGAAGGGTCGCCTGGGAGGTACTTTCAGTTCGTCACCCGTTCTGTTTGCAGGCCATATTCTCTCAATGAACGAAGCCGGGAAGTGTTTCATTTTCAGGGCAACTCCGGCCGATTTTGAATTGGTCGCGACAAATCAAATGGGAGACGAAGTGTTCGCGACGCCGGCCATCAGCCGGGGCTGCATTTACATGCGGGTGGCAGATCATGAAACAGGCCAACGGCAGGAGTACCTGGTCTGCGTGGGGAAAAATTGAGAGCGTTTCCCAGCAGATTTCAAGTCACAGGGTGCTTCGGCAATCCGGTTCACCCGGAGCGTGGCAGTGGCGACTCCGTGTTCCGGGAAACTTGGAAAAGCGGAGGGGGGTTCCTGCCGTCAAACGAAACGCGACGGCGCTGGAGCGGGGTGAAAATCAGACCGCTGCCAGTTGTGTTTTGAAACGTGTGAGTGAAGGTGTCGCTCATTTCACCACAGGAGTCCCGTCATGGTCAAAGTCTGCTTCTCGACGCTCAGTTGCCCCGATTGGTCCTTTCAACAGATCGTTCACCACGGTAGGGCGTTCGGATTCGATGGTGTCGAGATTCGGCTGGTCGAACGTGAGACAGACTTGTTGAAACTTCCCGGATTTCAGCCTGCCGAACGGGCCAGCCGACGTCGTGAACTGGCGGATTCCGGTTTTGAAGTTCCCGTGCTCGCCTCGAACGTCCGTTTCCACGATCTGCAGGCCAGCGTACGAAAGGAACAGGTTGAAACCGGCAAGGCCTATTTGGACCTGGCGAAGGAACTTGGTTCGTCATTTGTTCGAGTGTTCGGCGACGTTGTTGCGAAGGACGATAACGGTAACTACCGACGGTCGATGATCAAACAAGTGGCCGAAGGGTTGCAGTGTTTGGGCGAGTATGCCGAACCGTTGGAACTTAACATCGTGATCGAGACACACGGCGATTTTTCGGATTCACGACTCGTGCAGCAGACATTGGCTCTGGTTGAAAGTCCGGCGGTCGGTGTCTTGTGGGACACGCACCATCCGTGGCGGTTTTGTGGTGAGACGCTGTCGGAGACCAGCGAACGTCTGAAGTCATGGATCCGGCATACTCATTGGAAAGATTCGATCTTGAAACGGCGAGACCAAACTGACGGCGAGGGGCAGGATGCTGCTGACCAGGCACACGAGTTGATGCAGGGACACCGGCACGCGGACTACGTTCTGTTGGGTTGTGGCGAATTTCCCGCGCTGGAGTGCATGCGACTGTTGCGTCAGTCCGGCTACGATGGCTGGGTTAGCCTGGAGTGGGAAAAGATGTGGCACCCGGAGATCGCGGGCCCGCTGGTCGCACTGCCTCCTTTTCCGGGAAAGGTTCGCCAGTTGTGGGAAGCGGCCGGTCGGGACAGTAATGGAACAGGCCGGGGTGACACGTAGCTCCAGTCGGTGGCACAAGCCTTTCACGGTGACTGCAGGTGCTGTCCGAACCAGGGGCCTTTGCCCTGTTCGGGCCGTTGACACCTGGAAAACAGAGGTGTGACCGGGGCGGGCGTCGGAACGTGTTTCCCACGACTAGGCAACGGTAGGGTCGGCAGATTAAATTTCCTGTTAGTCATTTCGGGCAGAGAGTCGGTGCTGTTTTCATCCGTCTATTTGGGAGCAGTGAAATCCCGGTCCGGTGTGAATCCGTTACCCGCTTGTTGAGGGTATGATAGGTTGGTTGGAACCAGTTGTGAGGTGTGGAAAGATGAGTGAGAAAATTGAGATTTGGGACCCCCATTTTCACATCTGGGATGTCAGCGAAGAGACGACCACGGGCCAGGAACTCGAGGAGCTTTTCGCGCCAAACGACGATCCAATCTACACGACCCGCCTGTACGAGAAAGACTGTGATGCTGGGGGTGACGAGTTTAAACACACCGGTGGTGCGTGGCTGGAAGCGTTGAGTGTGTGCCAGGTCGGCAAGACCGGACCGGAGTACATCAAGGACTGCCTGGCCGAATACCGGTGGGCGGCCAGGGAGATTAGCAAGTCGACCCGGAATTATGTCCTGGTACCGACGGTGCCGTTGGAAGAACCGGCGGCGGTTGAGAGTCTGGAAGAACTGGCCGGGGATACAAAAGTCAGGGGGGTTCGTCAGATCGTTAACTACCAGCCGGACTGGCCCAGGATGACCCATTTGGGCGATCTGCTCGAGAATCCGGACTGGCAGAAAGGATATGCCCGACTCAAGGATCATGACATGTCGTTTGATCTTCAATTGAATCCGCATCAATTCAAGAAAGCGGCTGCCTTCATCCAGGGCCATCCTGATATTCCGGTGATTATCAACCATCTGGGATCACCTACCATGGCGGATTTGACGGAGCACGTCGATCAGTTCCGGGCGGGAATGCAAGCCCTTGCCGACTGTGGGAATACGACAATCAAGCTTTCGATGCTGTTTTACACGGACAAAAATTGGGACGAGCAGGATGCTGTGATCGATGCGCTTCATTTTGTGATTGATACCTTCGGAACGGACCGCTGCCTGTTTGCCACCAATTACCCGGTGGATGTCAAGTTCGGGTGGCCGGCGGACAGGTTGTACCGTGCCATGCACGGCATCCTTCAAACCAGGTATGACCAGGAGACCGTACGCCGGATTTTTTCGAAGAACGCGATCCGGGCCTATCGGGCCGAATAAGTTCTGGTTGAAAACGTTTTGTCAGGTCAATGCCCCTTGCCCGTAAGTCCGGTGTTTTGACCAATCCCGACCCGTCGGTGATGGTACCATTGGTAACGATAGCTTCGGCTTTCGGTGGAGAACTTCATGCGACGTTCTATCTTGGTGATGTTGTGTGGGCTGTTGTCTTTGGGGATCAGTTCCCCGGCTCTCGATCGGGCGATCGCCGGCGGCACGCAGGCCGAGGCCGTGATCGTGGCGCATTCCCGACAGTTCCAAAAGGCTCTTGCGAAAGGCGATGCTTCAGGGTGTCTGTCGCTGGCGTTACCGAATGCGACATGGTTTGGTTTTACAGGAGAGGACAGCGTGGCGTTTCCGGCCATGGTCCGCTTGGTCAAGGGCGGTTCACTCAACACCGGCGTGGTAGTGAGTCGCGAAGTGTCGAGCTATGGAACCGCCGCCGTGGCCCATGAAATCACACATTCCGGCCCGGAAGAACTGAGCCCAGTCCGGCGGTCTTTGTTTTGGACGCAACACAACGGGCAATGGAAGCTGGCGCACATTCACAGTTCACCGTATCAAGCCTGGCAAAAAGAAATTGCCCGGTTTGAAGAACAAGACCAACAGGAGACTCCGAAACCGGGTGGCGTCGTCTTCGTAGGCAGTTCCAGCATCCGCGACTGGAAAACCCTGCAGCAGGACTTTCCCGCGACTAACGTCATCGGCCGCGGATTCGGCGGGTCCGAATTGATTGACAGCATCGCCTACGCACCCCGGATCGTGACGAATTACCAGCCCCGGGCAGTCGCGGTCTATGCCGGAGACAACGATATTGCACGGGGCAAGAAAGCCGCGCGGGTGTTTCGGGATTTTCGGCGGCTGGTAGAGGTGATTCATCGGCGGTCGCCTCAGGCACGGATTGGTTTCATCGCTGTTAAACCCAGCATCAAACGCTGGAACCTGTGGCCGGAAATGAAACGAGCAAACAGTCTTATTCATCAATACGCCTCAGGACATGAACGAATCGCCTATCTGGACATTGCCACTCCGATGCTCGGTACAAGGGGAATGCCGCGAGAAGACCTTTTTGTCGAGGACGGTTTGCACCTGAATCGCAAAGGCTACGAACTCTGGGCTTCGGTCGTTCGTTCCTGGTTAACAGACCGGTGACGAAGGAAGGTCCCCGACGGTGAAGATTGCTGAATGGGGACGAACTTCCTGGTCCGTTCGCCGCCACCGGGAATTCGTGAGTCGACGTTGAATGAGTGCTTGCGATCGTGGGGGTGGCAACCTACGATGCTGGGAGGTGCGGCCTGTTTTCGGGAGCGTACCGGGATTCGCGCAACACACCGGTCTTAGGGGAGTTCCGATCCGTGTGGTGGTGAGTATACGTGACGTTTGACGATCCCGGATTGAAATTTGAGCAGATACCGCGACACGAGTTCGAGCCTGACATTCAACTGACCAGGAGTAAGAATATGACCAAGATCTTCGGCGCAACGTGGCTTTCGATAGCACTGATCCTTATCGGATTCGGTTTTTTTCGGACGGTAAACGGTGGCAGCGATTCGTCTGAAACGTCCGTCGAGGGCTGGCGTCGGGGGGTCGGTTGGGGATGGATTTGGGGGAAGAACGACGAAGTGGGTGCACTGAACGCGATGAGGCCAAGCTCGGTTCGCCAGGCATTGCAGCTTGCCAGTGAGGGACAGGTTTACGATCTGGGCGTCACTTACAGTCGTAACAGCTTTAAATGGCCTGGACACAACGCTGGTGAAGTCATGACCTATCGTTCACCCGAGGGGGTGAGCCGGCAGAAGGACCACAGCTTTGCGGATCCCGCCGTAAATAGCAGTCGCACTCGCTGGCACAGTTGTGCGCTGTTTATCAGCGACAATGTGGCGACTCAAATTGACGGACTGGCTCACATCACTCTTGGTGAAGACAACCATTGGTACAACGGTTTCAAAGAGTCTGATTGGGGGGGCAACTTCGGTGTTCGCAAATGTGACGCCACGACGATCCCGCCCATTGTCGCCCGTGGTGTTTTGTTGGACATTGCTGCTGCGAGGAAGGTTGATGCGCTGCCTGCTCACTACGGAATCACTCCTGCCGATATCGACGCGGCACGGAGCAAACAAGGCGTGGAATTACGGCCAGGTGATGTCGTACTTATTCGCACCGGCACACTGCGTTACTGGAACACTGAGGGCGGAGATCATGAGAAAATTGCTGAGCATGACTCGGCAGGATTAACCTTGGAAGGAGCCAGGTACCTGGTCGAACAGTACGGCGCCATGATGATAGGTTCCGACACCAGTGGACTGGAGGTCGGTCCTGCGCCCCGGGCATCGGATTCCTTCATTCCCGTCCACAAGTACCTGCTGGTGGAGCAGGGTGTGCACATTGCCGAACTTCATTATCTGGAAGACTTGGCTCGCCACCGGGTTTACGAGTTCTGTTACATGGCCTCGACCAACAAGATCGCCGGAACAACCGCGGGATTCACCATGCGCCCGATTGCGATCAAGTGAATTTCCACTGACAGGCCCAAATGATTGCGTCCTGCGACCGGGTGGCGTTGTCTTTCCGGGTCAGGTGGGGGCAAATCGCGCCCCCACCTGACCCCTCCCGGGGCGTAGCGGACCTTGGCAGGTGGAACCCGTGGTTCCTGCCTGTCGTTGAATCAAGAAATAAAAAGGGGTCACCTTGGCGGACAACCAAGGAGACCCCGGAGTTAGCAATTGAAAGACAACTACTTAGCTCTTCTTGCGAAGACGAGCGGCACCAACAGCACCCAAAGCGAGTGTTGCCAGAGCACCCATCCCAACCATGGTACTTGGTTCTGGGACGCTCGGTCCGACCGAGATGGCTGTA
>PBTE01000199.1 GCA_002726515.1 Planctomycetaceae bacterium | reverse complement strand
AGAGGCCCTATTTAGTCAGAGGCCCTATTTAGTCAGAGGCATAGCCACGGGACTCGCCAGATGTAACACCCCGTGTATTTCATCAGCAGCAATGGCGAAATTCAAGTTCTGGGAATCTGGCCCGCTAGTTATCGTGTTGACTCCCACAACCTCTCCTCGTAGGTTCACCAACGGGCCTCCGCTATTTCCCGCCAGGATGGGTGCGTCCGTTTGAATCCATTTCACGTTCAGAGAAATTCCTGTTTGCCGCATTTCAGCCGGCACTCGAACACCACTCACAATTCCACGGGTTGTCGAAAACGACAGGCCCAGTGGTGCACCAAATGCCATTACCTCGGTTCCTTTTCTCGGTGGATTGGGAGCTAGCTGAAGGGCAGGGAAATCTTCGCGGGGTGTATCGATTTTCAGGATTGCCAAATCTTTCTCGGGGGCGAGATGTAGAGAACCAAGGACTCGCAACAGTTGACGGTCATGAAACAGGACGTGGGCTTCTTCCACTCCAATCAGCACATGATAGTTGGTGATCACGATTCCCGTGGGGTGAATGACAAAACCGCTCGCGGTTCCCTTTTCTTTTCCGTAAGTGGTAATGCGTACGACAGCAGGCTCCACGTGTTCGACCAGGTCAGGCAAATTCTCAAAAGGTACTAGGCGCTGCTGCGGTGATATCCTGGCAAGATTCTCGCCAAGATCTTTTGTAGTTTGATCGGGACCTTGAAGCCCGTGTTCTCTTAAGTAGGAATCCGATAAAGCCTTGAGATGGTCTGGGGAATTCTGATAGATGGCGTCCTCGAAATTGCCGCTAGATGAATGTGTATCCTTCAACGGAGGATGGGTCACCATCCAGATCACGCCAAAAGTGGTGGTCAGCGCAACGGTGACCACGACTCCGGCCAGCAGCGCGCGCAAGAGAGCCCGTAATTCCAGCTCCCGTTCGTGATCCAGAAATCGCCGGACAGAAATAAATGGCAATACGACGCGTGGTACCTTGAAGATTTCTTCGCAAAAGGGACAGCGCGCAAACCGCCCTTTGACCTGCGCCGGGACGGGAATCGACTGGTTGCAGCTGGGACAACAAATACGAATGACCATCAGTTCTGTGCTGAAGAGCTGGGAGATCTGGCGGTTGCGGGTGTCGACGACGTTCAAGATCAAGCAGCAGGTTCAACCGAAAAGAACGGTACACCGCAGGCCAATCCGACTGCAAGACAAGCAAACGTTTTACCGTGGGATTCCTCCAGTTTAACAGATTGTCAGAGTCACATGCATTCCCGCCAGTGGGACCACGGGCTTGTCCGGGCGGTGGACGGCCACGATAACGTGGGGTGGAGGCCGTTTTTGACACGTTTCTAGTAGACAAGCCGAGAAAAAGGGATTCATCCGGTCGCCTCTCGACACCCTGGTCGGCAGTCGATAGTGAGATCTTGGTGCAAGGCACTGTTTTTGTCCTTTTGGCCCCGAATTCAATTTTCCTTGTTCTCCGTCACCGCCCTCTCTCGTGGCTGCCAAATTGGCACGATGTCCGGGAAGCGGTGTATTCCTCAACCACGATTCATTCGCATCCGATTGCTCTAAACCGTGTCCAAAATATGGTTTGGAACAATAGTTTTGCCGTTGGCACAAAGCTTGCTGTTATAAGACCCTGCATCAGTATGTTCTGTCAAAAAAGTAATACAACCAATGAATAAGGGCACGGTGGGATTGCAGGATCCGGACCATTTTATCGACTGGCTCCGGAAAGGCTGAACTCCTGTGAGTGGTTTTGCTTTCCTCGATAAGAGAATTTTAACCCTGATTTCCATTCGCCCTCGTAAATCTGTTTTCGTTTTCTGAATTGCCCCACAGAACCAATGGGCAACGCATAGATCCAGGAGGAAATTGACCGTGGCAAAGCAGATGGTCTTTGAGGATGAAGCACGCCAGCCGTTGTTGACTGGCGTTTCGAAGCTCGCAAGAGCAGTCAAAAGCACTCTCGGACCCCGTGGAAAAAACGCGGTATTGGATAAGGGTTGGGGTTCGCCGAAAGTCACCAAGGATGGCGTGACAGTGGCCGAGGATATCGAACTCGACGATCCCTACGAAAACCTCGGAGCCCAGCTCGTTAAGGAAGCGGCCAGCAAAACGAATGATGTGGCTGGCGATGGGACGACCACTGCTACGGTGTTAGCCGAAGCGATTTTCCGAGAAGGCCTGAAAATGGTTGCTGCAGGCGCTGATGCCATGGCATTGTCGCGAGGTATTCATCAGGCCACCGAAGCGGTCAGTTCGGCGATCGCCAAGCAGGCTACACCGATCGACGAAAAGAATCGTAAAGAAATTCAACAGATCGCAACGATTGCAGGGAACAATGACCCGGCAATCGGGAGCGTTCTTTCTGATGCTTTTGTGAAAGTTGGCAAGGACGGAGTGATCACTGTTGAAGAGGGTCGTAGTAGTGATACGAATGTTGAGGTCGTGGAAGGAATGCAATTTGACCGAGGATTCTTGTCGCCTCACTTTGTCACGGACCTGGACGATCAGGTAGCTGAACTGTCCGGTTGTCTTGTGATGATCTATGAAGAAAAAATCTCTAGCGCCAAAAAGTTGGTTCCCATTCTCGAGGCGGTCAGTAAAGCCAATAAGCCACTGCTGATTATTGCGGAGGATATTGAGGGTGAGGCATTGGCAACGCTTGTCGTCAACAAGATGCGAGGTATTTTGAACGTTTGTGCGGTGAAGGCCCCGGGATACGGCGATCGGCGGAAAGCCATGTTGGGCGACATCGCAATCTTGACTGACGCTACGGCGGTTTTCAAGGATCTCGGCATCGACCTGGAAAGCGTCAAGTTGAGTGACTTGGGACAGGCACGTAAGATCAAGATCAGTTCAGAAAATACAACGATCGTGGGCGGTGCCGGTTCGAAAAAGTCGATTGTTGGCCGTGCGGAACAAATTCGCCGGGAAATCGAGGTGACCGACAGTGATTACGATCGAGAGAAGCTCCAGGAACGTTTGGCCAAAATAGCCGGTGGCGTTGCTCAGATCAACTGTGGTGCGGCAACGGAAACGGAGATGAAAGAGCGCAAGGCCTTGCTGGAAGATGCTAAGTCGGCAACGCAGGCAGCTCTCGAAGAAGGTATTGTAGCAGGTGGTGGGATCGCCCTGATTCGTGCCGAAAAGGCCATTGGAAAGTTGGCGCTCACGGGTGACGAGAAGTTGGGTGCTCGAATTGTTCAGAATGTGTTGGACATTCCACTGCGAAGTATTGCAGACAATGCGGGAGTCGACGGTGCGGTTGTGGTCAATCGTGTCCGCCGTCTTAAGTCCAAGACCGAAGGTTACAACGCAGAAAAGGGTGAATACTGCGACTTACTGGATGCGGGAGTGATCGATCCTGCCAAGGTCGTGCGGACCGCATTGCACAACGCTGCGAGCGTTGCCGCATTGCTGTTGACCACCGATTCACTAGTCACCGAGATTCCCAAGGAAGAAGAAGAAGCTCCTGACCACCACGACCATCACGGTATGGGAGGTGGAGATATGGGTGGCATGGGCGGAGGTATGCCCGGCATGGGTGGCATGGGCGGAGGTATGCCCGGCATGGGCGGCATGGGTGGCATGGGTGGCATGCCCGGCATGATGTAACCGTTGTCGACTCAGACAGACCGGCCCGGATGGGCAGTTCATTTCAATCAAAGTGTTTTCAAGCACATAGAACTTACAAACATTTGTGGAATTCAAAGTTTAAGGAAATCTGCCATGGCAAAATTCAAACTGCGACCGTTGGATGATCGTGTTGTTGTAGAAGCATCCGCTGCTGAGGAGGTAACGGCCGGAGGTATCGTTCTACCCGATGCGGCGCAAGAAAAACCGCAGCGAGGGGTTGTGATTTCCACCGGACCCGGGCGTCTGCTGGATAGTGGCAATCGTGGTGACCTGTCGATTTCGGTGGGTGACGAAGTGATTTATGGGAAGTATGGTGGCTCGGACATCGAAGTGGATGGCGAGGAATACAAGATACTGCGAGAAATGGACATCCTTGCCAAAGTGGTTGGCTAGTTCCTGAGGCTTTGTTGTCGCAGGAAAGACGAACTGTCGAATTTCGGTCGGACGTGTCGCTCAAGGGGGCACGACGAGTCAGCAAATAAACTCAGTATTTCATTTATAAGGAAACTAGAAGCGTGGCTAAGCAACTTCTCTTCGAGGATCAGGCCCGAGCAAAAATGTTACGGGGTGTCGACAAATTGACTGCTGCGGTCGCTGTGACGATGGGACCGACTGGCCGGAATGTAATTATTGACAAGTCGTTTGGCGGGCCGACGGTTACCAAGGATGGCGTGACTGTCTCGAAAGAGGTCGAATTGGAAGATCGTTTCGAAAACATGGGCGCCAAACTGGTGAATGAAGTTGCCAGTAAGACTTCGGACATCGCCGGAGACGGTACCACTACGGCGACTGTTCTGGCGAGGGCCATCTTCAAAGAAGGTATTCGCAACGTGGTCGCAGGTGGCAATTCAACGGCCATTCGGCGCGGAATTGAACGGGCCGTTGCTACAGTGGAAGCGACGTTGGGCGAAATGGCAAAGCCCGTTTCCAGCAAGGACGAAATCGCCAGTGTGGGGGCCATCAGCGCCAACAACGACATGGCGATTGGCGAAGAACTTGCGAACGCCCTGGAGAAGGTCGGAAAAGACGGTGTGATTACTGTCGAGGAAGGTAAGACTCGGGAAACGACAGTTGAATTTGTCGACGGTATGCAGTTCGACAAGGGCTATGTGTCCCCTTACTTCATCAATCGTCCGTCCGAAATGGAATGCGTCCTGGAAGACGCGTTGATTCTGATCCACGAAAAGAAAATCAGCAATCTACGGGAATTGGTGCCAATCCTGGAGCAAGTCAGCCAATCCGGAAAGCCGTTATTGATTATTGCCGAAGATGTTGAAGGTGAAGCGCTCACCACGTTGGTTGTGAACAAACTTCGTGGAGTCCTCAATATCTGTGCTGTCAAAGCACCAGGCTTCGGCGACCGTCGCAAAGCGATGTTGGGTGACATTGCCGTTCTTACGAATGGAACTCTGATCAGCGAAGACTTGGGTCTCAAGCTGGAGAATTTGAAGCTTGAAAATCTTGGCAAGGCCAAGACGATCAATATTGATAAAGACGGCACCACGATCATTCAAGGCGGTGGGAAAACCAGCGATGTGCAGCAACGTATTCAACAGATTCGCAAACAACTTGAAGAGATCGACAGCGAATACGATCGCGAAAAATTTCAGGAACGGCTCGCAAAATTGACTGGAGGCGTAGCTGTAATTTCTGTAGGTGCCGAGACCGAACTGGAAATGAAACAGAAAAAAGCGCGGGTGGAAGACGCTTTGCATGCCACGCGTGCCGCAGTCGAAGAAGGTATTCTCCCGGGTGGTGGAGTGGCGCTGCTCCGCTGTACGGAAGCCGTCAAGGCCTGCCGCGCCGGAGCGAAGGGAGATGAAAAAATTGGAGTCGACATCATTCAGGCATCGTTGAGTGCGCCTCTCAAACAAATTGCTGACAATTGTGGCGTCGATGGGTCAGTGGTTGTCGATGAAGTGACTGAGAAACCGATGAACGTCGGCTACAACGCCAACACGGGCAAGTATCTCGACATGTTCAAAGCGCGAGTGATTGATCCAGCCAAAGTCGTCCGCACCGCACTTTCTAATGCAGCCAGCATTGCTGGACTGTTGCTGACAACCGAAGCGCTCGTGACCAATTATGAGGACGAAGATAAGCAGAAACAACGTGTCGAAGGCAGCGTGCGCTGATTTGCGATGGTTTGCCTTTGCAGTCACGCATCTGTCCAGGCAGTAACGTGAACAACGGGTCACTTCCCCGCGGGGTGACCCGTTTTTTTTGGGTGAAAAGCGCCTGTTTCAATTGGGATGCTATTCGACACGGTTTCGGCCGAAGAACAAAACCCGCGCATCCGCGTCGTGGGGCGAAACGTATAAGAGTATAATTGTCGAATCGCTCAGACTCATTCATTCTTCCCTCGAATCTCATCCATGGCAGGAAAACGAGACTATTACGAAGTGTTAGAGGTCGCCCGGTCCGCGGATGAGCGCGAAATTGCCGCAGCCTATCGCAAGCTGGCGATCAAGAATCATCCGGACAGCAATCCTGACGATGAGGAAGCGACGGAACGGTTCAAGGCGGCAGCTGAGGCATACGAAGTCCTGAGTGACCCTGAGAAACGTGGCCGTTATGATCAATTCGGCCACGCGGCGTTCGAAGGTGCGGGAGGGGCGCCGCACTATGCGGATGTCTCCGAAATTTTTGAGGTATTTGGTGACATTTTTGGGGGCGGTATTTTCGGCGACATGTTCAGTGGGGGGTCCCGTCAAGGCCGTCGCGCCAGACGTGGGGAAAATATCAAATGTCAGTTGACCCTGAATCTCGAAGAAGCTGCTGCGGGAGTTACTAAAACCGTTCAGTTCGACCGTCGCCAGACGTGCAAACACTGTAATGGATCGGGCGCGAGCCCCGAATCAAAACCCCAACCGTGTGTGCGTTGCGGTGGCCAGGGACAAGTGGTCCAGCAGGCCGGCATCCTCCATGTGCAAACGGTCTGTCCGAACTGTGGAGGGGCCGGGCAACGAATCACCGATCCCTGCGCCGGTTGCGAAGGTGCCGGATTGGAAACGCAACAGGTGCGTCTCGAAATAGCGATCCCTGCTGGAATTGAGGATGGCATGCGCGTTCGCTTGACCGGTGAAGGCGAACCAAGCCCCTCCGGGGGTCCCCCCGGAGATTGCTATTGTTTTGTCAATGTCCGTGAACATTCGTTGTTTGAAAGAAACGGTCCAGACTTGATTTTGCGGTTTCCAGTGACCTACACCCAAGTTGTGTTGGGAGCGGTGGTCGAAGTTCCTACCCTGGCAGGCCGTGAAGAACTCAAGATTCCCGCAGGAACTCAGATTGGTGACGTGTTTCGTTTGCGAGGCCGTGGCATGCGAGACCCACGAGGGAGGGGAATCGGCGATTTGATCGTGCAAATTTTTGTCGATGTGCCCAAAAAAGTGTCTGGCAGACATGAAGAAGTGCTACGTGAACTGGCCGATCTGGAAAAAGTTAACGTCAGTTTGCAGCAGAAAAGTTTTTTAGAGAAGCTTCGTGACTATTTCGTCCATAATGAAGAGAGCACTGCCCAGGTGGAGAACTAGACATCGTGTCCAAAGGAAGTAACAGTTCGACAAGTGGAGATCCCCTCGGGGATCCGCCATCTGATGAAACATTCGCAGAAGAAGCGAATTCGAGTGCCGAAATCGACGAGTCGCCAGCCGGTACTTTTGATCAAGATGCTGTTGTGCAACTGCAAAACCAAGTAGATGATGCGAACAGTCGCTTGCTCCGGTCACAGGCGGAACTGGATAACTTTCGTAAACGGTCTCGTCGTGAGATGGAAGATCAACGACGGTATGCGCAATTTTCCATCGTGAGCGATCTGCTGGCTGTCGTGGACAATCTGGAGCGGGCGATACAAGTTACGGGACAGGGTGAAACGGACAACCAGCAAGGCCTTCAGGAAGGCGTTCATCTGGTTACCGATCAGCTTAAATCCATCCTGGAACGCCACCACTGTCAAATGATTGAAGTCCGGGAAGGTGATGCCTTCGATCCGAATTGCCACGAAGCAATCTCCCAACAACCAAGCGAGGATCATCCCGCAGGTTCAGTTCTGTTTGTAACACAGACCGGTTATCAGCTTCATGAGCGAATTGTGCGACCGGCTCAAGTCATCGTGTCTACTAGAGTAGATGACTCGTAAAACTCGTCAGAAGAAGTCACAGGATAAACTAAATGCCCACTTACGAGTACGAATGTGACGCCTGCGGGCATGAATTCGAGTTGTTTCAGTCCATTAAAGATTCCGTGAAGCGCAAATGTCCGGAGTGTAGTAAATTAAAATTGCGAAGACTATTTGGTACCGGAGGTGCCATCGTGTTTAAAGGTTCCGGATTTTATCAAACGGACTATCGCAGTGAATCATATAAAAAACAGGCCAAGGAAGATCGGAAGTCATCGGAAAGTTCGTCGGATAGTAAATCTGAAAAATCAGAGAAAACAGGCAAGACGAAAAACAAATCTCAAAATAAAAAAACGGATTGACACACATGTCAGCACAACGCTGTCCCGCTTGCGAGAAATTGTTTTTGTCTGCGCAGTCGTCTGCAAAGCCTTTTTGTAGCGAGCGATGTAGACAAATCGATTTGGGGTTATGGCTCGAGGAGCGCCATAGTGTGGCTGTGAGACCGGATGAAAAATCAGAAGAAGAAATAACACTTGATTTTTGAATGCTCGTTTATCATCAAGAGAAATCATCGAGCGACAAGTCTGCCATCTCCTAATCGCTATTGTTCGTTGAAAGGTTTGTTATGCCAGTTCAGATGACGCTTTCTCGGATCATTATTAGCGAGATCAACGAACAGCAGGTGATTTATCTCCAGGAAATAGACGGCGATCGCACCTTTCCAATTTTGATTGGGATTTTCGAGGCGACCAGCATTGATCGGAGGGTCAAAGACCACCAATCACCGCGACCCTTGACGCATGACCTTGTGGTCAGCGCGGTGGAACAACTGGGAGCTGAACTTGACAGCGTTGTGATCTCGGAGCTCCGAGATCACACCTATTATGCAAAACTGCGGGTGCGACAAGATGGGGACTTGATCGAAATCGACTCACGTCCGTCCGATGCCATTGCAGTGGCTGTAAGCTGTAATCCCCAGTTACCGATTTACGTTTCTGAGGAAGTATTGGAGGATGTCCTGGAGGAGTAATTCGTGGGGCTCTTTAGCGCGCTAGGGTTGTTAGTCTCACAGTAAGAACTGTAACTTCCCGTGTAATTCGAACCACTGGCTATCGGTCGTGAACGACCACACACGTTGAAGTTTAGGGCAAGGTTTTGATAAACCGCTCCAGTCGTGCGTTTAACATTGTCAGGTCCTTGCCAAAAACGTCTGCGAAATCCTTTTGCCGTTCAAAAGAGTGATAGTTGGTAAAAGGTTTACGGCTGGCCGTCTTTCGCAGAAGCTGTTTATACTTCTGCGACTCTGTTTCGGTGAGGAAAAATGTCAGGGCCCACGATTCGGCATAGGCGTGGTCAGAATTACTCTGGAACAAGTCATCATCAGCCACGATTTTGGCAATCACGCCCGCGGACTGTTTTGTCAGATGGCGACGAAAATCCGCCAGGCGCCCCCGATTGACACGGTCAGTACGTTGTTGGTACTTGCGCGAGTCCCATACACCCTTCGCTTCAAAGAGGGTTCCGAGTCCTTCTACCAGCCAGCGCGGAGTCGACCCGAACCGGCTGTGCACGCCGGTATTGAAGGCAGACTGGTGCGCAGCTTCATGGAGAATTGTGTCCCAGTTGGCTTGCCATTGTCGTGCGTTACTTTTCCCCGCCCCCGTATCATAGAGGAGAATCCGATTCGAAGTAGAAGAATAGTATCCCAGCAAACGCCGGGTAATGCTTACGCCGTCAGCACTGACGAATCGGTCAAAGTCCAGCCGTTTGTGAAACACGACGGCGACCATTGGGAAGGGGGGACTTTGTGTTTGAATTCCGCGTGAGCGACAATAGTGGACAAACGAACGGTAGAAATTTTCGAAACGGTTGGCCCATCGGTCCCGCTCGCCTTTGGGGTGCACGATCAGATAGTGGCCCGTCCCGGATACATCGAATCTCTTGCCAAACTCTTGATACAACCCGGAACGCATTTCAGCAGACGAGTAACTGTGGAAACGACTGGAGACTTTCTGCATGTTCCGGACATGGGCCGGGTTGAAGCTCCACAGGGCACCATCTCGAGCTAACAGACGCATGTTGTTGTTAGTCCAACTGAGCGGACTCCCTTCAATACGACGTCCTTTGACATCCAGGCGAATCGTGCCGTTGCCCCACACGAACGGGGCATGGGTGAGAAACCCCAGCAGAAGCAGCAAGTAAAATTTGAACCGCATATTCAAGTTTTGCACAGGATCAGAAGGTGCACACACTCGGCAAAGAGATCAGAAGTCGAAACAACTTGTGACAACCATGGGCATCGAGTGCCATTTCAATTCTAGACCACGATTTTTGAATGCGCCGGGCAGCGAGGCGAAAATGGGACATGGGTACGGCAAAACAGGTCGATTCATGGCTGGACCGCTGGTTATGCTGATTACCCGATTTTTTAGTTAACGGAATAAGTCCGTCCAAACTGACCCTTCACAGCCAGCCTGTCGTCTTGTGTCTGCCCCTGATACCGACTCGATTTTTGTAAACAGGCAAGGCGTTACAACGGGGTGGTGAAATGCAATCAATGGTTGAGAGCGAGAGGTGCATCCCCGTTGGCCGGATTGCCCACAGCCCGTGTGCAATTTACAATCCGGCCCACCGAGACGAATGAGTGACAACTTGTTTTTAATGGCGCCTGATGCCGACTCACATGGACTCTGTTGAACTGTTACCAGACGCCGTTTGGCGACAGTCATTCCGGCGGCAGCTGTTGCGCTGGTTTCGCCGCAACGCTCGTGACCTGCCCTGGCGTCAGACCAAGGACCCCTACGCCGTGTGGGTCAGTGAAATCATGCTTCAGCAGACGCAGGTTCTTACCGCGAAGTCCTATTTTGTACGCTTTCTCCAGCGTTTCCCGGATATTGCCACCTTGGCCGCCTCATCAGAGCAGGAAGTCCTCCGATATTGGGAGGGCTTAGGTTACTATCGTCGTGGGCGGTCGCTGCACCAGGCGGCCCAGAGAATGATGGCCGAGTTTGAGGGAAAATTCCCAAGAGATCCGCAAGCGGTACAAAAACTTCCAGGAATTGGGCGTTACACAGCGGGTGCAATTTTATCGATCGCGTTTGACGACCGACTGCCAATCCTGGAAACAAATTCGATTCGTTTATTGAGCCGATTGTTGGCCTACCAAGGTGATACCACCCGCAGCGTCGGGCAAAAACTTTTGTGGACGTTTTCCGAACAATTGCTGCCGCGCCGCAATGCAGGCAGCTTCAATCAGGCCCTGATGGAGGTGGGCAGTTGCGTCTGTACCCCGAAAAGTCCTGCCTGTAGCAACTGTCCAGTCCGAAAGCTTTGTCGAGCCCGATCTCAAAAACTCCAGGAAGTGATTCCTGTTGTTAAACAAAAGACGCAATACGAGGACTTACACGAAGCGGCGGTTGTCATTTGGCGGGGTCAAAAAGTCTTACTTCGTCGTTGTACGACAGGAGAGCGGTGGGAAGGTCTATGGGACTTTCCTCGTTGCGAAATAAGTGCTCAAAAGGAACATTTGTTGAGGAAAGAAATCGAGAAGAAAGTGCGAAAGTTGACAGGATTCACGATTCATGTTGGAGATTCCCTGGCGACGATCAGACATGGAGTGACTCGCTTTCGAATCAAACTGGAATGCTACGAAGCGGGCGTTCTGGGCAGCTCGAGGTCCCGGGTCAGTTTGCAACAGAAATGGATTCCAGTCACGACGCTTGAAGATTACCCGTTAAGCGTAACAGGAAGAAAGATTTCACGCCTGATTACCGAGTCGTAAATTTATCCGGCGCTTAATGGTTTCCAAGTAATTCTCGTACGGCTGCAGCGATGTCAGGCTGTCGCATCAAGGTTTCTCCGACCAGGATAGCGTTCACACCCGCTGCCTCCAGTCGCAACACATCCTGGCGAGTTCGAATGCCGCTCTCTCCAACCACAACACAGTCCTCCGGAAGTTTATCCCGCATGCGAAGTGTGTGGTCCAGGTCTGTATCAAAGCTGCGCAAGTCGCGATTGTTGACACCAATTAAGAAAGCTCCTGCAGCCAGTACCCGTTCCAGATTTTTCGGTTCAAAAAATTCGACCAACGGGGTCATGCCCAACTCCATGGCTTCGTGATGAAGTTTGCGGAGCTGGCAGTCATCAAGACACTCGGCAATCAACAACACGGCATCGGCCCCCGCTGCGCGTGCTTCGAGTAGTTGGTAGCTGTCCAAAATGAAATCTTTTCGCAGTAGCGGCGCCTGCACGCCTCTGTGAATTTGGGTCAGATACTCGAGTTTTCCTTGAAAGTAAGGTTCGTCTGTCAACACGCTGATACAACTGGCACCTTGTTGTTCGTAGGTCTGGGCGATCGCAACGGGATCAAAATCAGCGCGAATCGTTCCAGCCGAAGGACTTGCTTTCTTAACTTCTGCAATTAACTTGATCGGACCTCCCTTGGCCAATGGTCCGAAAAAGTCTCGGGCGGGGGCGATCTGCTCAATGTCAGCCCGTAAATCGTCTTCAATGCGGCGCTGGCGGGCGACGGCGATCTCGTCACGTTTTGTGGCGACAATTTTGTCGAGGATCTCAGCCATCAGTGTTTGAAGTGTCGGGCATTGGTGAAAATCATAGGCAATCGATGCTTGTTACATGCGTCGATGACTTCCGGATCTCGACGCGATCCGCCCGGTTGAATGATGGCTGCAATTCCTGCTTGCGCTGCCTGTTCGATGGAATCGGGAAAAGGGAAAAAAGCATCGGACGCCAACACGGAATTGCTGGCTCGTTCTTCTGCTTTGCGGATTGCAATTTCAACGGCATCTACCCGGCTCATCTGTCCGGCTCCGGCTCCGACGATCGATTGCTGGCGAACAAGAACGATCGCGTTAGATTTCACGTGTCGTACAACTGACCACGCAAACCGCAAATCCTGCAGTTGTTCATCGTCAGGGCTGATCTCGGTAACGATGTTCCATTGCGACTCATCATCAGGTTGGTCGTTTGCATCTTGAACCAGGACTCCTCCTGCGATAAAGCGGCATTCGGACTGATGCGAGTTGTTGCTCACAGTCCCTACTTGCACGAGACGGACATTGTTCTTCCATTTGGGTTTGGAAGTGAGAATCTCGAGCGCAGCGGGTTCAAAGTTGGGCGCCACGATGGCTTCGACAAACAGTCCAGGAGTTGACAAGTGGTCTGCGACGGCCGCATCGACAGCCTGATTGAATCCCAGAATAGACCCGAAGGCACTGACCGGGTCACCTGCAAGGGCCTTTTTTGTTGCCTCGACCAGGCTGGATCCACTGGCCGCACCGCAGGGATTGTTGTGTTTTACAACCACCACCCCGGGAAGTGGCAAGGATCGGGCGATGACCAGGGCGCTATCGAGATCCAACAGATTGTTGTAGGACAGTTCTTTTCCATGAAGCTTTCTGGACGAAACGAGATTGGCCCCACTTGGCGGAGCATCTGAATAGAGAGCAGCTTGTTGGTGAGGGTTCTCACCGTATCTCAGGATTGATTTACGACGGAAAGACTTTTGAAAAGTAGTTGGAAATCGATCTGTAGATTCAAGCCGATTGAAATAATCGCTGATGGCCTGATCGTACTGGGCTGTGCAGGTGAAAGCGTCGCCAGCTAAACGCCGCCGCATTTCCAACGTTGTGCCCCCTTGCGCATCAAGTTGTTCAAGGATGGCAGAGTATTGTTCAGGATGGGTGGCGATCGTCACGAACGAGTGGTTTTTCGCCGCGGCGCGGACCAGACTGGGGCCCCCGATGTCAATTTGTTCAATAGCTTCACTGGGTGTGACCTCGTTACGCGCCACCGTCTCCTCGAAAGGATAAAGATTAACAACAATCAGGTCGAATCGCTCGATCTGGTGTTCCACCAGTGCTGCCATATCATCCGGCCGGTCGTGGCGACAAAGAATGCCACCGAAGACTTTTGGATGGAGTGTCTTCAGTCGACCATCCATCATCTCCGGAAAACCGGTGTATTCTGCGACGTCATGCACGGTAATCCCGTGCTCCTCCAGGTAGCGTCCTGTTCCACCGGTACTGAATATTTGCACTCCGGCGGTGGCCAGGCCACGTGCAAAATCAACGAGGCCCAGTTTGTCACTAACACTAATGAGAGCGCGCTGCAGTAAGGGTGAATCCATAGAGTTGTGTTTAAGCTGGGATGCCAAGACGGTCAACCACCCCCCTGCTGGGTTGTCCGGTGCTGCCCGCCGCAGGCCGACCACGACTGACCTGCGAATCAGGTGTTAAACACGCTGTGCAGACGTCATTTCCGTACAGCGCGCGTTACCCAAACGGGTCATCATCATTGTCGAAGCCAAAGGGAGCTTCTTCGTCATCGCCCCCGAAGGGATTCTGGTCTCCATCCTCTTCGTCACCAAAGGGGTCCGGTGGGTCGCTGCCACCAAAGGGTTCTGACCGTTCGGGTACCTCGGCGTCGCTTGACCTTTCGCGCCCTTGCTCCGTCCGGTTGGAATCGGTGGAAGGTGATCCGTCTTTCGATTTTCCCCCAGCAGCGGACAATTCACCTTGATCTCCCAGTTTAACGTGGAGTTGCGGCAAAAAGAGTCGGGGTTCTCTCAAGCAGTAGAGTTTTCCCGTTCCGGTTCCGACAAAGAGGCGATCCGTTTGCCAGTTAGATAACTTCACCTCCAGTGGTGGAAACGATGCGGCAGCCAGTTGGTGACCGTGCGTGCTGTCCAAAACTATCAGGCGGGCTTGATAATCGATTGCATAAACGCGTTTGTCGTTTATTGAAACAACCTGGTCTATGCGAGGCACCTTCCACTGCTCATCACCCGAATTCGCATCCAGGCGAATCAAGTTTCCTTCCGCCACGACGTAAATGCCCTGATGTACGGCGACCGGTGGTTGAAAGATCCCTTGTCCGGCAAAGTGCCGCCAGACCATGTCTCCACTCATTTCATCCAGAGCATAGACAAAGCCGTTCTGAGCTGCAGCGAACAGGCGGTTGTTTTCCAGTGCGGCCGGGGATGAGCGGAAAGCAGCATTTGCTTCCAGTCGATAATAGACTTGAGATTCGCGCGCAGAACCTACATAAAGATGTCCCCGGTCCGTGGTCCAGCTGAAAGTTCGTGGCGTCGCTAGCGGGGAAGAAGTCCCTCTTCCCGTTGACACGAAGGTCCAGGGATGTTTGTCGAGGTCATCCAGGAGATATGTTTCAACCAGCCCGCTTTTCATGATGGCGCTCACCATGTGATCACTCAAGCCCGGGCCGCCTGCAGGCACACTTTTCAGACGATGATTCCAAAGGACGTATCCGGTATCTCGTTCCAATAGATAAAGGGTTGAACCATTGATGACTGCCAGGAATTTCTCGTTGGCCGCCGTTTTATAAGTAGGGTAGTTTGGTTTTCCCACGGTTTGCGACCACAGCGTCCGTCCTGTTTGTGCATCGATAGCATGAACCACACCTTGAGTGGTGGTCGCATACAAAGTGATTTCCGGGATATCGTGTTCGATGTGTTCAGGTTGCCAGCCAGCTTCCTTGAGTGCTGTCACTTTTCGCCGGGCAGCCTTCGCTGCGCCTTCCAAGCCGAGTGGAATTCCATTCGAGTCGACGTCATGTTCGGAAATGAGAACTTTATGTCTGCCGACGTTTATTTCATGGACGTGAAAGCGGGAACGGGCACTCACGTATTGAGTCAAATGCCGTAATTTCGATGTGCTGAAGTCAACTGCCACATGGGTCGACCAGGCCAACTCCAGTCCCGCTGTTTGGGCGACTTGTCGTGACAAGTGAGCAGCTTCAAGAGGAGCGAGGTGAAAGAATTCACAAATGACAGCGAAAAAAATTACGGTTGCTAGAACGAGGTAGGGTACTTTTTTTTGTGTACTCAACTTGGCGCTCCAAGGATCTGATCCGAAATTCTGTTAGGAGAATGCACTCGTTTCATCTTAATTCATGTAGTATCTTTTTGCATCTTGGACTCACGATTTTCCCGAAAAGATGCTGTGGTGGGAAAGATTTCCTGTATCCAGAGGCGATTTTCTTGCGTCATCATCTGGTAGGAAGATGGATGTCAAGCAGAATGCACGCACGGATCGTTCACTTGGTGTTGGTAGTCCAGCGACTGTGGCCGGCATCTGGACCAGGTGGGGCCTCTTGTAGATGTCGTCGGACTTGCCCTCGAATTGTGGTGATTAGAAACTACGGATAAATTGGAAGAACGAAGCTGCCAAGGCGTCGTCGAAGACCGGCAGCCGAGCACATGCTGTGTGGAAAGAGGATCGCCGGTACGATGGCATCAGCAGAAAACGAAACTCGCGGGATGATTCAAAATGTGCTTGGTTATGCAAATTTTTCCTCCGGGGTGTCCGATCCTCAGTTCTTACAAGACTTGAACAATCTTTATGCCAAGGTAGAGGAAAGTAGCAACCAGTCGGAGTTAGAAGAATCCGAGTCGAACTGGTTAGCGGTGCGTCAGCAACTGGAACGGTCACTGGAGGAATTGACGCGATCAAATCCCACATTCGCCAATGCGGATCAGGCGCGTGCCGTAATTGGCTTGGTCTTTGATAACTTCCTTCCTCTTTATATCGAGTACCATGAAGACCTTTTATTTCATCACACCGAAAAGACGCTTTTTCGTCCGTTGTTTGTGGGCCGAATCTTTGAGGCGATTCTGAGGGCGGGGGGGCCCTGGAAAGATGCTGATCGCATTTGCCGCGATGCCCTCATGTTTTTGAATGATTATGTTGGACATCGACCCGTAGCCACGCTGGAAAATCGCAAACTGGAACCCTACGAACACGAATGGGTTCGGCCGATTCCAGTCTACATCCAGGGTGTTTGTGTCGAGCATGGTCGATATCAGGAACTGGTCGCTCGCTCGCTCGAAGTGCTCAGTTCGACGGACGAAACCATTCTTAGGGAGGCATATTTCGACCTCCAGCAGATGGAGGAATTGGCCATCGATCCGCGCGGATGCGATTTTGATCATCCCGCCGGCAAACGGCCGAATTACTTGTTCGGCCATTGGGACGAACACCAGATAGATCAACGAGGTAACTATTGTCGATTTGTACTCCGCGATGTGACACTCGACTCGCTCATGTCCCGTGTCGAGAACCCGGGACAGTTCTGTTCCGACGAATTGTTGAGTGAGGCGGCCACCGTACTGGCAGGTACCATTTTAATGGCATCTGGGATCAGTGGTAACGGACCGGGTGTCCACGATTCGACGACGACTCTGGGTACGTTACTTCCTCAAGTTGCTACTTTTCGAGATTGTTTCTACGAGCAACAATTACAGCAACTTAAGAGTCGCCATCGGCAGCGGTTGGAATCCGAAATGCAACAGCGGCGACAGCCGTTTGGAGGAGCACGTCAAGACTTGAACTCCCGTCTGGCGCGGCGCAGGGCACTGCAGTTACAACACGTTTATCTTGCCAAGCTCTTCGCTCGCATGGGATATCCCGAGGCGTCTACAAGACAAACCATGGTGGTGCCGGTATCTTCGGCACGAATGATGTGCCAAATCGATTGCGAATTGATGGCCACCAGGAGTTCGCTATCGCAAGAAAGGTTGTCGTCCGCACTGGACCATTTGAACAGAGCTTCTACCATCCTGCAGCGGGCCATCGCGTGCGGGGCAGTCATCGATCCCTGGAATATTCTGGGATTTAGTGCGAACTACTCGTTGTTTCCGGCCCTTGAAAACAGCATTCATGACGTGCGAGCCGACGAGTTAATTGATCTGATGCGCCAGTTCTTCGCGCTGTATGGCCAGTTATGGAGTGAAACAGCGGCACAAAACGACCAGGTTCTCTGCAAAAACATTGCTGGCGATTTTCGAAAAATGGTGGATTGGTGGCATCCTTTTGCAGTTCATGAAGTCAGCAGTGTCGACGGTTTTGAAAGCCAGCAAATCTACGTGGCTGCGGAACGAGCTTCTCATGCACTGGGATTGTGGCACCAAGGGGGTGCATCCACCGGGGACATAGGTTTTTGGGCACCGCACGCGGAAGTGTTTGATTCGGCCCAGGCATTTTCTCGAGTTGTGAGTGCCCTACTCGATCGCGATGACTGTGTGGCCTCGATGTCGCTCCTTGTTTACTGGCTGAGTCAGGCGGGTCGCGTGGGACTCGAACAGGGCGAAGCATCGTTTCATGAATTGGCTTCCCGTTGGTTAGGTCAAGTCAAGCAGTCCGCTACTAGCGCCGATGATCGTTGGCGGATGGTCCAGAAATTTTTTGATTATCTCGAATCGAATGCGGGCGAATACTGGGAAGTACCGGATTTCGATTTGGCACCTGAGATGCTGACGACGGAAGAGCGTGACACGGAGATTTCTACCGAACCGGAGAATTCGGCCCATGATCAGGAAGACGATCTTTATCAAGCAGCTTATGAAGAAGTTGTATTTCGCGATTCTACGGACGATGGAATGGAGGGTTCGATCTACGACCCCGACCACTCGACGGAAATCGAGTTGGATGAGCGCTCACGTCATTTGGCCGATCGATTGAAATTCATCGAGGGCATATCCCATCTCTGGAAGTCGGCAGCGTGGGTAAAGGATGAGCTGTCAGAAGGCATGAGTGTTGAGCGAGTCTCAAGCTTGCAGCAGTGGTTCAAAAACATTCTTAACAAACGGAAAGGACTTCTTCGATTGATTCATAGTGTGCATCGGTTTTCAATACCAGCACCTTCGCTGAGCCAGGAGTCGATGCTGCAGTATGACCAGCAGCGGCTGCTCAAGGAGATGCTGCTGGAGACCGCCATCAAAACCTGTGTCGAAACGTGTGACGCCACTCGTTTTGTATTGGCAGCCCTGATCGCCGCTGATGCCTCTCCGCTCAATTCTCTCGAACAAGATGAAGTGGACTTGTTGAATGTGGCCGAGATCAGGGGTGCCCATATTGCAAGCGCTATTTTACTCGGAAAGACTGATCGGGTTGAGGACCAGTGGGACGAGTTCATCACGATACTGAAAGACCAAACATTACTCTACGTTCCTCTCGCCCGCCGGGGAGACCCTCGCAAGATTGTCGTGGCGAGGATGCACCAGAGACTGATCGAAAATCTGTTGCGATGGTTGCCTCGTCTTGGGTTCTTGCGCACCACCTGTCAACTGGTGGAAATTGCCCGACAGATGGAACGCAATCAACCGGCTGGTAGGTCGGCTGTGACGGAATTCGACTCACTATTCGAAGTGGGACTGCGGGCGCTGGTCGAATCCATTGTCAATTCAGCAAAGACATGGAACTCGCAAACGGATGACGGCGAAACCCTTGTGGCATCCCTCGAAATTTTAACTCAATTGATGCTACGTAGCTGGCTTTCTCACAGCAGAACTCTAAGACTTTCCGTTTTGGAACGCGTCGCCGACAGTAAAGCATGGGACACGCTTGTCGAGTTCATTCAGCAGTATGGCCAAGATTTGTTCACGCAAGGATTTCTTGGGTTGGGGAACTTGCGGGCCATCATGCATCAAGGTCCCGGCCGCTGGCTGGATCGCTTGGTGGAAGGAGCCCAGGAGACGGAACTACTGCTGGTTAAGGATTTAGATCGAGGTGTTCATCGCGATCAGGCTGTGGAGTGTTTAACTGTTGCCATCGAGGCGATCGCCGAGAACTATAGCGAGTATCGGGACTACAACAGTAGTACCATCCAATCCGACCGTGGCGAAATGCTGTACACACTACTCGACTTCTTACGGTTGCGGGTCGAATACGACCGTGTGACTTGGAATCTCAGACCAGTCGTGCTAGCCCACGAAATTCTGGTAAGTCATCAACGAAACTTAGATGCAGAAATCTGGCGACGAGCCCTGGTGGAGCGGACCCAAGAGAGAGCTCAGGTGTTTCTCAACCGTGTCGTGGAGTTGCAGGAAATGCACGCCATGCAGATGCCGACAGTGGTTGATCGTTTAAAAGGCAGGTTCATGAAACCCTTGGTCGTTGACCGCTTGCGAGCTTTGATTGGACCGGCAATTCAAGAGTCCACTGCTGCGGAATGTCACACGTCTTTTGATTTGCTGGAACAGGAGATCCTGGCGCTGGCCGAGGAGCCTTCCGGGGTCGGTTTGGACGTTCCTGATTGGCTGGTCGAGTTGAATGACGAAGTCGAGAAATTTCAGCAGGGGCTGCTGCACGGCTCCAGTTCGCCGGAGACGGATTCTCTCATTGAAAATGTAATGCTCTCCTACGTTGAAATTCAGCGGCAACTCACGGAAGGGATGAATTCAGTCAGTGACGGCCAGGGAGAAGATTGATCAGGAATGTTGGCTGAATGAAACGAAAGACGTCATATCGATGAGCCTGGGCCTGTGAAGATCTAGGCAGCCGGGCCATCCCCCGTATTTCGGTGAAGTTGCACCATTTGAGTTTCTTGCTGCCCCAGTTTGGAACAAATTCTACATCACTGGGCACGTTGTCATGATTGAATGATTCCGGGCAAGTCCTTTAATGTGAAATAGGGAGTCGAGGGCGGCTGAGTGAGGTAGACAGAACTTGCTTTGGTCACAGAAATGCAGGCCACAGGGAATCGCTGACCATCAAACCCTCGCGGGTCAAACGGAGTCTATTCTGCACCCATTCCAGCAGCCCTAATTTCAAGAAAGTGTCAAGCGGCGCCTCGATCAACGCTTCGATGGTAAATCCGGTCTTCCGATGAAAGTCGTTACGATCGACGCCAGCCAATCTTCTCAGTCCGAACACGAGCTGTTCACGTGCCGCGTCTTCAGGTGCCAATTGTTCTCGTTGGGCGACCGGGGATTTTCCACTCAATACCAGCCTCAGATAGTTCACGACACTGCGGTGATTCGTTTCGCGTAGCCCATTCACAAAACGTGATGCACCAGCCCCCGCCGCGTAGTACTCAGCACCTGACCAGTAGGCCTCGTTGTGTCTGCAGCGATGGTTTGGGCGAGCGAAATTTGAAATTTCGTAATGCTCCAATCCTGCTGCCGTCAGATGGTTGATGGCCAGCTCGAACATTTCGCGTTCTGCTTCTTCTGAGAGCTGCTGAATTTGGCCTCGTTGCTGACGGCTCCAGAAGTGTGTTCCCTTCTCGTATGTCAGGCCGTAAGTCGAAAGGTGGTTGGGTCGCAGCGCTAGAGCCGCTTGGAGGTCTCGTGACCAATCTGTGAGCGATTCGTTGGGCAAACCAAAGATCAAATCGAGAGATACAGAAGCGATTCGGCTGGAGGCTAGTTCCACTGCCTGATGGATTTTGGCAGCGTCATGGTCTCGCTCCAGTGTTTTTAACTTGTGTGATTGGAACGACTGGGCACCCAGACTGATACGATTTACTCCCCAGGCAACCAAAAGGTCGATTTTTTCTGTTTCGACGTCAGCCGGATTGGCCTCGACGCTAAATTCACCCCCCTCCGTCAGAGGAAACCAGGTCAGCGTGAGTTCCAGCAGAGAACGCAGTTCGTTTTTGTTGAGTTGCGTCGGAGTCCCGCCACCCAGAAACAGTGTATCCACGGGACGTGGAAACTTCAGTTCGGCGAGCTCACACCGGAGGGCCCGCAGGTAGTTTTCGATCAAATCGCCGCGACCGGCGATGACCGTAAAGTTGCAATAGCCACAGTGATGTGAGCAGAAGGGGATGTGAACATAGGCCGACCGCGGACCGTTCCATGTTACGGAAGGCGTCGCTACAACCATAGGTTCAAGCGTCCATCCAGCATATCGGGTAATTTCTTTTCGACAGCGCTTTGGATCTGTTTCACGTGATATCGCGTGCTGAAGTGTGACGCGATCACCAATTTGTTTTTAAAATGATCCTGTCGACTCACTACATCGTCGAGATGGATGTGGCCCATTTTATGGATTCTTTCTCGACGATGTCCCGGTGCAACAAACGTCATTTCCATGATCAGGACCTCAGCTTCGTACATAACCGGACAGTTGTCGAGTCCCTCCGGAGCGCTGTCGCCCAGGTAGGCAATACGAGGCAAACGTCGTTCGGCGGTGACTTCCTGGCCTGACAGACGTAGATCGCGGATCTGATCTCCCGACAGGTCTTGGAATTCATCTTTCAACTTTCGCCGTCGTTCCCATACAACAAAACCAAGCGAGGGCACAGTGTGTTTTGTGGCCGTCACAGTGACAACCAATTCGCGGGACAGCTCAATTTCTGCTCCGGCGCCAATCCCGATGAGTTCGCAGGGCAGGCGGCCGCGATCCATTTGGGAAAAGGCCCGTAAAACCCGCTGTGTATTTTCGACAGCGTGTTCCGGAAGATAAATCTTGGGTGGCTCCATCTTCATCATCCGGCGCCGTGCAATGTAGATCGGCAGGGCGGCAATATGATCCAGATGAGTATGCGAGACAAACCAGCTTGGTGTTCCCATGAAGGACCAGGGTTGAGCTCCCAGGTCGAATCCCAGTTTGAATTCGGGGATACGCCAGTAGGTTTGAACCGCCGCACGCGAATAGCCTTCAATGGTGAATTCTTTGTAAGCGATAGTTTTTACAGGTAGGTTCTTCAACATGTTTCATGGAAACGCACGGACCAGTGAATCGTCATCTTGCTACAATGTGATCAATCTTCACGGGCAAGCAATGCTGCTGGTATCAATTCAAGATGATGATGAGCCGTCGCCTGTCTCCCCGGTGTCGGTTGCCTGAGCATAGTGGTCGATTTTGGATCGATCTAACTTCTCGCCCAGAAGTTTACCGGGTACGATCCAGATATCACCATGTAAATCATCTTGCTCGGCTATCACATACTGGTGGCGGACCAGTTCCAGCACTGCAAGAAACAGACCAATCAGGGCCGACTTGTGCATGCCGGCCTTGAAAAGGTTTGAAATGGATGTACGCCCTTTTTGCTGCAAGTGTTGCTGGATGTGTGCCATGTGAGTCTCGATAGGAGTATCGTCATAGATAATGGTCGAAGTTCTCGACAGCTCCTGCTCCCGCAAAAGCCTCCCGAAGGTGCTTACCAAATCCCAAAGTTCGATTTCCTGAAGAGGTTCATCAGCCAAATCACGCCGCCGAGGCGGCACATCGCTGCTGACACGGGGAAAGTGTTCCTGCCACTGACGACTCTGTTCTTCCAGCATGCTGGCGGCGTCGCGGTATTTCTTATATTCCAACAAACGTTGAACGAGCTCTTGACGCGGATCTTCCAGCTGGGATTCTTCTTCTTCCTCTGTTCGAGGGAGTACCATCCGCGATTTAATTTCAATCAATATGCTGGCCATTTCGAGAAAATCACCCACGGCATTCACATCGAGCTTCTCCAAAACAGTGACATACTCTAAGAACTGGTCAGTGATCAATGAGATCGGAATATCGACGACATCCAGCTCTTGTTTGCGCACTAAGTAAAGCAACAAGTCCAGCGGGCCACGGAATATTTCGAGGTCAACTCTGAAAGACATGAGCAACTATCGGGCAATACCCGGGAAATGAAATCGATCGAACACACGGTAACAAAACCCACGGCTCGCAGGGCGCGCGCGCTACCGCCCAGTCAACGACCAGAGGCAGCTTCCGGCCCAGTTCCCTGGGAATGACATCCATTGTTCTCAAATTTTCAGTTTGGCGGCAGCCCATTTTGAAAACGAAACCTAATACCATACCAGCTTTGGCCGGTAGAATCGTTGGCACCGCACCAACTGGGATCGTAGCACATCTTGGTGGAGCAGACCACCAATCGGCTCTTGATTGAGTGTGGGTGATTTTCCTGGCAGGGGGAGTGTGCACTGGATCTAGGAAGAAGTTAGCGGTTGTGCGTTGTGCCATTTTCGAGTTGTTGCCGGGACTCTTTTCGAGCGACCGACCGCGTTGGGGGACTCGTACGGCGTCAAAAAACCCCTATGATCAGGTCGTTTTCTCACTGTGAACAAATTGAGTTGATCCATGTATGACGACGAGACAACCCTTGCCGAGTTGCGCGAAATTGTGCGGGATTTTGTGGACCAGCGGGAGTGGCAGAAATTTCATTCTCCAAAAAACCTTAGCATGGCACTCGCCATCGAAGCGGCCGAACTGATGGAACACTTCCAATGGATTTCGATGGACGCATCACGACAGGTTGGAAAAGATCCGGATAAATTACATGCTGTAGGCGAGGAGTTGGCCGATGTAATCTGTTACGCTTTGGCTTTATCTAACTCGCTCAACATTGACGTCGCGGCGGCCGTAGAGGCTAAGATGCTGCGGAACAAGAAAAAGTATCCGGCAGAAGAGTATCGCGGTCGTTTCGGAAAACAAGATCCGGGAGCGGATCACTGCTAAACGTTTTCCGGGAGCCAATCCGCAGCACCAGGTCACCAACGGCAGAGCAGGGGGATCCGGGAGGAGATTTACATATCGGCAGACCGCAGAAAAGTCTTGTTGTTACGCCGCCTGTTTCAATCTTCTGCGACGTATGCTTTGCTTTTGCGGGACCTTCCAACGTCGATGTATCCACCAGTATTGTTCAGGGGCAACCCGTATGATCTGTTCGAACAGATCGCTGTACCACTGAGTCACCTCCTTTACGGTTGCGTTCTTCCAGCGAGGTTCTTCCGGATCAAGTATGCCATCCACGGTCATGGAAAAATGCATTGGCTTGCCGCTGCGGTATAAACTGCCCACGAAGATGGGAACACGCGCAATCAGTGCAAACAGGGCAATGGATTTGTGGTAGGAAGTAGGGCGGTTGAAGAAATTCACCCAACAACCTGTGTCCCCGCCATATTGATCGGCCAGGAGTCCGATCGTATTACCTTTTTTCAACAAGTCGATGACATCTGGAATGATGCCCTTTTTAGGCAGCATCTTCTGCCCCATGCTTTCACGCAGTTGGGTGATGTAACGGTCCAAGAAAGGATTGCGAATGGGGCGGGCAACGGTGTATCGCGAGGGATAGCCAAAGTGGGTGAACATGCCGCCGACTTCGAAGTTTCCGAAATGACAGCCAACAATAATACAACCGCGATCATCGTGTAGATACTTGTCGACACGCTGTTTGTCTTTTTCAGAAAAGTCGATGTAGTTACGCCAATTCTGTTCATTCAGGATTCGACGAGCCTTAATTGCTTCGCACTCAATCAGAAACAAATGCTGCCACATCTCGCGTGCCACTTGCCGACGTTTTTTCGCCGACCAGTGTGGGAATGCATGCTGTAAATTGTTGTTCACCACCCGGCGGCGCACACGAAAAAGGTCGTTGAAAAGAAATGCCACAAACCGCGTTGCCACGGTCAAGACGGCAAGAGGAACCAGGTCGATGGCGCGGATGACGATTCTTGCCAGCACATAAATGAGCCAGTATTGCACCAGACGGGTTTTTGCGAAAGTTTCCACGCCATCCATGGGATGCCCCTAGCGTACTTAAGCCGCCTGGCGAGATGTACGACTGTTCCGACCAGCAAGCCGCATGATCAACTCGTTTGCCAGGCGGGCGACATGTGGTTTTTGCAACATTGTCATGTGGCTTCCTGGAACCCAAACGTGTTCCACTGATTCTGTCACACGCTGCCACTCACGTGCAGGATCAAAACGCTTGTCGACCAGTCTCTCTTGTGCCTGAAAGAGAGACACTTCACCTGGATAGTGTTTCGGACGGTAATCCGAAGTAGCCTGCGTGTTGGCACGGAACACGTCCAGAATCAAGAGGGCCTTCTCATCACTGACTTCCTCGGGGAAGATCTTTGCGGTGCGGCCTTGTTGAATGAATACCGGTAACATTTCCTCACGATCAAGTCTGGAATAAAAAGTGAACACGGACTGGCAGTCAGGCATGATGGCTCGTAAGAGAGCGAAAGAGTAGATGATTCCCGAGTCGATAATGGCCAGCAAATCAACCCGTTCGCGTTCCTGGTGGAGTCGTTGGGCGATTTCAAATGCCACGAGGCCTCCGAAAGACCATCCAGCCAGGGCGTACGGTCCGTGGGGTCTTTGTTGGCGGATCGCGGCTAAGTAGTTTTCGGCCATCTTGTGCACACAATCCAGTGGTTGTCTTAGACCGTCACTTCCCTGAGCCTCCAATCCGTAGCAGGGTTGGTTGGAAGGTAATGCCCGGGATAATTCCCGGTAACACCACACGCCCCCACCTCCGGGATGGACTAGGTAAAGGGGTGTTTGATCACCCTCTACACGAAGAGGAACTAGCGGGCTAACAGACACCGGCTCGCGAAATTGATTCAACACGGAGGACAGTTGGCGGATTGTTGGTGACTGGAAAAGCGTGGATAGACCGATCCGCTGGCCGAAACTGCTTTCAATTTGTGTTAACAGTCGCATTGCCTTTAACGAGTCGCCCCCGCTCAGGAAAAAGTCCTCGTCGGCCCCGACTTCATGTTCTACGATGTCCCGCCATATCTGGCTCAGTTTGTGTTCAATAGAATCGTTGATGGCTGATTTGTCCTGTTTGGTTGAGTGGTAAGAACTGTAAACTCCGGGGACAATTTAAGAAACAGGAGCACTGTGTCAAGACTGACTCGCGTCTCGGGACTACTTGTCTGGTGATGGTGTTATCCAAGGGCTTTTGTGGGGACTGACGAAAAGATGAACAGCGGGAAGAGGTACACCGGGACCAGCAACGAAAAAAAGACAAATTTCACAGTCATGGAATTTGAACTGTGTTCCACTGGCGGCCTCTCTTCTGTTCAGTGAAATGGAACTCATCTAGTATCAGGGCAATTGATCCCGGATGACTTTACCGCTAGGTGTCTTCGGTAGTCCTGCCATCAGCGTGAGTTGGGTTGGACGTTTGTAGTAAACCAGTTGTTGTTCACAGTGGCGGTGAACGGTTGCCTGATCGATCTTCCCTTCAGGAACAATTGCGGCCTTGACAGTGTCCGTCCCGTAAACCTTGACTTCGGCAACCTCTGGTATTGCTGAAATCACAGTTTCCACTTCGCTGGGAACGACTTTCATTCCACACACGTTAATGAGTTCGGTTTGCCGGCCACTGAGGCAAATCGCTGCTTGAGGGTCAAGAGAAGCCAGGTCTCCCGTCTCGAACCAGCCGTCAACCAGGGGAGACGTGTCGACACCGCCGGATTCCAGGTAACCAGCCATCATGGAAGGGCTACGAACAAGTAAACGACCGAGTCCTGTAACTCGGTCTTCGTCGTGGGGTTGGACGAACACTTCAACACCCGCCATGGCAGGTCCCACACAACCGGCGACTCGACCATGTTCCCCGGAACCTACGGAAATCCCCCCTGTTTCAGTAGTTCCATACAGCGGGCGGACGGTTAGACCAGTCCTCCGCTGAAATTCAGACGCGGTTCGCTGAGGAAGTGGGGCGCCGGCACTGAACAAAGCCCGAGCCGTAATTCCCAAGTCGGCGGCCGGTTCTAACAAAAGCATGTCGAGCATAGCGGGGACCGCCGGAAAGATGGTTACCTGGTGGTCTGCAAAAGCCCGCCGGACCAAGAGCGGATTGAACATCCGCATGGTGACAATACTCGCTCCACTCAACAGCGGAACCATAACACCCATCCCGTAGGCGTAAGCATGGCTTTGAGGAGTTGCAGCCAGGACAACATCCTGGGAATCAATCCCGATTGTGTCGATGTAGTGACTCGCCTCGGCCAGAGCGACTTCGGCAGGTCGCAGGGCAATCTTTGGCCGACCCGTCGTACCTGACGTCGGATGGAGCGGTACGCCCACGAGTGGTGGCCCGGAGTGCTCCATGTCTTCAGAAACGTCTGCCCACATCAGGTCTGACCACGCGAAATCCAGCCTGTTTGCGTCGTCAGTAGCCTCTCGAAAGTCTTTGAATTTCCATTCACTGCTCAGAATGTGGTGGGCACCAAAATGTCGGGCCGTTCGCACGAGTTCGGCCGGAGGTGACTTGGCGTGTGCCAAGATTGGAGATCCTCCGCACTTGATCACTGCCAACAAAGATGCAATGAAAGACGGACCGTTGCTAACGGCAAGGACAACGCGTTGACCCTCTATCAAGCCCCGCTGGGCAAGTGACAGCGTCAACGCGGACCAGCCGCGGCGAAAACTGTCCGGTCGGATGATGCGACCTTGTTCCAGGTCAATCATCGATCCCTGGTAACTTTCGGCCGCAGCCAGAAGCGGTAGGGGGCTCAGTTTCGATTCTATGCTACAAGTCGACATCGCACGGCCTCTTCAAACCGATCTAGGACCAAGTCGATCTCGTGAGTCGTGTGGGCGGTTGAAGGAAACATCGGTTCGAACTGATTAGGGTGAAAATAGACACCCGATTGCTGCAACTGATGCTGCAATTGAATGTAACGATCGAAATCACAATGCTGGCGAACGTCCCGGTATTCACACAACCCTTCCACATCTCCTCGAGTCAGAAAGATGGAAAACATGGGTCCGACATTTTGAACCACGTGCGATATTCCCGACCGAGACAGAATATCTCGCAAACCTCGGGCAAGCCGATTGGTAATTGCGTACAAATGGTCATAAATTTCTCTGCTGTTTGCAAGAATCTCATCTAAAACCGCCTCCGCGGCAGACATCACCACCGCATTGCTCGAATACACTCCGCCATGAAAGAGTGTTCCTTGAACGATCAAATCCATGATTTCTCGCGACGCGCCAAAGCCGGCCACTGGGTAACCTCCACCGAGTGCCTTGGAGACCACAGTGATGTCCGGCTGTACCTGGAAGAGTTCCTGGGCACCGCCCGGAGCGATCCTCATGCCTGTGATAACTTCGTCAAAAATCAACAGGCTGCCGTGATGATGAAGCAGTTCACGAACCTGTTGAAGAAAGCCTGGCTGCGGCGCTATGACACCAGCGTTCCCCATCACGGGTTCCATAATACATCCGGCAAAGGCCTGAGGATCGCTTTCCAGACAGCGCGCCAAAGCGTCCAGATTATTCCAGCGCACAGCTACCAGGTCGTGCGGAGCACCGTTCATCCCCAGAGTTCCCGGGAGTGCGGGTCCGAAATCTGCTGAGGGGAGTTCTTCCAACGGCGCGTGATAGCGGTGAAATGTCGCGTCGCTCCATCCGTGATAGTGTCCTTCGAAAATAATGATTTTTCGACGTCCCGTATAGGCACGGGCCAAGCGAATGGATGACGCAATAGCCTCTGTTCCACTATTAGCGAAACGCATCAACTGGATGCTTGGAAACAGGTGCTTGATCTTTTCCGCAACGCGAGTGTTGATTTCCGACGGAAATCCAAGCTGACTACCTCGTTGACTAATCTGGTCAAACACCCGCTCGACTATTTTGGTTGGACAATGACCAAAAATGAGCGGACCGTAAGCCATGTTCAGGTCAATGTATTCATTGTCTTCCGCATCCCAGATTCGTGAACCTTTACCACGCTCGGCCACCAATGGCAGATGGTAGGGCAGCACTCGCATGGTGCTGCTGTCACCGCCAGCAATCGACAGGCAAGCTCGATGCAGCAGTTCCTCGTTGGATAAGACCTGGTTAGGACGTTGAATGTTGGTTATGCCCGGGAGCGAAGAGACGTGTGCCATGGTTCTTCTTTCCGAGATATCGGATATTAAAAAAAGAGGACTGCGATAAATACACAGCTTGTTTAATAATTGCGTATTACACAGAGTTTTTCGTTTATCGGCACTTTTTCCGCCATTCTTTGACGTCAACAAGGTTTTGAGCAGGTTTGTTGATTTGCTGCCGGAGGTAAGAGAAGTTACCGGCTAGCCAGGCGAGGGAGGCCCCAGGCGATGCCGATCCAGCCATCGCGAATGACGAACTGATGGATCTTGAGGTCTTGAAACTGTTGAGCCTGTGCCAATTGCTGGCTTAGAAGGGTGTATTCTCGATTTCGTGAGAAGACCGTGCTGAAAATCGTTCGTAAAGCCACCTGATCTGCAAACCCAAGGCGGCGCCCAGTAAGTTGAATCCCTTTTTCTCGCACCAGGCTTCCCTGCATGGCTGAGGGATTTGGGAGGTAGTCACCATGTACAGTGACGTTTCGCCAACGATCACGACGGCCTCGAGTCAAAGAGAAAAGACGTAGGGTGACTCTCACGTGGCCGTTATGAAAAGTGAACCGCAACGGTTCTTGTTGGGCGAAACGAAGCTCGATACCACTGGGCAAATCATCAGGTATCGACGGCTCTTTTTCCCCCATTTGTCGAGCGAAATGAACATAGAGATCTTCGAGTTTGAATCTTTTCCCGTTCAGGTACAATTGCTCGACAAGATTATTCAGTGCGGACTCATGCAATTGAACACTCAGAAGACTATCGGAGGGGGCTTGGGGACGGGGTGAGTAGGCAGCCAGTTGATGACGGCCCGCCAGCCGGTAACGCGCGATGATTCTTTGATCAGTGGTTTGCAGGTGGATCGGCTTCGGTTCCAATCCCAAGTCGGCGAGCGGAATGATGTGGCTTAAGTACTCTCTTTTCAATTGCCCGAGTTGATCATCAAATTCTTTATCTAGTTCACGTTTTGTCTTCTGCGCCACCAGCCGCTCAGCATATTCCTGAACTGGACCTATATTTTCTTTAGCCTGTGACTTCGCCAGAGAACGCGCCCAGTCACCCAACAAGGGAAGGCCATCGTATTCGGTGTGAACACTGAGGATCTTCGATAGGTTCTGGGCGGAGCATGTTGTCTCGTTGTGCTGCAAACCTTGCTGGTCCAAGACAATACTTTTTTTCGCATGAAAAGTGGAGTTCCCTTGGTTCGTCGTCCGGACGCTTCCCGAGTTGGCCGTTGTCCGCGTGCGGACGTTCCCCTCGGCTAGCAGGTTGAGTCGTATCCGATTGGGATCAGGAACCAGGTTCCACTTCAGTCTTCTGTTGGTCCAACTGGAACCATGAATGTGAGATCCGGAATAGAACCCGCGAATCGCCTCTTGGGAGCCATCGTCCGCCGTCAAATATCGATTCAATAACCGTTGGTGAATTGCAGCACGAAGATTGGCATTCCTCCAGTGTTGGTCCAGTGTTTTTCCGGCCTTGGCGAAGTCTTCATGAAGTGAACGAGAATAGATACAAGTTTGAGTGGCGATGAATTTTCCATCAGATACGCGACCGTCTGATTCAAAGGTCTCCAACCGGACAAGCAGTTCACGGTAATCTGCCGCTCCGTAGCAGGTCCACTGCTTGAGAGCCGTGGTTAAGTCCCGAATGGCAGTTTGCGAGATGTAAGTCCTCTGTTCATCCGAAAGACGGACGCGGTCAAACCTTCCCAGAATACGACCGGCCAGGTGACAGGAATCCTGGTACTCGGAGCCGGGAGATTCTAATGTCTGTCGGAGCTCATCCAGTAAGAAATGTTTCGTCCAGTTTGGCCCGTTGTTATCTTGCTCGAAGAGCGTTTGTACCGCTTGGACTTGTTTCAACAGTACGGCTACTGAAGTCTCCGGCAAAGAACCATTCGTGGTATCATGCTGAGCCAGCTTGTTCAGAGGTTCCCAAAGATCCAGCCGACGGTGAAGTGCGTAGACGACTCGGGACAATTCGGGTCGCTGTTCACTGTGCTTCAGGTTCAGGACGTGGTAGCTTCCGTCGTTTACCAGGTCTCGCAGGCGTTGTAATATCCGCAAGGATTCTGTGGAACCAATCCTGTCAGTTCCGCAAAGTCGATCCGTTTCTGCCAACACCTGTAGGCACCAGTGATGTACCTCCGGATGGTCTTGTTGAGTTTTGAGTTGATCAACGAGGGTCTCTAACTGAAGATAGAGAGTGGCGGGTCGAGGCCATTCGGAACTGCGATTGTCCAGCGTTTTGTTCAAAGTACAAGGTCTCACGCGCTCGTTGGAATCACGTTTTTGTTTCATCAGGGGGGTCGGGTGACTTGGCTGTGCAGCTGACGTAGATACTGAAGAGACGGTATCGGATACCAGACGAGCTGCCCGTGCCGTCGTCAGGACTGTCGGTGAGAGCGAAAGACGAGGCTGCCGGTCAACTCGCTTCATCTGGCCAATGGTTGGGGCCAGCCGGGTTTCATCGTGAATCGCCGGGTCCACACGGAGTCTGGCTGGAGAGGGATGGCTGACCATGGTGATCACCGGCAATCTTTTGCGACTCCAATCCGCGACTTCGGATTCCCTGATCAGGGGCGCAATTTCGTCCCCAGCGTCAGCTTGAAGACAGCTTCTCAGTAGAGTTGTCTTGAGACCGACCGGGTCGGACTCAAAACCGTGCCTGGAGTTCCAGTAACACGGCAGAGAGAAGCTGGTCAAGACACAAAAAAAAATGCTGATGAGCGGCCACATTGATGTTGGCCTTGGCGCGGTCATTTCGATCCCCTCCGATGGCTTCGACCTAAACAGTCGCTCCCGACTTTCTAGGTTTTTAATCGGATGGATGGACGGTGAATGTAGAAAAAGATCCAAACGGGCGTTTGGTAGAGTAGAAGCAGCAAAGTTTGCCCAAAGAACACGGTCGACCGGCAACCGTGGAAAAAAGTTCCTATTGTGAAGCCCAACGATGATGCAAGTTCACAGTTCTCCGCAGGAGCAGGTCCAGAAGCTGGGATTTCTTTTGAGGAACTGCTTGCGGGCGTTGGTGGGTTGGCACCTACATGTCGGTTCGGGCCTTTTCCAGATAACGCCGTGTGCCATCCGTATTCATTCTGGTTTCTTCATTGGTGCAGGAGGACCAAGGCATCTTATGAGAACTGTGGGACTGAGAAGGCTTTACGCGCTCTCTGCCTGGTAGGAGTCTTCATCCTCGTAATCGGCTTCCTCATCCTGGTAATCATCATCCTCTTCAACTTCGCCTTCTTCGTACTCTTCGTCATCGCTCATTTCTTCTTCATCAGTGTCTTCTTCTTCGTACTCTTCGTCATCCTCATACTCCGCTTGCTCGGATTTTTCAGCATTCAGCTCCGCCTCGTCGTCGTCAGTTTCGTACTCGTCTTGCTCCGGGTGATCCTCCTGCTCATCGGGCTCTTCCGAATCGTACTCGTCGAATTCATGAGCCTCCGCCTCGTCCGCCCACTTAGCGGGGTCTTCTTCTTCGGCAGGGACCAGGTCTTGACACGGGTCAGGGTCGGATTCGAGATCTGCCGTGCACTGGAGTTGGTTTTGGGGGTCAGCGGACACTTCAGCGTTAAGGAGACCGATGGCGGCAGCGATCGGTTTTTGGTTTGAGGCTGTCGTCAAGGCCGTGCCTGAACAGGAAGAAGCGGTGTCAGTCGAAAAATCATCTTCCGAGCCATTTTGCATCAGTGCCCATTGCTCGTCGGTAATCAGAACTTCGCGTGCTTGTGACCCGGCATAGGCGCCCACGATCCCATCTTCTGCCATGAAATCGATCAAGCGGGCAGCTCGGCCATAGCCGATACCCAGAGCACGTTGCAGGAGTGAAACACTGCCGCGCCGTTCCTGAACCACGATGCCCACAGCAACTTCATAAAGGTCGTCTCGATTTTTGAGCTTTTCGGACGGGTCGTTGGAAACGTCCTCGACCTTCATGTGAACGAGTTCCTTGACAAAATGTTGCTCACCCGTACTGACAAAATCAACGACGGAATCGATCTCGTCGTCATTCAAATAGGTACCCTGTCCTCGTAGCAACGTGCTTGTCCCCGGCGACAGAAACAGCATGTCCCCATTTCCGAGCAATTTATCTGCACCCATTTCGTCCAGAACAACGCGACTGTCCGTACGGCTGGCGACTTGAAAAGCAATTCGTGCAGGCAGGTTGGATTTAATCAGTCCGGTGATGACGTCTACGGTCGGCTTTTGGGTGGCCAGAATCAAGTGGATACCTACGGCGCGGCTTTTTTGAGCCAGACGGATAATGTGTTGCTCCACTTCCTTTCCAGAGGTCAACATGAGGTCAGCCATTTCGTCGGCCACAATGACAATGAATGGCAGGTGAAGGGGAATCACTTTTTGTTCGTCTTCGCTAGTTGGTTCCAACCGCTCCACCAACTCCTCTTCGCCCAACTGGTTGTAGACGCTGACGTGTCGCACACCGGCCCGGGCTAACAACTCGTAACGTTCTTCCATTTTCTCGACAGCCCAGGCCAAAATTGCCTCGGCTTTACGCATATCGGTCACCACGGGATGCATCAAGTGCGGTAAGGTTTTGTAGCAACTCAGTTCGACCATTTTAGGGTCAATCATCAGCATCCGAACTTCATCGGGTCGACGCGTCATCAAGATGGAGGAAATGATGGCGTTCAGGCAGACGCTCTTACCTGTTCCGGTGCGGCCAGCAATCAGCAGGTGGGGCAGAGTTGACAAGTCTACGGCGAGCGGATTTCCGGAAACATCTTTTCCCAAGAATAATGGGATGCGCATCTTGTCGCATTGATCTTCAAGTTCTTCCATTACCTCACGTAATCGAACCAACTGGCGTTGTTCGTTGGGCACTTCGATACCAACGGTATTCTTTCCGGGAATCGGCGCGACAATACGTACGCTAGGTACTCGTAAGGCGATCGCCAGATCGTCCGCCAGGCCGGTGATGCGTGAAAGTCTGAGACCGGCCTCCAACTCGACTTCGTATTGAGCAATCACAGGACCCGTTTCCACTTCGACCACTTTGACCTTAAAACCGAAGTTGTCAAACGTTTGTTCCAGGATCTTGGCTTTCCTGCGAACTTCTTTTTTCTGTTGATCAAAGCAGAAATCGTCCCCAGACTGCAGCAAGTCAAGGGTAGGAAGTGCATAGTTGACCGGTTCTTCGTTTAGACTGGCCGCTTCCAGTTCTTCCATCACTTGTTCGCGAGTTGGCTCCTGCTTCCTGTGAATGCCTAACGCTTGGGCCACGCTCGTGCGAAAACTCGCCGGCTGCTTCTCATTTTCCTCGGACTCGACATTTTCTTCTTTATCACATTCCTCCTCCTCGTCTTCCTCGACTTCTCCCCCCTCTTCCTCTTCTTCTTCCCCCTCTTCCTCGACCGGTTCTTCGACTCGCTTGCCGCGTATGCGAATCGCAACTTCCTCAATGTCTTCATCCTCGTCTTCATATTCGAGTGCCGGATCGTCCTCTTCGCTGTCCCCTTCGCCGGGGGACACGGATTTTTGGCTGGCCATCGGTCGCAACCTGGGGCTGCGTACAATCTGCCGCAACGCGTCTGCCAGCGAACGGGTGGCCCGCAAAAGCGTGTAATCGGTGCACAAAAATAGACCTGCCAGTGCCCCGCTGAAAGCCAGGATGATGCCACCGGCGGTTGCGAAGTGTGCTTCCAGTGCAGCGGAAGCGAGGGCTCCCAGATAACCTCCCGAACCGATCATGGGGCCGGGGGAAATACCTGGTGCCATCGTCGAGACGATGGCGGTGAGCCCGACAAGCGAAAAAATCCAGCCCACCAAGCGTATTAATAGAGAATCAATCTGCCGACGTTGTAAGAGCAACACATCAAGAACGGCCAGAGACGCCACCAGGAAATAACTGCCCAAGCCGAGACCGGTAAACAATAAATCAGCCACTAAAGCCCCCCAGAATCCACACGCGTTGGTTGTTTCCACCTGAGGCGGATAAACCAGGACGTCGGACGTGTAGAGGTGATTGAGCGGAGCGACCCAAGTGGGCAATGGATCACCAGGGTTGTAGGTCAGCAGGGCGACCGTTAAGAAGAGAAGCAGCGCACAGAGAACCAGCGCAAAGAGATCCAGTTTCAGACAGCGTTCTTCGAACATGGACAGCGGAGCCTTGGCGGCGTGAATATCGAACACCGTCAAAAAGGTGGATGAACCCTTGGGCCCGTCCTTGCCCGAAGAAACTCCTGTTCTACTCTGATAAACATCGGTAGGCAGGGACGTGATTGGCCAACTCGACCCCGGACGTCCGTGCGGTTTACCAGGGAGTCACTAAAGGGATTTCCGCTGAGTTGTGAAAAATCGACAAGATGCTTTCTTTAAGAACTCCCCCAGCCGAATTTTAGCTTTTATTCCAGTCGATCGGAACTTGGTTAGCAGGCAAATTCACGACTCCAGCCGATCCACAATCCGGGTGTGATGGTTCTACAGGTTATGCAGCCTGCCCGTAGGTTCGCAGTGCATCGAATGTCCGGGTGGACGGATTTGTTTGGTCTGTTTCCCTTGGATGATTCATCAAGTTGTTTCCAACGCACGCGGATGGAAACCTGCGAAGATGACAAGCGGATCACTGTGAAAGGTCACGCTGCACGTCGCCAACATGACAGTCAGAGAAAATTTTTCCTCGGCCCCAGTCCATTTTCACGTTTCGATAGAATTGCAACCAACTGGCCGTTGGCGTTCAGCGCCGCCACCTCGGTGTCCGAGATTCCGGGCGGTTGTTCGATCGACATGCCTCGAGCAATCCTTTCCTGTTGTGTTTCCGTTAATGTCATTTTTTCTAGCAGATTGACAGCGAACGTTGAGGGCAGCAGCTTATTCGTGATATTGGAGTGATTCAATTGCTCCAGTGTTTCAGCCTGACTGATGTCGAAACAACCAACCGCCGTTCGCTCTAAGGATGACATGACGGCAGCTGTTCCCAAAGCTGAACCGATGTCGCGGCCTAAAGATCGTACGTAGGTGCCACTGCCACATTTGACATCAAGCATCAGTTGAGGATAGTTGTAATTGCGAATGTTCAATTCCTCGATGGTAATAGATCGTCTCTCCAACTCCACGGGCTTGCCCTGGCGGGCCAGGTCGCAAGCACGTCGGCCACGAATCTTCAGAGCGGAATAAACGGGTGGTTGTTGAATAATTGTCCCTCGAAAATTTTCCAAGACGGCCTCCACATGTTGCCGAGTTGGAATCGGTGGGTCCGGTAGAACAGTGATGTTTCCTTCGATATCTTCCGTGTCGCTATACCGTCCCAACACAAACGTTGCGAGATAGGTTTTCGGCATCCTCTGGACATATTCAACCAGTCTGGTCGCGGCTCCCAGGCAGAGTACCAGGACCCCCGACGCAAGTGGATCGAGTGTCCCGGTGTGGCCGATTTTTGCCGGACGTACCAATCGTTGGACTTGATTGACCGCTTCACGTGATGTAATACCAGACGGTTTGTTGAGAATCAGAACGCCGCATAGCGGGGACTCGTTTAACTTTGAATCAATCACACTCCACCATCTCGAATTCATAAATGGTTTGTATTTGCTCTACGGACTTTTGATCCCATCCGGAAAACCTGTCGTGTAAAGCCTCGACATCAGGTACTCCGTGGCTGGCCAGATGGCGAAACTTGATTGCTAACAGCTTGTCCAATTGACCACTCTGATTTCGGGCATGTCCTTCTGGATACATTACCAGTCCACTGGAAAAAGTTCCGTATGCGGCATGTTCAATTTCTATAGTCGTGGGAATGCCGTCGGGGTAACACTTGTCGAATTCAGGTCCGCCGTGGAGGATTTCAATTTTTTCCATCAGTTGCCGAGTGGTTTGGTGAAAAAGACTCCGCTCGTCATAATCTTCAGGCAGAAGCATGAGCGACTCCCAATCCGTCGCCCGTGTTTCAACCGCTTTTCTCAACACAGTGGCCGTGATATATAAAATGGAGTGATCTGCGCTTTGACGAGTGCGAGGATTGCGCTTAGCGGGATCACCAATGATTCCGAAAGCGGGTTCGTAGATGGATATCCGAATTTTCTGGAAGGCAGCAACATTGTCCAGCAACTGTGGGTTTGCGCTCAGCACATCAATCAGTCCTTGGATTGCTCCCGCTGACTGATGTTCATACAGTCCGATCTTGAAGTGCATGTCCATCACCGCGAAATCGTCTCCGCCTGTGCAAAGCCGCAAGTCGAATGGGCTGGAATTCGGCTGCTCGGGTGCTTCGAACAAGCAGAAGATTGCCTGAGGGTTTCGGAAGATATCTGCAGGCCCGACAAAACCTCGTAACGCTCGGCGCATTGCTGTCACAGCCACTTCGGCGCTGAGTGCAGCAGAAGCGCCCTTGGAATCGGAAAGTTGCGTTCCGTGCCGAATGGCGCGGAACGGAATGTAGTGTGCCACCACCGTACCGATTGCGGATTCGATTTGATCCACTGTGGCCCCCAACATTGCTCCGTAGACTGCTGCCGAAGCGATGGCGCCATGTACCACGTGATCAATTTTGTAGTCACGAAGTGCAAAAGCTTCTGCTAAACGTCCACGAATTTCATCCAAGCAGACCATGGCGTGCAATGTCTGTTTGCCATCGCATCCGGCAATCTGTGCCGCGGCGACAGCTACCGGATAAAAGTCATTGTGTCCGAATTCCCCCCGAGTATTTCCAATGGCCGGGTTGAAGCCAAAATTGGTCCCGTTGGCGTCCCATTCCCGCACTGCCGAACAGTTGGCGGCGACGGCCTTTTCAGGTGGAACTTTCGTTGTGGACCCGAAACACGGGACGCCGTCAGGATAGTTACCGGCATAACACCACGCATCCTGCCGCAAAATGAGCGGAGCATTTGCCCGTAGAGCGATGGCCGAAACGGCGCAAGCGACGCTGTCACGATGAAACTGTTCGACTTTGTCCAGCACCCGCCGGCTGGGTCCCGGGTAGCGGTGATTGACCATTTCGATGGCGTAACGGGCGATGCCTTCGGCCTGGTTGGTGTCGCGGCCCAGTGGGACGTATTCCGCTGTTTGGCCTGTCAAAATAAACTCTCCTCACGTACGGTTTTGCAATGGCTAGGCCTGGATTATAACAGGAGTTGTGGTTGGTTTTCGGACGGATTGAACCTATCGAAAATCGGGACCGGGGACTGTGCTCGACAGGACGGTAGACGGTAGACGGTAGAACGTGGGATAATGGAAAAGACTTCCCATTTGGCGTCTGCCCGAAATTTGATGTGCAGTAACTGAGTCAAGCCCTACGATACCCTGCACAGTCTAAGGTCCTGCAGCCCACAATCCCAGATCAGCGGCCCATTCAAAAGACATGTTTTCCGATTCATCATTTCCGACCACTCGTCTGCGACGTCTACGATATCACCCGGTGGTACGAGATCTGACCTGCTCGACACGATTGGATAGCTCGCAACTGATTCTGCCAATTTTTGTACGGCACGGCCACCAGGAACGGCAGGAAATCACCTCGATGCCCGGTCAGAGCCAAATCTCCGTCGACCTGTTGGGTGAAGTGATCCATCAAGCTGCCGAGGTTGGAGTTCGGGGGTTCATTTTGTTTGGGATTCCAGCGAAAAAAGACCCAACCGGTAGCGACTCGTGTCACGAAAACGGAATCATTCAGCAGGCGATTCGCGCTGTCAAGAAAGCGGATCCCGACGTACTGGTGATCACGGACGTCTGTTTTTGTGAATACACCGATCACGGGCATTGCGGTATCGTCAATCAAAACACAGGACGAATGGACGTTGATAACGATGCCACACTGCAATTGCTCTCCAAGCAGGCGCTCAGTCATGCCGAAGCGGGTGCCGATATCGTGGCACCCAGCGGGATGATTGATGGCATGGTCGGCGCTATTCGCCAGTCTCTGGATGGAGCTGGATTTTCCCACCTGCCTATTTTGAGCTACGCTGCCAAGTATGCCAGTGCGTTTTACGGCCCATTTCGTGAAGCGGCGGAGAGTGCTCCCCAGTTTGGCGATCGGCGGGCATACCAGATGGATCCGGCAGTGGACGCGGGCCAGGCCTTGCGGGAGGTGGCTCTCGATTTGCGCGAGGGAGCCGACATGATCATGGTCAAGCCCGCGCTGGCTTACTTGGATGTTCTCAGCCAGGTTCGCGACAATTTTCCCGGTGTCCCGTTGGCCGTTTACAATGTGTCGGGCGAATATAGTTTAGTCAAGGCCGCGGCCGAGCGGGGCTGGATTGATGAGCGTGCAACCGTCCTGGAGATGCTCACGGCAATGCGTCGTGCCGGTGCTGATATGATTTTTACCTATTGGGCGGTGCAAGTTGCTCGCTGGCTGAAGGATCAATAGGTCTGCCGCGTGTCGGGCGAACACAAAACCGAACACAGGAACTTGTAGAAATGTCGTTGGCTAAACGCCGTGACAAGAAACGCGTCTTGGGACTCAGAAAACCGTAACGAATCGCGAATCGTCATGAATCACTCAATCAGCAAATCTGTTTTTGCGCGTGCCCAGCAACTCATGCCAGGGGGTGTCAACAGCCCGGCTCGTGCCTTTGGGGCGGTAGGTGGCACACCCGTCGTCATCGAGCGAGGGCAGGGAGCTCATTTGTACGACGTCGATGGGAATTGTTACATCGACTATGTCGGTTCCTGGGGACCGCTGATTCTCGGACACGCTGATTCTCGGGTTACGGAATCGATCAGGCAAGCAATCGCCAAGGGTACAAGTTTCGGCGCACCAACAGCAGCCGAGAATCGACTGGCGGAATTGATTGTAGGAGCAGTCAAGTCGGTCGAAAAAGTCCGCTTGGTCAATTCCGGTACGGAAGCCACGATGAGTGCCATTCGACTGGCGCGCGGATTTACGGATCGTGACGTGATCGTAAAGTTTGGAGGTAACTACCACGGTCACGTCGACAGCCTTTTGGTTGCTGCGGGCAGCTCGGCAGCCACGCTGGGTGTGCCTGATTCGCCGGGTGTGACACGTGGTACAAGTCAAGATACGTTGGTGTTGAAATTCAACGACGTCGCTGGAATCGAGCAAGCGTTCTCGGAACATGGTGAACAGATTGCTGCCGTAATCTTGGAACCGGTCGTCGGAAACATGGGATGCGTACCTGCCACGAATGAATTTTTGCAGGTCGTGCGTCAACAAACAGAGCGCCATGGTGCCGTGATGATTCTTGACGAAGTGATGACCGGATTTCGTGTTGCTTATGGTGGTGCGCAGTCCTTGTTTGGCATCCAGCCGGACTTGACGACCTTCGGAAAAATTGTGGGTGGTGGAATGCCGATCGGTGCCTACGGCGGCCGACAAGAAATCATGGATCAGGTACTACCTGCAGGAAAAGTTTTTCAAGCAGGTACTCTCAGCGGTAATCCAATTGCCACGGCTGCCGGAATCGCCACGCTGGAGGCCTTGCAACAGGGTGATTCCTACCCGAAGTTGGAACGCCTGGCATCGAAGCTGGCCGAAGGACTCCATCAAGCTGCAACGAAACTGGATGTGCCCCACACGATCGGGCGCGTTGGAAGCATGTTGACGTTATTCTTCAATTCACAGAAGGTTACGGACTGGGAGGTGGCCAGCCAGTGTGACACGGAGCGTTTTGCCAAGTATTTTTGGGGCATGTTGGAACACGGGGTGTACTTACCGTGCAGCCAGTTCGAAGCATCGTTCATTTCCACGGCTCACACGGATGAACATATTGAACAGACCATTCAGGCGGCTCAACAGTCTTTGGCAATGCTGACCTAGCCCGACAGTTCCTCGATCGGGACGCTTTTCAACCCGGGTTGGCACCTGGCGATTTAGCCATGGAAAGAAAGAGTCGGCTTTAAAATTTGAAGGGCCAAGGAAGGACGTGAGGCAGTTACCTGGAATCCCCTTTTTGGGATGCTTTTTCTTCGGCGGCGCTCATGCGGAAATAGTTCGGAACAAATTGCCATAGGTCTGCGCGTTTTCCTGACGCGTGGTCTTGGCAAGCGAGCATGCCAACGGTCGCGGCCCTGGGATCCCAGCATTTCGAATCGCTAACGTGAACATGAGACGGGATTGCCGGTGATAGGTTCTTCAGCCCCGGACCTGTTAACAACACACTCGAATCGAGCTGCCTGGTCCACGGCAAATCATCCACGAGGGCAACATCGGACGAGCACCTCATGGGCGCCGAGCGACTCTGAGTGAAGGTTGCCGTAAAGAGTTGGTTTCGCTGGGCATCGATAACGGACGTGACAGGCAAGTGACCTTTGGGAGCTTGGGCTGCAATGATTCGAAGCGTATTCACTCCGATCAGGTCGGCTCCAGCGGCGTATGCCAGCACCTTGGCCGTGGTTACCCCCAAACGCAATCCTGTGAACGAACCCGGTCCCTGGGTGACGCAAATCAGGTCAAGGTGACTAGTTTGCCAGCCAACAAGGTTCAGGCAGCGGGTGATGCCGGGAACTAAAGATTGGGCCGTTCTTTCATGAGCAGGAAGAGTCAACTCGGTGACGGTCTTTCCTGACTCGAGAAGCGCTACCGAACCAGTAAAAGCAGATGTTTCCAGCGCCAGACACCGCACCCTGCATTACCTCCAAGAAACGCTATAATAAAGCCCACGGATCAGACAGGTGATAACAGCACAGCCACACATTGCGTAGGATGTGTGCCGTGCGTCTTTTTGGATGCCCCGGTGAGGGGCCTATCTCTAATTGCACCTCCAGAGGAAGCGAAGGTACATTAGACCTGAGAAGTTGCGTGGATACAATGTGTTGCCAGTCTCGACATCAAACGAGACCATTATTACGAAGTCAGCCAAGTTGGGATTGTGAAAGGAAACGGCAGCGTGAAACGAGCGCTGATAAGTGACATCCACGGCAACCTGGAGGCGCTACGTGCGGTTCTCCAGGATATCAAGATGCTGGAGGTATCCGAGATTTATTGTCTTGGTGACGTGGTCGGGTATGGTCCCAACCCTCGCGAATGTATTGATGCATGTATGGAATTCCCGGTTGCCATTCTTGGGAACCACGACCAGGCGGCTATCTTCGATCCGGATGGTTTCAACCCTGTAGCCCTGGGAGCAATCTATTGGACACGAGGAGAACTGGAAGCTCGTCGCGGTAACGCTACGGAAAACAATCGGCGCTGGGATTTTCTGGGAGAGATGCCACGTTCCCGTTCCGAAGAGGGTTTATTGTTTGTTCACGGCTCTCCACGAGACCCGACTAGTGAATACGTCTTTCCCGAAGACATCTACAACCGGCGAAAAATGGACAATTTGTTTGAAAGATTTGATCGATACTGTTTTCAAGGACACACACACATTCCCGGAATCTTCGTGGATTCACAAGCTTTTATTTCGCCCGAGGAATGCAATTACGAATACAGTTTGGGCGAAGAAAAATCGATGATCAATGTTGGTTCCGTAGGTCAGCCTCGAGATGGCGATCATCGTGCCTGTTACGCAGTGTTGACAGATGATCAGGTCACTTTTCGCAGGGTCGATTACGACCGTGATGCAACGATTAAAAAGATTTACGATATTCCGGAACTCGACAATATGTTGGGTGACCGCTTACGTGAAGGCCGCTAGGACAATGGCAGTGGCGATCTGCACTTGACCCTCTGCATGCGGGGCCATAAACTACAGGTTCGTCTGCAGTCTCCCTGCCTCATGAACGTCCACTTCTCACTTTCTGATTGCCAGTGCAGCGCGTGAAGCGAGCAATCATCAGCGACATCCATGGCAACCTCGAAGGTCTCGAGGCAGTGCTGGCCGACATCGAATCCCAGGAGATTTCAGAAATCTATTGCCTGGGTGACATTATCGGTTACGGTCCCAATCCGCGCGAATGTATCGATCAAATGATGAAAGTCGATGTTTGCATTTTGGGCAATCACGATCAGGGTGCTTTGTTCGATCCGGAAGGTTTCCGAAGCGGAGCAGAACGGGCAATTTTTTGGACACGCGACCAACTCGAAGGTGTCAATGGTGGTCCGGAGGCAGCCAGGCGTTGGAAATTTCTGGCGGAACTCCCCCGCAATCACCTTGAAGAAAATCGACTCTTCGTACATGGATCACCGCGCAATCCATTAAATGAGTACGTCTTTCCCGAAGACATTTACAACCCACAAAAATTCGAAAAACTCTTCAACTTGATTCACGGAGTATGTTTTGTCGGACACACTCATATACCCGGCGTGCTCACTGAAAGCCGCAGTTTCTTGAAGCCGGGAGACATCAGTTACCAGTACGAACTGGGACAGGGGAAGGCACTGATTAACGTAGGTAGCGTGGGGCAACCCCGCGACGGCGACCCGCGTTCCTGTTATGTTGTTCTGGAAGACAACGGGGTCACTTATCGACGAGTCCCTTATCCTTTCGAAGAGACGATGGCTAAGATTCACGACATTCCCGAACTCGATAATGTTCTTGGCGATCGTTTGAGGGAAGGCCAGTAGAATCAGACGATTCACTGGCTGAGCCGAATACAACGTCGGGATTGCCAGACATCATCACTCTCAGACGCAAGGAAACCCGTAGTGGAAAAGCGACTTCTCTTATTCTTCGTTCTCAGCATGGCCGCCGTTACGGGTTACATGCATCTGCAATCGGTGTTCGCTCCGCCACGCCCCGAGCAACAGATTGCCGCTGAGTCGGACGATGAGAACTCGATTGCCGTCAACAACAAACTGGCTGAGGTAATCAGCGACGATTCTGGGAAAAATGAATCTCAGGTAGATGAGCCGACGAACTCGCTACAGGCAGAACAAGAAACGCCGGTTGAGGCGTTGCCCGATGTTTCAACAGAAATGGTTGCACTTGGTTCCTCCGATCCAGACTCCCCCTGGAAGTTACTCGTCGTGACGGCCAACCGAGGCGCTGCAATTGTCCACGTCGAAATCAACAGTTCCGAACATCGGGACCTGGGAACCACTGAAAATAGACAGCGTTTCGGACAAAAAATCAGTGGCTATTTGGGTCCGTTGGCCCTGACGGACTTCGACACAGAAGCGGGAGTCCAAGTGAATGTGGTTCCCCGCGGAACCCCCGCCGCTGGAGCCCAAACACTCACATCCGGCGTGGAATCTGGATTACAAAAGGGCGACGTGATCAAGGAATTTAATGATAGCCAAATATTTGACGTCCCATCATTCCATAACGCGCTGGGCGCATGTCAGCCCGGAGACACGGTTCACTTATTGGTGCAACGCTTCGTAGAAGGAGAGGCCGAGGAAGCTCATTTCGAAGTGACTTTGGAACAACCTCGGCTGGCGTTGATTAAATCCGAAGCGATTTTCTCTGACGAAGATCCGAACCCGGCCGCCGAACGATCGTTCCTGTTGGGTCTTTTACAGAGTGCGGGCCAATCATCGAATAACCCGCAGCAGAACCGCAACACAGTGGAGTCGTTGCTCGATCGCCCATGGGAGATTACGAAGCGACCTGATGAGTCGGGGGCTGAACAAGTCGTTGAATTCTCCCTCACGTTGGGTCCGGGCGAACTGAAAAAGTTGGGTCAAAAAGGACGCCTGCGCATCGTCCGCCGCTATCGGCTGACACAAGCCACCCCCCAGGAAGAGGGTAGCATTCAGGCCCGCGGGTATCACTTGCGCATGGAGATTGAGTTTCACAACCTGGACGATGTGACCACTGAAGTCGCCTACCATCTGAATGGGCCTGCTGGTTTGCCGACGGAAGGTTGGTGGTATCTCTACAAGACGCACCCGAAAATGTTCAAATCTGCCGGTGCCCGGGACGTTGTGTGGGGATCTCTGCACGGCCATCAGCTGTTTGGCTGCACGGACATATCAAAACATGCCGAGGAGAATCCAAGTGCCCCACTGACAAAAATCACTTCCACGAATTCAGAGGAATTGAAATACGCCGGAGTCGACACCCAGTACTTTGCAGTCACGGTGATGCCCGACCCCGAATCGGAGTCATCAGCTCGTCCGTTACCTTTTGCATCGGCAGTGGCCCGGCCGGTGGGATCCCTTAACTCGAAAAGACCGAAAGTAACGAACGTCTCTTTTCAACTAAAAACGAAATCCGCGCTGATTGGTCCGGGTGAAACACTTACCCAGGAATTTCTGATATTTGCCGGACCCAAGAGTCCCCGGGTATTGGCTGATTACGGACTCGACCAATTGATTGTCTATGGCTGGTTTGAACCCGTGGCGAAGTTAATGGGCTATTTGTTGCACTTTTTTTATTCGATCACGACACTTGGAGTTCTCGAGACAGGCAGCTACGGCTTGGCGATCATTATGCTCACGGTGCTTGTTCGGGGTTGCATGTTCCCTATAGGGCGCAAGCAGGCCCAGATGGCGGCGAAGATGCAGGAGCTTGCCCCGGAAATAAAAAAGATTGCCGAAAAATACAAAAACGATATGGAGAAAAAGGCAAAAGCACAGCAAGAACTTTTCAAGAAGCACAACCACAACCCACTCAGTGGTTGCTTGCCGATGGTGATCCAATTGCCAGTTTTCATTGGACTGTACCGCGCGCTGAGTGTTGACATCGGACTGCGAGGCGCCCCACTAATACCGGGACTCAATTGGTGCTCCAATCTCGCGGCGCCCGATCAGCTCTTTTACTGGGAACCATGGCTGTTCGCGAGACTTGGTTCCCTGACGGGATTTCTCGGTCCGTTTTTTAACATTCTACCACTGTTTACGATTGCATTTTTCTTGTTGCATCAGAAGTTGTTCATGCCTCCCGCCACGGATGACCAAACTGCCATGCAGCAGAAAATGATGAAGTTCATGATGATCTTCATGGGAGTTATATTTTTCAGGGTAGCAGCCGGCTTGTGCCTCTACATCATTGCTTCCAGTGCCTGGGGTGTGGCAGAACGATTGCTGCTACCCAAGCCGGTGCCGAAAACGAACCAAATGAGTGAAACGAATTCCTTGAAAAAGCCGGCCAGTGGCGGATCGAATGGTTCTTCGAATCCGAACAAGAGAACCAACAAGAAAAAATCAAAGGGCAAACGGTGAAATGGCCAGTTCTTTGTTCGTTCCCAATCAAACTGTTTTGGTGTTGGTGGCGTCGATGAGTTTGCCGACCTCAGGACTGGCACGAAAGGATTTCGGAACTCTTTGTTCGTGAGGGAAAAGGACATGAAAATGCCGCCGAATAAATTCAGCCGTTCGTAAGAATCCGACAAAATCTTGTCCAGACTCTACCATCCAGACGACACGATCGTCGCTATTGCCTCGCCGCCGGGAGGCGCATACCGTGGAGTGGTAAGATTAAGTGGTCCCACCGTCGTCACGCTTTTACGAGAAGTGTTTGACTCGCAAGCAGGAACACAAATCGATCAGGTTCGATGTGCCAGCGTGATTCCGGGTTATCTTCGACTGCGGCAGTGGGATGCTGATCCGCCTTGCGATCTCTATCTTTGGCCGGGCACCAGCAGTTATACGCGGCAGCCCACGGCCGAACTTCACACCGTGGGATCCCCCGCGCTCCTGGAAGCGGCACTGGAGACCGTTTGTGGCGCAGGAGCCCGTTTGGCGGAGCCGGGTGAATTCACGATGCGCGCCTTTCTTGCCGGCCGCCTCGACCTGACTCAAGCAGAAGCCGTTATGGCAGTCATCGACGCTAGCGGGCCTCAGCAACTCGACACCGCGTTGCAACAATTGGCGGGGGGGCTCACGTTGCCCTTGACTGAATTACGGGAAAATCTGCTCAACTTACTTGCCCGACTTGAAGCGGGACTTGATTTTGTAGAAGAAGACATAGAATTCATAGGAGCTGCAGAACTGGAAAGTCAGTTGAAACTCTCGGCTGATAGGATCCAGGAGACGCTACTACAAATGGAGAGTCGCTTACAAACGGTCGAAGGCATTCGTGTCGTGTTGGTTGGAGCACCCAACGTTGGTAAAAGCAGTTTGCTCAACGCGATCGCCGGTAAAACCGCCGCGATTGTTTCGGAGGCTCCGGGAACAACACGAGACTACATCACGTGCCGCGTTGATATTGACGGAGTGGCGTGTGAATTGGTGGATACCGCCGGGGTCGAGATGGCCAATCCGGTCCGTGGTACCGCTGCGGCCGCGCAGCAAGTGACTTCCCAGCAGCGTCGACGGGCCAATCTGCAAATTTTTTGTATCGATTCGACGCGGCCGTTAAATGCCTGGGAGCGGGGCGAATTATCCAGCCAGCCCCCTGAACCGCGTTTGCTTGTTCTAACGAAGTGCGATTACCCAAATGTTTTGCAACTGGGGAAGGATGCGATTCGAACGAGCAGCAGGACGGGTTCTGGTGTGAAAGAGCTTCTTCTTGCCATTTATCGTTCAGCATTTCTGGTCGATGACTCTTTGGGGAATGTTGTTGCCACGACCGCCGCTCGTTGCCACAAAAGCCTGACTGCTGCGCACGAGAGCTTGGCTCGGGCCATGCTGGAAGTGCAAGGTGCAACGGGTGAAGAATTGGTTGCCACCGAGGTGCGGTTTGCACTGGATGAGTTGGGAAAGGTAGTGGGAGCCGTGTACACCGAGGACGTTCTGGATCGGATTTTCAGCCGTTTTTGCATCGGCAAATGATTCAGGGCCTGCTCGTGCCATCTTAGCGGGGTCGCCTTTTTCACCTTTCATGGCGTAGAATAAAGGTACTAGAGTTACCGGAGGGTAAACGCACTGTTTGGCTGGAGATCAGCGGACTGTTGAACCGCCGTCGCACTGCCCGGACCCATGGAAGCACATGCTTCTTTTCAAAATTTCAGGAACTGGGCAATGACTAATCGCACCCTTGCCATCTTAACGCTGCTAGCCGCCATCTTTTTTGGGGGTCGTGACCAAGCCTCAAGCCGTGCGGATTCTGCTCCTACCGACCGCGATCGTACTTTAGAGTCGTCCGTCGCGAAGGCGATCGATTACTTGAGATCACACGGGCAGGCCAAAGACGGTTCCTACAGCGCTCATGCGGGACCTGGCATCACCGCTTTGATCACCACCGCGATCCTGCGCAACGGATGCTCGGTCAACGATCCAGTGGTAGCAGTTAGTTTACAGTACTTGGAAAAGTTTGTTCAAAAGGACGGGGGTATTTACCAACCGGGAACTTTGTATCGCAATTATGAAACATGCCTGTCCATCGTTTGTTTTCAGCTGGCAAACGACGATGGACAATATGACGAAATCATTCGGAACGCGGACAAGTTCATCAAGGAACTGCAGTGGGATCAGGACGAAGGCAAAGATCCGCGCGACCCAGCCTATGGAGGGGCCGGGTACGGTAAACATCGCCGGCCCGATCTTTCTAATTCAACTTTCTTCGTTGAAGCTTTGCGTGCCGCAGGCAACGCCGCGGACAGTGAAGCCCTGCAACGCGCACTGCTGTTCGTCTCGAGGTGTCAAAACCTGGAAACGGAATTCAACACAACCGCCCCGGCTGCGAAGATCAATGACGGTGGTTTTTACTACACTGCTGCGGAGGGAGGAAAGAGCCAGTCGGGGGTCACCGACAACGGTGGTTTAAGAAGTTATGGTTCGATGACTTATGCTGGTCTCAAGAGTATGATTTATGCAGGCGTGGGACCGGAAGATTTTCGCGTGAAGGCTGCGATTGGATGGATTCAGCGCCACTACGACCTGGAAAGCAATCCAGGCCTGGGAGACTCGGGACTCTACTATTACTACCACACTTTTGCTAAAGCGTTGAGTCTTCTGGGTGAGCACACATTTGTCGATGCGGCCGGGATCGAACATGATTGGCGTAGTGAATTGGTTCATGAATTGGCGGGAAAACAGCGCGAGGACGGATCGTGGATCAATGGAAACTCGCGTTGGCTCGAAGGTGACCAGAATCTGGTGACAGGTTATGCTCTCCTTGCGCTCTCCTACTGTCGGAAGTGAATGCTTTCATGGGGAAACACCGCATTCTGCATTCATGAGACGGAGACAGAAAAATCCCCCGGCAAGAAAATTCAGCGTTGGGTTGGTACCCAGGGTGTCTGGTGACAGACGTGGTGAAACCAGGGGCCCGTCAGGCAGGTACGTCAACCACTCAGGGGCTGTCACCTTCAATGGCCGTTGTATGTCGAGAAAACGACTTGGTGTTGGTTCAGGACGATTGCATTTTTGAGGAGGCAACATGTCAGCAGACGCGGAACAACCAGCGGAAGATTTTTCTAAAACAGATGAGCAGTGGAAGCAGAAACTCACGGCTGAACAGTTTCGAGTGACTCGGAAAAAGGGAACCGAACGCGCATTTACAGGCAAATACTGGGATTGCAAGTCCGACGGAATGTACCACTGCGTGTGCTGCGGTGCGGCGCTTTTCAGTTCGGATTCCAAGTTCGATTCGGGGACCGGTTGGCCCAGTTTTGTCCAACCGGTGGATGAAACCAATATCGCTGAACAAGAGGATCGGAGTTTGTTCATGCGGCGAGTCGAGGTGCTCTGTAGTCACTGCGACGCCCACTTGGGGCACGTTTTCTCAGATGGACCTGAACCGATCGGCTTGCGTTATTGTATTAACTCGGCAGCAATTGACTTCAAGGAAGATTAGGTTTCGCTTATAACGCATCCGGGTCGCTCGGAGAGATCCAGCTCCCAACAAACTGGGCCCGTTGCTGTCGGCTCTGTCCCGCCAACCACGGGTGGAAGTTGTCTACGTGCTGAATGCCCCGGAGGGAACTGGGACACCTCGATCACGAGTCTTGTACCTTGCAGCTTTTGCAGGCCAACTCGTCAAGGTGCGAGGCGTTGTGTGCCCTTTTGGCCCTTAACGAAAGTGCCCGCCGTCCGGCGTCTTGGACCGGCAGCGCTACTTCGAGGGCTTGGTTTTGTAGGTTCGGTCCGGGCCGATCATCTTCACCGGTTTGAAGTTGGCCGATTCAATCGCTTCCCAGAGTGCTCGTCGTGACGGATCTTTTCCTTTCTGGGGAGTGATCAACGCCACGTTTTGTTTGACATCCGCATGTACAGCCAAAACACCGGGCACGGTGTAGAGTTTGCGAGCGATTTTTTTCGCACAGTTTTTGCAGTGCATGTCATCGACATAGACGGCCACGGCGCGACCTTTGAGCTCAACAGCATGCAGGTTGCCGGAGATGATGAACTGGGTGCAGAGGGCCCCAATCAGTAGCTTTACTAAAACCAATTTCATTTCCTGCTCCTTGTTTTCCGGCAACAGCTTGTTGACTCTAAGCGATGTGCACTCAGCGACGGATGTAGAGGCCGTGTGCGGCCACAATCAGGTGTCCGAGTTGGTCCAACTTGGCATGACCTTGTACAACCACCATTTGGTCTTTGCTCACACAGAACAGCCGTTGTGCGTCAACAGAGAGCACTTCTCCGCTGTCGTCCAAAAATTGCACGAGCGCCAGTCCTTCTGTTTCCTCGGCGGACTGGCGACAGAAGGGGCAGGCGCAGTTTTCGGAGTGTCCCTCTCCTTCCATCAGGGAGACCGGATCCATGATGACGAAACTCGCTTGTCCGCGCGACCAGGGGTCTGCAATACCGCCGATTTGTCCCACCAGCACGACTTGTTGGTCCCCGGAGATGGATTCGCGCAGGTCAAGCACTCCCACGGCACCCGGAGGTTCGTCAGCCAGCAAGTACTTCGCCCGTTGGGTGTCCAACTCAGCGTAATGCGTTCCGCATCCAAGGGACCAAAGTACGAGAAAAGGACAAAGTTTCCACCAGTTGTTTGACTTCATCAGCGTAACCTTTGGCAGCACGTCGAAATTCAACGACATGTGGATCATTGTGAAGCTAGCATCGGGCGAAAGGGATGCGCTTGTAAGGTGTTTTCGGATCGGCGACTTGACCGACTTGACGCTCAGCAAAAAAGTATGCTGAAGTCTGGAAATTTCGCAGGGTGACGGAGCTGCAAATGCCGTCAAGTCTCAAGCCCCAGCAATCTCTTTGCGCCAGATTCCCACCACTGCAGGAGCATAATTCCGCACGTCCCAGGAATCGGGCTCGGGCAGAAGGCCGAAGTTGAATCGCTCGTCAGATTCAACACAGACGACACTTTGATCGACGGCCCGCTCCATCATCGTCTGGACCAAGGACAACACCTGGGATTGTCGCTGGACGTAAAAGTCATATGGTGGACAACAGAAAACCATCCACGGCGAATCAGTAGCTTCCAACCGATGCTCGACCCAAAAAAAAGTGTCTGCCCTGATAATTTCCGTGGATTGGCCCACATCCAATTGGTCGACATTTTTTTGAATCACCCGGGCGGTCGGGAAGTGTCGCTCGATAAAGGTTGCTTGCGCCGCACCCCGGCTGAGGGCCTCCAGCCCGAGGGCGCCGGTTCCAGCAAATAGGTCAAAAATATGCTTGTTCTCAACCTCCGTGCCCAGAAGATTGAAGATTGCTTCTCGGACCCGGTGTTTCATGGGGCGGACTCGCTGATCGCCCGCATAGTTCAGCTTGCTGCCGCGAAATTTTCCCCCGATGATCTTTAATTCAGTAACAGTAGAATGACGGGTGCGCCCCCGCGGCAGTCGGTCCGCTTTTGCATTTTCTCTTGACGATTTTCTTTTCATGGGAAGCCGCGATCAAAACCCGCTGAACCTTCGTAAAAAACCAGAGGCCCGGTTCTACACCGATGTGATCCTACACGTTAACATGATGGGCCATTCCTCCATACACCCACCCTTATCACAAAAAAGGAGTCGTCATATGCATTTTCGCGTGATGATCAGTATACTTTGCGTAGGGTTATTTCTCGAATTTTCCGAAAACGTACTGGCTCAGGAGACAGAAACGCCCCAGCTGACCGCTTCCACTCCTGCGGAGGTATTCGATCGGGTGTTCCAGGACTGGAAAGGCTTGTTGGGTCAGCTGCGCGATTTACGCGATGCGTACTCCAGCGCCGAAGACGAAGCGGCGGAAAAGATCCGTAAGCAGTATGAGGAACTTTTGGAAGAGACTGAGAAACTGGCACCCCACCTTCGAGAAGCGGCTGTTGCCGTTTATCGGGAGTCACCCAATGAAGATCGAGCTATCAGTCGCCTGCTGGTGAGCATGGTTCGCGACGATGTCAAACGTGATGATTACGAATCTGCGTTTGAATTGGCCCGGCTGTTGTCGGAAAATGGGTGTGATGAACGGGTACTGCCGAATTGGGCGGGTATCGCTGCCTTTTGCACGAACCACTTCGACCAAGCTGAAAAGCACTTTTCAGAAGCAAAAGTCGCGGGCGTTCTCGACGTTCAAGCCAATTCGCTCGTCGCTGAAATTGCCACCTACAAACAGCACTGGGCTGTCGAGGAAAAGCTACGTGAAGCCGAACTGGCAGCTGACGATTTACCCCGCGTGGAGTTGTTGACGTCGAAAGGACCAATGATTGTCGAACTCTTTGAGAATGAGGCTCCCGAAAGCGTCGGAAATTTTATCAGCCTGGTCGAAAGCGGGTTTTACAACGGGTTGAAATTTCACCGCGTTCTTGCAGGTTTCATGGCCCAAGGTGGATGCCCCCAGGGTGACGGAACGGGTGGCCCAGGGTATGAAATCTATTGCGAGTGTGACAAGTCAGGCCACCGCAAGCATTTTCGAGGATCTTTAAGCATGGCGCACAGCGGACCCGATACAGGAGGGTCGCAGTTCTTTATCACCTTCCTGCCGACACCCCATCTCAACGGCCGGCACACTGTGTTTGGTCGGCTGGTGGAAGGTCACGAGGTGTTGGCCAAGCTGACGCGAATCAACCCGCAATCTTTTGGCCCGGACGCAGGACTGGACACCATCGATTCGGCAACCGTTTTGCGGAAGCGAGATGGGGTTGAATACACACCCCACAAAGTGAAATAGCAGTCTTTTCAGCAAAGCTGGCAAGTTTCAAACAGAGAACCGCATACCCGCTGGCAGGGCAGTGAATCAGCTTGTAAAATTCACCGGTTGTAGTCCCGTCGGGGTTCCACAGACTTTAACCAAGAATGTTTTGCAACAGGAAATTTTGACATGATGGCTTTTTTCCAACGACGATTTGCTTGGCTGTTACTGATGCCGGTGCTGTTTGCGGGATGTGAAAAACAACCCTTTTCCATACCGGGAGTTATCACACTCGACGGGGCTGCTATCGGCAATGCCCAAATAATGTTTATGCCGGAGGGATCGGACGAAATCGCTGTCCTGGCGGCGAGCGACGACGAGGGTCGATTTTTGATTGTTCCCACCGGGGGTAAGGCAGGACTTCCGGCTGGACGATATAAAGTGATTGTTGTCAAAGTTGCAGATGCAAGCCCTACGGGACCTGAGATGACGGAATCCGGGGTGGCAGAGATTTACAGCCGCCCGGAGACGACTCCCTTGACGGTTGATCTTCCCACGGGGGAAGTCAGGCTTGAGGTCACCAGTCAGTGACCAAGGCGAAACTGGCAACGGTTCGAAGGTCGAGAGGCACCGACACGACGCGTCTGCCTGCCGAGGTGACGCGATCTAGATCTACTTCCGGTGCCCAGTCCTTTTCGCCTCCTGAGGCTGCTAGTACTTAGCCACCACATTTCCATCGGCCGGATGGATGAGATTCGACCATACAGTCTGGTTAATGTCCAACGAGATGGCTCGAACATGTCCATCCGCCAGGACTCCCTGCCAGACGTTGTGAGGCGTACTGGGACGGAAGAGGCCAGGGCTCTCGTTTGTGGTTGGGGGCCACTGCGCATAGCCTGCCTGTTCCCTCCACCATCCGACTCCGTTGTACGGTGGCATCGAAGGCCACTCGAACAGGTTAAACGCAAACATGGCTGCCCATTCATGAGGCGCTGCCAGGGCAGGCATGTTCCAATCAACGGTGCCAGAGCGTGCATATTCACCGGACATGAGGGTGAACGCGGTGCCGTCGGGAATCGTACCCAGGTTGTATCCGCTGGACCAACTTTCATCCTTATCGCACCCCCAGTAACAAATTGGGTTTGAATCGAATTGTTCCCACCGGCCAGAGGACCCGCCTCCCTCTGTTCCCAGGACTAGATAATTCGCCGCGTAGCTGGCGTATTTTTCTGACCATTTTCTCCGCCGAATTCCAGGATCGGCCGGACATTGGTAGGCAGCTATCTTTCCGAATTTATCAAAAAACTTTCCTTTAATAGAACCTGGACTGCGTTGGCCATTATAATTCCAGTCTTTCAGCAAAAAGACAGCTGGTCCGCCACTTTCAGCAACTGATGCAGTGACGACGCGAGTATACGTCAAGTCGTAAAGGTCCTGTTGCTCGATAAACGGTAGCAAGATATGCCAGAAGCTTTGCGTTATCTGCGGAGTCATTTTTGCAAGTGGTGGAAACCTGTTGGCGCTGCGAGAAGCGAAGTTGTGAACTGCTATTCCATGTTGCTTGATGTTGTTGGCACACTGCATGCGACGGGCCGCTTCCCGTGCCAGTTGCACCGCGGGCAACAACAGCGCAATGAGGATTGCGATGATCATCATCACAACAAGAAGTTCGACCAACGTAAAACCGGGACGCTTCTCTTGCTTCGACACGAGAAAATCTCCGATGAGGGAAACACAGGAATGAAATATGATACGCATACGACGAGACTAATTCTCGAAGCCTTAGTATAGCCGTTTCGCGCCTCGGTGGCAAGGAGTAAGGCATGTGTGGTCTGGACAGGTTACGGTTTCTGAAGAATTCGCCAACTTTTTCCCAGGGAATTCACGATCTTTCGCCGGAGAATTTCCAGCATCTGGACGCTCTCTGAGCATCATTCCGACGGTCTGACACCCATCGGCAATCCCCGACAGATTCTCATCTTGCAACTCTTTTGGTCAAGGACGCTGGCGATTGGCAGATACCACGAGAAGACGGTGAGAGAACGCTTTCACAAAGTGCTGCACTGATTTGTCAGCCGGGTCGCTTGATTGCCCGCTTGCAGAGGGCGTGGAAATCGTTCTCGAAACCGCCACGAAGGATTGTGCGAACACACCGCACTCAACCGCAAAAGGAATCCATTCCACGAGGTTCGGGGATGTCTTCGGTAATGATGTCCCACGTGGCACCCATTTCGCGCATCGCACGAAAGCTGCGGGCCTTGTACGGAAATTCTAGATGGGGTGTTTGTACGGGGATACCCGGTTGTTGGCGGGCCTGCATGAGTGCCTGTGTCAATCCGGTGCTCAACAGCGTCCGCTCCACCGGATAGGGTGCTCGCCCGGTGCGAAAATGATGCTGGATGGCATGGCAAAGTGCTTTAAAAAGGTTGCGATTGTCCCATGGCCCGACGTACAAGTTCGTAGCTCGCGGGCGGCGCTCACCCTGTAGGCGACAGGCAAAACTCCAACGCATGTCATTCTGTCCGACGGTCAACATGGTCGCCTTGAACCCGTCAGCGTAACGGATGATTGCGCCACGGGCAGGGACCTTTGGCTCGCCAGGAATTTGGTTCAGTGATTTGGGGGCCCTGCCGAGTTCAGCCGCCAGGGCTGCATGGGCCAGAGACGGCGACCAGTCACCTTTCAGCAACCGGTTGCCTTCCAGGTACTCGACACTCACAACGCCGGTTTCCCCTCCCGCACGTGATTCAACAAACGATTGAAGCAGTTCCATCGCATGGAAGTCATACGACTCGACTGGCCCTCCATGAACTGCAACGGCTTCCGCGATCTTCGCACCGGACGGAAGTTCCAGAGGCGGACGTCGCTGAGCAAGTGTTACGGAGCTACCAGCCATGAACGGAATGCCCAGCTCGCAACTCGTGTCATACATCTCCCGTGCCCAGTCCCAGCGGTAGCTTAGATGTTTGTCGTTGAAGATTGGAACCGTCCGGCCACTGGCGCGCATGACGGCCACGATTTCATCAAAAAAACGTTTGCGGGGATAACGTTTCTGTCCCAGCCGGTTACGGCGGTACGTTCCGTGCTCGCCAATCAGCAGGACAGCGTCAACGTTCAATCGACGTGCACCGTGGCGGAGTGCCTGAGCGATCGTCGGGTACATGCGGATGCCATATCGTTTGGCAACCTCCCGAGCCATTCCTCGTTTGGGGGGTAACTGGTCGGCGTACATGGAAACGACCTGACAATCCGGCTGGATCTTGCGGCCGTTGAACAGGTAGGGTTCCAGAAAGTTCTCGAGCACCACATGTGCGTGGGAACGACGTCGAAGGCAGGTCACGATAGCGGCAATTTTCATGAGATTTGGATGAGCGAACGATGTGGTGTAAAGTTTCGGCGATAAGGTGGCCACACGACAAACATCAAGAGTGCCGGTGCTTTCAAACGGGAATCAATTTTCGACAGATGGGAGCCTGGCAGATCAATGTTGGAAGTACACGTTGAGGACCCTGGTAAATGATGGCTGGACAGGCCCAGCATGACCCTGAAGATTTTCGAGTCTCAGCCGGATGTCCGGATACTTTCCCTCCCTGCGATCTTGCCTACATCACTGCGTGTCCGGGCGTTCTGCGGTTGCCTGGGTCAAACAGGCCATTATAATCGAATTTTTGCCGGCATTCGAGGCACCAGATCCAATTTGATGTCGCTCCGACATCCGCCTTTCGAGTTGCACAACCCAGGACAAACAGGAACCCTTCCATGGCAGCGACAGAGTTTTCTCTTGAACCGTGCGCAACGGATCCTATCGAGACGGTCTTCCGTACGATCTGCACCGATTTGCCGGTAGCCGAATCGCTACCCATCTTCGAACAGTTGCGTCACTCGGAAGCGCGTTCAATGCGCGGACAGCCACCATTGATCTGGAATCAAGCGGAAGGCTTTCTCGTACGGGATGGATACGGTAACCAGTGGATCGACTGGAGTTCCGGGGTGCTCGTTGGAAACGCGGGACATAACCATCCTCGCATCATGCAAGCTTTGCAAGAACACCTTGCGTCTTCCAAGCCCTTGATGACTTATGTTTTTGCGCATCAGGCGCGCGCCAGCCTGGCGGCCAAACTTGTCGAAGTGGCGCCCGATCCGTTGAGCCGGGTCTTTCTGCTTACCACGGGTTCCGAAGCCACCGAAGTCTGCATCAAACTGGCGCGGACGCGAGGTATCCGCAGCAATCCAAAGAAACGTGTCATTGTGACCTATGCCGGTGGTTTCCACGGCAGAACCTACGGTGCGCAGCTGGCCGGGGGATCCGCCGAGTGGCTTGACCCTAACCCGAGTTTCATCCAAGTTCCGTTCCCCAGCAGCATCGATACGAAGGATCCGAGTTTTTCTTCGTTCACCGATTCACTGGCCGAAGCCGGCGTGGCGCCCGGCGACGTGGCGGGTGTGATGGCTGAAACGTTTCAAGGACGTGAGGCCAAGCTCATGCCGGTAGATTATGCCCAGGCGCTGCGGGCCTGGTGTGATGAACATGACGCTGCCCTGATTTTCGATGAAGTGCAAGCCGGGTTTGGTCGTACGGGCAAATTGTTTGCCTTCGAGCACTATGGTATCGTGCCCGACCTGGTTCCCTGCGGGAAGGGGATTTCCAGTTCGTTGCCTCTTTCGGCTGTAATCGGCAGCGAACGTTACATGGATCTCTATGGACCGGGTGAGATGACAAGCACTCACACGGGAAGCCCCCTGCCGAGCGTCGCGGCGTTGGCGAGCCTGGAGGCGATTCTTGAGGAAGGAATGATTCAGAATGCGGCCGCCACGGGCGAATACCTGCTGGGAGCCCTGCAAGAAATTGCCGCTCCATATAATGAACGGGTCGAAGTTGGCGGTGTGGGGCTGGTGGCGGCCCTGCTGTTCTTCGACAACAGGCAATCACTGACGCCCGATCCCCAGGCCGCATTCGAGTTCTGCGAAAAGTGTTTTCAGCGGGGCAACCTCCTGTTTGCGCCCGTCGGCAAGGGATATGGGGCCAACAAGTTTTGCCCACCACTGAGTATCACGCGCGAGGCCATCGATGATGGGCTCTATGGACCGGGCGGCATCAAAGAGACCCTGCATGACGTGATGGGTTCTCGCGTAGTGGGTGCCACGACATGACATCACCGGACCACGGGACTCCCGTCGATGTGACACTGGTAGGGGGCGGTATGATCTGCCACGACCAGTTACTGCCTTCGCTCTATCACCTGCAGCGTTTGGGGTTGGTGCGAGACCTTACCGTTTGTTCGCGGACAGCAGGCACCGTGCGTGCCCTGGCCGAAGCCGAAGGGATACGCTCTGCTTTTCCCGGACACAGTTTTCAACCGGTGCCCGACTACACCCGAAATCCGGACGCGAAAGACCCCGACGGATATCGCCAGGTGATTGATCGCATGGAACCGCGGCAGGTTGTGTTTTTAGCGACACCCGATGCTCTGCACTACGACATGGCGCGTTATGCACTTCAGGCCAACCAACATGTCCTCTGTGTCAAGCCTTTGGTTCAAACGTGTCAGCATGCGGTCGAAATCGAACAGCTTGCGCGGGAGAAGGGGTTGTTCGTGGGAATCGAGTACCACAAACGGTTTGACCGCAGGGCGCTGCTGGCCCGGCGCGAATACCGGGATGGACGCTATGGTGAATTCCGTATGGGCGAAGCACGGATGATAGAGTCCTGGTACTACCGCCATTCAAACTTCCAGAACTGGTTTACCTGCGACGCCTACGATGCTTTCACTTACGTGGGTTGCCATTATGTGGATCAGGTCAACTTCATCACCGGCTTGCGGCCTGTCAATGTTTCGGTGATTGGCATCAAAGGTACGTTCCCCAACGGTAACGAGGGCTTCCTGTGGGCCACAGGTCGGGTGATTTTCGAGAATGGGGGCGTATTGAACGTGATCAACGGTCTGGGTTACCCCGATGACGGGGCGGGAACGAATGATCAGGGTATCACCCTGTTCTGTGACGACGGGAAACGGGGTGCTGTGATCAAACACAACGACCAGTTTCGCGGTGTTGAGTATGGTTTTGTAAAACCAGCGGGGGATGGGGCACTGTTTCGCTATGTCAATCCGGACTATCTTAAGCTGGTGCCGTGGATGGGTGATGGTCTCAAGCCAGTCGGTTACGGTTATGAGTCGATTGAAGCGCTGGTTCAGGCTGCGATCCGGGTCAATCGGGCCGGCGGCGAAGAAGACTCCGAGGCGGCGTTAAGTGGGCGGCAAGGCGCTATCGAAGCGATTGACGCCAAAGGTTTAATTGCCACGCCCGCTAACAGTTGGATGAACGAACTTGTCACGGAAGCTGCTCGCCATTCTGTTCTCAACGGAGGGGTGGCGGTCGATATTCAGTACGAGCCACAACCCCAGGTATGCGTCCCCTTGTGATTTCGAATCCCTTGCTAGGATCGGCATTCCATCGCCGCACAACTCCATGATTGAATCAAATTCAAAGTTGAACGAACCGTCCGATCCATCGGATCGATGGTTTATCTTGCTGCTGGTTTCGCTGAATTATTTCACACTGTTCTTGCACCGAGAGATGATCTTCTTTGTTCTGCCGCCACTCAAGGAAACACTCGGTTTGTCAGAGGTTCAACAGGGATGGCTGATGCCGGCGTTCATCTTCCCTTACGGATTTTCACAGTTTTTCATGGGTTACCTCAGCGACCGTTTTCGGCGCCGTAACATTCTGATTTACAGTCTAACCGCTAGTGTTTTGGCCCTCGGTGCCATGGCCTGGGCGGATAGCTTTCGCCAACTCCTGGTATTACGCGCGTGCCTCGGTTTTGCACAAGCGGCCAGCGTACCTGCCATTGGGGGCATCATGGCCGACTGCTTTTCTCCCAAGATTCGCTCCACGGCCGTCGCCATCTACTTGATGTCCCAAACCGCTGCTGTCATTGCGGCCGGCTGGGCAGGAGGGTCCATTGCAGAAGCGCCCTCTTGGACGCTTCCCCTGGTCGGTGACCTGGCCGGTTGGCGGACCGCGATGCTCGCCTTTAGCCTGATCGGCGCTGGGCTGATAGTGATCTTGACCCTGTTTCTACGTGAGCCGGAACGGACCGAACGCAGCCAAGGAAAAAGCTTGAGTAGCGAAGAAGGTTCCCACGGCTTTTGGAAGACGCTCCACTCGGTACTGCGTGTGCCTTCATTTTGGATCCTGGCTATCATCTTCCTACTGTTCGCTCTGGTGATGACCGCTCGAAGCGGCTGGCTGGCCAAATATTTTCATGACACTTTCGACATGACCCTGGGGGATGCGGGACGTTTTTCCACGGTCTGGATTCAGATTTCCTCGATAGTTGGCCTGTTGCTGGGAGGTGTCGTGGCGGATCGATGGTCACGTCGTTGGCGGGGCGGACGCGTCGCGACCTGCGCAATCGCAATGGTCGCCTGGATCCCAGCGCTTCTGATCATCGGAACGAGCGAGTCCGAATGGTTGATTGCCACCGCGATGGTCTTCTTTGGTCTGGCCCTTGGCGTCTACAATACCAACCTCTGGACGACCACGTTTGAGGTCATCGATCCCGCAGCCCGTTCGACATCCCTCGGCCTGTTGAATGTCTTTAGCTCCTTCCCTTCACTTGCGTCACCGTTTATTGGAGCGCTCAAAGACCAGGGGTACATCGACAACTACGGTAGCGCCTTCACGGGTTTAAGTGGGGTCGCTCTGATCATTGTCCTCTTGTTCGTCCTGCACATTTGGGTAACACTGCCGCGTGACTTTATCGGCCCTGAGGCCAAGTCGGAATAAGAGCCTGCAGTCCGCAGCCGATCGTCCGTCATCCGGAAGGTGTTTAAAGAGGGCGGATTCAAAACGACAGAGCGTCGGCAGCACACGACTCCGCGAAATAGAAACGAAGTATCTTCCCAGTTCCCCCAGGTTCTGCCATGACAAATCCTCCCCTCGCTCTGCGTGGTGAACTGCCCGGAGATCGGCGACTTGAAGCGCTGAACCATCTGGATGGCCATTTTCCTTTCAATCCGCCGGTATCGCTTGACCAGTGGCAACAGCGCGCCCAACAAGTCCGTCGTCGTCTGCTGGTGTCGTTGGGCCTGTGGCCGATGCCTACCAAAACGCCGCTGAACGCGGTCATTCACGGTCGGGTTGATCGAGCGGATTATCTGGTGGAGAAGGTGTACTTTGAATCCATGCCTGGTTTCTTCGTGACAGGCAATCTCTATCGACCTCAGGAGAGTGTGGGGAATCATCCGGGAGTCCTGTCTCCTCATGGGCACTGGCCCGGCGGCCGCTTTCACGAAAAAACGGAGGTAGAAATACGCAAGGAATTCGAGCAGGGAGCCGAGCAATTTTTCGAGGGTGGCCGCAGCCCGTTGCAAGCCCGTTGTGTGCAACTTGCGCGGATGGGGTGTGTGGTGTTTCACTACGACATGATCGGCTACGCGGACAGCGCGCAGTTGTCGCTGGACTTGGCGCATTTGTTTGCAAAACAGTTGTCCGAAATGAACACGCTCAAAAATTGGGGACTGTACAGCGCGCAGGCGGAAGCCCACGCTCAAAGTGTGATGGGTTTGCAGACCTACAATTGTATCCGGGCCCTCGATTTCATCAGCGAGTTGCCCGATGTCGACCCGGACCGGCTGGCGATGACCGGAGCCAGTGGCGGAGGAACTCAAACACTGATTACCGGAGCCCTGGACCCGCGGCTGGCCGTCTGTTTTCCGGCCGTGATGCCTTCGACCGGGATGCAGGGGGGCTGTACCTGTGAGAATGCATGCGGGTTGCGGATTGGTACGGGTAACATCGAGATCACCGCTCTGTTTGCTCCCAAACCGCTGCTCCTTTCTTCTGCGGACGATTGGACCATTGATTTGGGCGAACAGGGATTTCCGGAACTTCGTCAGCATTACGAAATGATGGGGGCTCGCGACAACGTTGAACTCGTGGATCGGACGGAGTTTAAACATAATTATAATTCTGTCAGTCGACACGCCATGTATCGATGGTTCAATCGTCACCTTAAGATCGGCCTGACCGAACCGATCGAAGAAAGAGACTATCAGCGTTTGACCTGCGCGGAAATGAGTGTCTGGGATGATCAACATCCGCAGCCAGCCGCTGGCGCCGAGGCGGAACGCAACGTGTTGCAGTGGTGGCACGAGGACTCAAAAAAACAGCTGGACGGACTGGCGCCCCATGACTCCAGTTCCCTGGCCAGGTACAGAGAAGTCGTGGGGGAAGCATGGAAGGTGCTGCTGGGCCGCGGTGTTCCTGCGAGCAGCGATCTGGAAACGCAAGTTACCGACCAGCAACAGCGCGACGGATACCGGATGGAATCAGGTGTTCTGCGGAATCGGCCCCACGGAGAAGAGTTGCCCTTCACTTATTTGTCTCCTGCCAACTGGAACGGTCAGACGACTGTTTGGCTGGATGCGCAAGGCAAGGCGGGCTTGTGGGGTTGCGATGGGAAGTTAAGATCCTCCGTCCAGCAACTTCTGGAAGCTGGAGCCGCCGTGCTGGGGGTCGATTTGTTCTGTCAGGGTGAATTCCTGGTGGAACAGAAGGCGTTCGAACAGACGCGTCAGGTTGAATTCACGTTGGAAATCAAGAATCCCCGCCAACTGGAAATTTTACGCGAAGCTGCGGCTTACACGTTCGGTTACAATCACCCGGTGTTTGCCCAACGGGTCCACGACGTTTTGACGGCGTTGGCGATGATCCGGTCTCGCCAGGAAATGCCACAGCGAACCGCCTTGCTGGGATTACGTGGAGCGGGTCATTGGGCGGCCGCTGCCTGTGCACTGGCGGGGAACTCAATTGATGCGGCTGCTATTGATACGCAAGGTTTTCGTTTTGGACAGTTGCTCGACATCCGCGATCCGGACTTTCTGCCGGGTGCCGCCAAGTACGGGGACCTGCCGACCACGCTGGCTCTGGCCGCACCCCTTCCGGTTTGGCTGGCGGGCGAAGAGGATTCACTACCTGCCAGCATCGCTGCCGCCTATCAGGCCGCCGGTGCGTTGGAACAGGTCGAGTTATGGTCCGGGGACGCTGCAGAGCGTGATCGTGCGGCCGTTGACTGGGTCCTGCAGCGCTGATTGCCGGCAATTTGCTGTACCTGGGATCCGCACGCAAAAACGGAAATTCAAAGGTTTTGCGAGGCAGTGCAACCGCGGCGCCGCTGGGGTTGTTAAAATTCGTGGCCAGTCCGTCGCACCTGCAAGGCTTTGGGATGCACCGGTGCGCAATGTCTGCCGGCTAGATCGTGATTGATGAGAATCCGCCGTCCACGACAATATTCTGCCCCGTCACAAAAGACGATGCCCTGGAGGCAGCCAGCCAGATGGTTGCTCCGGACAATTCGGCCGGTTCGCCGAAGCGACCCATGGCGGTATGGCCGATGATCTGGCTGCCACGTTCAGAATAGGTTCCATCGTCGTTGAACAGCAGGGCGCGGTTCTGGTCAGCAGGAAAGAAGCCCGGGCTGATGGCATTCACGCGGACACCCTGGGTCGCCCATTCACGGGCCAAAAACTGTGTCAGGTTGATGACGGCCGACTTTGCCGCCGAATAGGCTACCACGCGGGAAAGGGGAATCATTCCCGACATTGATGCAATGTTGATAATACTGCCCTGGTTGGCGGCCACCATCTGCTCGCCAAACACCTGGCAAGGCAACAGAACACCACCGACCAGATTGAGATCAAACACGCTTTTCCAGGCGTCCAGGGGCAACTGGCAGAAGTCGCTGCCTGGCGGCAAGGTGGCGTCGGGACGATTGCCACCGGCAGCGTTGACCAGTACGCTGACCGGGCCGAACTTTTCTCGGATGACCTCTCTCGCTCCGACGAGCGAATCGCGATCCAGAGCGTCGACTGCCTGGAACATGGCCATCCCCCCGGCGGATTCAATTTCGTCGACACGCTGTCGGCCACGTTCCTCGTTGCGCCCAAGAACGGCCACCCTGGCTCCTGCATCCGCCAGCGCCATCGCCATACTGCCACCCAATACACCGGTGCCTCCGATAACGACCGCCGTTTCATTTTCAAGATTGAACAAGTTGTTTGTCATGTTGGTCTTTCTGAGTACAGATCTGGATGAAGGCGGAAAATGGAAAACACCGATGCGTCGAAAAGGTCAGCCGCATCACATGCCTGCCGCGAGTGCATCCAAATGTCGACTGAAGTGATCGGCGAGAACTTCGGTATATGTCTCGGGATGTGCTAAGAGTACCGACTGCACTGCCGGTCCAAGGTCCGTGTCGGTAAGTACCGAACCGAACGTACAATGCAGAATTTGCCTGCCAGGTTCGCTGAAGCCGCGCCCCTGAGGCACATCTTCCCAGCGTTCCAGATAGACCTGTTCCAATCGCATGGCATTGGCCAACTCGCTTGTCGGAGGAACGGCCTGCAGGGTGGCCGACACGTGATAGGTGGCTTTGTCAGTGTCATATCGGTCGCGGGCGAAATCGATAATACGGCGGAAAAGCGGCTCGTCATGTCGAGCTACAACCCGGATCGCCTCCAGGTAACTTGTGCCTGCCGTCTTGACGTGGAAGCGGCCCCGGGTGGCCCGGGCGAGCGCGGGGTACATCGAAAGTTTGTCCGAACCGGAATGCAGACTCAGCTTGTAGGGACCAAGCAGTTCGGCGACTGCCGCGTGATCATTGAGAGATTTTTCGAGCGCCTGCACGTCACCCTTGTAATCGACACCCTTCTCCAAGTCTCCGATGAATCGCGGAGCAAGGCTGACCAGCTTCATGCCCCCCTGCAGACACTGGTCAGCAATGATGTAATGTTCGGCCAGGGTCGTGGGTTGATCCGTTTCGTCAACCGATAATTCGATTTCGTAGTCTCGACCAATCGTTTCATTGACCCGGAGAATATGGTCTCCGAGTTGTTGTGTCCGGTGAATTGCGGCGCCATATTTTACTGCAGCCCGCATGCACGCTTCTTCGTTCAGGTCGATCTTGGTACCCGTTGGCAAATCGACCGCACGTCCCAGATAGGTATCAAACCAGGGAGCCTGTTCCCGGGCTGCCGCGAACTTGCCACGCAGGGTCGCCTCGTCATAATCATCCGCTTGTTGATCGACCTGTTCGGACGGGTCAATCGTGAAGAAAGTAAAACCGGCATCGGCCGTGTCGTTGACATCTTCAGGGGTTTTCAGATGGTCGGCATCGGCGCCGATGGGACCCGACCAACCGGACATTCTGGCCCCACCCAGTGCGTCGTCCATGACCTGTTGGGCCGATCTCTGCGTGCGCGTCATTTCGCGAATCGATTGCTGTGGGAAAATTGGTTCGATTCCATTTCCTGAACGTTTCATCGATTCGACATGGCCGGGCGTGGCCAAACCAATCCGGTCACCGAATCCAAAACTTGGGGACAATCCAAGTGTGACGCACGTTGCCTGGTGGTCCTCGCTCATGACGTATTGATCTTTCTATGAAGAAAAGTACTTGATGAAAACAATGCTGGTCACCCGGCCCCGGATTCATTCACCGTCTGCCAACTGCCATTTTCAACGGATCGTAATGCTGCCAGATTGACTCGTAAGGTCTGCTCGCCTTCTTCTAATGAGCAGATTGGCTCGGAATTCCCCTCCAGGGTATCCAGGAAACGATTGGCCTGCCGAATGTAAATGGCATCCCGTTCTTCTGGTTCGAATTGTTGAAATTCCCACGGTCCAGCGGGCTCCGTCACCCAACCAATCCGGGAACGATGGGCTTCGAAACGAATGGTGCCAGACTCACAAACCATCGTGAGGCTGCCATCGTTCGGCGCTTGATGCTGGTTCAACGAGTATGAAACCATGACCAGTCCGTGCCGGGCGATGAGGTTCACGGTGTCTTCCACGGTGACACCCTCTAATTTCAAGTGTTCGGCATCTGCCACAAGTCGGTCAGTCGGTCCAATCAGCCATTCGACACTGTTGATCATGTGCGTGAGCGCATCCTGGATGGCTCCGCCACCCGTCTTTCGGTCGGCGTAATAGACGTCTCGATAGGCTGGCCGAAAGTGCGGGAATGGCTGTCCGCTAACAAAATAGACGTTCAGTGGTTTTCCGAATCGGCCAGACACTAAAAGTTCTTTGAGTGCCTGGATTTCGCGAAGACTCCGCAAACTGTAGGCCACCGCCGCGATCAGTTTTTGTTGGGAGACGATTTCTTTCAGCTCTCCGATGTCCTGCAGGCTGGTACTGAGGGGCTTCTCAATCAGCAAATGGATGTTGTGCCGGGCACACTGAATTGCAATCGGGATGTGTGTATGGGCGGGGCTGGCAATCACGACTGCGTCGTAAGTTTTCGTGAGGGCCGCATCGAGGTCGGGGTAGGCGGCGGTGACCTGATAGCGGTTGGCAATATCGTGTCGCAGCGTGTCCGAGATTTCGCAGATTGAGATTTCGGCACGGTTGGTTGTCAAAAAACAGCGCGTGTGGCGTTCACCAATCGACCCCACACCCACGACTAAAACCCGATGAAGATCTGGCATGTCAACCTGAATTCAGATGAAAGAGGTAGTGACTTGGTGAACTGATGTCTGACGGAACTGCTCAAGCTTGTTTTTCCCAGCGACCAGGATTAATGCCGGCTGCTGAACGGAGCATGCCATCCGGTCGGTTGGGTACGTCAAATTCGATCCGTCGCGTGTTCAAGCTTTGAAAGAAAGGTTGAATCTCGGCTGGTAATTTGGCCACTTTGCGGGGATCCCATTCCTCGACTTCGGCGGTGGGGCCGGCCCACGCGGGCCGATAAGCGATGGCTAACATTCGGCGGTCATGATCACTGTAGTTGGGATAATTTCCATGGAAGAATTTCTGGTTGATAACCGCTGCGGAGCCCGCCTTGCAGGTGACCATCACCTCGTCTTTGTGGGACAAGTAGCGTTTGTAGGGAATGGCATCGGAGTGCAACGACAAGTGAGATCGGGGTATGGCTTTGAAGGGACTGCAAAGTGGTGTCAGTTCATCCAGATAGTAGAGAACTCGAACCAGGCAGGGTGAACTTGCCTGGAGACCAAAGATTTGTGAACCGTAGGGCTGGGAGTCAGTGTGAATCGCAATGCCCGGGTGGCCGGGTTGGGAACACGCGTAACAAACAGAAGTACAAATCAGTTCATCGCCGAAGAGTTGTTGGAGAAACTCGACCATGGGTGGCAAAGCGATCATCCTGATCGATTCGGGCGAGTCGGTCCAATGGACATCATTGGCGCCCCCCTGGTGGGGACTGTAATCCACCGACTTGGTGGGTAATTGGGCCAGCTCCTGACCAATGGCAGCGAGTTGATCGGTTGAAATCAAGTCGGGAATAACGACGTAGCCTTCTAACTCCAGGTGGCGGATCCGTTCAACGCCGGAAAGTGCGCCCCAGTCTACTGAAACCCTGTTTGCGGTTGCCAGGCTCTCCCGGCTATTGGTTGGTTGGGTGTCCATGATTGGTCATTCCTGGTCCAGGGAAGATTGCTGAATGGCGTCTGGTAGGCGCCATTTGTCTTTGTTCGTTGTGATAGGTTTAACGTTGATTTGCCAGCTACACGGCGGCATGGAAGCGAGGCCCGCCATCGCTGAGCCGATGTTCAGCCCGATAAACCAAACACCCGATCCATGTTGGCTGAAATTTCCTGCAGTCGTTCAGGGCCTCCTCCTTTAACTTCGGCCGCCGCCCAGCCCACAAAGCCGATTTCTCCCAGGGCCCGCCGCACGTCGGCCCAGTCGATATCGCCCTCGCCGATCTTGGAAAATTTATTCCGCTCGCGTGAAAATCCCTTCAAATCCAACTTAACGATTCGTTGATCCAGTTGTCGAATCCAATCACCCGTGTTGCCATATTTCCAGTGGTTGCCAATGTCAAATTGCATGCCGACCCAGGGCGAGTTAAATTGGTCGACGTACTTCACAAATTGACCCGCCGTTTGATCCGATCCTCCGTCGTGGTCGTAGAGAAACTGGTTCCACACGTTCTCGACCGCGATGTAGATTCCGAGTTTTGCCGCCAGCGGGATCGCTTTTGAAATGTTTTCGATCGAACGTTTCCAGATCTCTTCTTCCGAACCGTCAACGCCCTTGCCAACCACAAGCAGGACCGTATGTCCACCCACGGCATGGGTCTCCCGAATGGCGGTTTTCAGGTCTTTCAGGGCCTGTGCTCGCTCGGCATCATCCGGACTGGTGTGACGAATTCTCCAATGGGACTCGCAAACCGTACCATCGACGACCAGGCCCGTTTCAGCGATTGCCTGTCGGGTTTCTTTCACATCCATGCCCGGAGCATTGAGTTCAATGCCAGCAAAGCCCGCAGCCTTCACTGCCCGAAATTTGTCAGTCAGGGAGCCGGGCATCGAGACCATTCCGATCTTTAGAGTTTTGTAGATTCGGCCTTGGAGACTGGCGTTGCCAGACCGAGCGGCGAAAGTTCGCAGAGGAGACGTGGCTACCAAGCCAGCAGTTCCTTGTACAAAAAGTCGACGGGACAAAGGATTGATATTGGACATGATGAATTTCCGGAAGGTAACTGCTTTGAATGCTGATTGACCACCCTCGACAGGATATTCCTGTCGAGGGTTGACGTCAAGGAATCACCACGCCGGTTCAAACTACCAAGGCGACATTTTAGCGACGGGTTTTACCCGGGGCGGTTCCTTCAGCAAATGGGCGGCGTTGGGAACCCGGACTCAGAAGGGGCCCGTTTTTCGCGGGTAAGCAGAGATCACGGTCGCGTCTCTTGCACTCCCTTCAGGACCTGACAGGAGCTACGTCTTCTGTCTAGATGTGCGCGGTGTGTAACCCGTAAAAATTCGAGGCGCCGTCCGCCAAAGCGGTTAGGGAGAATTCGCGACCGTGACCCGGTATTTCCATCGCACCGTCTGCGGGGTATCTGGACTGATGGGCATCGTACGAAGGGCACATCCTTCCGCGGTGATCTCCCACCGCGATTGGGCGCCGGGGAGGAGGTCCGCTTGCAGCCACGCAGTGTGTCCATCTATTTCGACCGCGACTTGACCGGCCGAGGAGATCACGGGAACAGTCATGGTGCGGTAGCTGCTGCACAAGATCTGCGGGATTTCGTAAAGACGGCAGGCGATATCCAGATGGATTGCCAGCGGCGAAAGACTGGTTTCGACACTGGCAGACCAATGACTCCTGCCCGCCCGGCCCACCAGTAGAATTGAACGTTGCCCAGACGCACTTGGTAATTCCGACAGGTCTTGCAACGGAGGACTGTGGGGCCATGGATCGGTTTTTGACCCTTCGTGCGAGGCGAGCAGGGGAACGAAACGTTCTTCATTCGCGAAGCCGATGGAATGAGCAAAACGGTCCTGGTGCCAATGGAAGTTGATACGCAGGCCCTGTAGTTGATCATCAAGAACTTGAAGGCTATTTGTCATCCTTCATGCGCCAGCGAAGAAAGGCATCCAGGAAACTGCTGATATTTCCATCGAGCACCTGATGAAAATTACCGACCGAATGGCCAGTCCGTGCGTCTTTGACCCGTTGGTCCGGGTGCAGGAAATAGTTACGTATCTGAGCTCCAAATCCGACCCGGGCCTGGTCTTTATATTTTTGTACCTGTTCGGCTTCACGTTTTTCTTCTTCGATCTGAGCCATCTTTGCCCGCAGCATTTTCCAGGCGGTGGCACGGTTCTTGTGTTGGCTTCTTTCATTCTGACAGGAGACGGCGGTCCCGGTTGGAAGGTGAGTCAGTCGAATAGCGCTGCTTGTCTTGTTGACGTGCTGTCCGCCCGCACCGCTGGCGCGAAACGTATCTTCGCGCACATCTTTTTCTTCGATGTGGATGTCAAAGCTGTCTGGAATCTCCGGTGAAATATCAACGGCGGCAAAACTGGTCTGACGTTTTCCTTCGGAATTGAATGGACTGATGCGTACCAGGCGATGCATTCCCATCTCCCCTTTAAGATAGCCGTATGCCATCGGTCCACGGATGATGATGGTCGCACTGTTGATACCGGCCTCGTCATTTTCGTTCCGGTCGAGCAGTTCCACAGAATAGTCGTTTTTCTGCGCCCACTGGGCATACATCCGCAGCAGCATGTCGGCCCAGTCGTTGGCGTCGGTGCCGCCGTCCCGTGCGTTGATGGTCAAAATCACACCGGCTCCATCGTGAGGACCACCCAGTAGCGATTTTAACTCCAGATCATCGATGACGGATTCCAGGCGTTCGACTTCCTGGGGAACTTCTTGCGCAAACGACTCATCCTCCGCGGCCATCTCGATCATGGCCGCCAGATCTTGGATACCAAGCTCAGATTCTTCCAGCGGTTTGACGATTGCGTGAAGTGACTTTAACTGACCGACAGACTCCTGGGCGGTCTCATGATTGTCCCAGAATCCAGGAACTGCCATTTTGTTTTCAATCTCGGTGATCTGTTGTTTCCTGGCAGCGTAGTCAAAGAGAGTCCCTCAATTGGAGTAGACGTTGACGAATCGTTTCGGCTCGGTCGGTCAGTTCTTTATCCATCGAGAACGTCCTTCTGATGAGTGTTGTGCGGGCCGGACTGTCACTTCCGGCCATTGCTGAATCGGCAGACGAGGGGACGAGTATATCATTTGCGGGTTGGACGGGGGAGACTGACTTGGGCCGGTCACAGCCTGCAGTTGGCAATCTTTGTTTCCAGGATAGCGTGAGCTCCGAGGACTTCTAATTTTTCCATGACGCGGATCACTTCCTGGTGAGGCACCATGACTTTAACAGCACACCAGCCCGCATCCTCCAGGGAACTCACGGTCGGTGAATTGAAACCCGGGGTGATCTTTTCGGCCTCCGGGAGTTTGTCGCGCGGAACATTGTATTCCAACAGCGAATAGGCTCTGGCAATAACGACCCCTTCCAGCCGCCTCACGACTCGGTCGGCCAACTCACTGTGACGCCGCTCGGGATTTTGGATTAGAATCGTTTCATACTGGTCAATCTCGTCCATGATTCGTAAACGGTTGGCGGCGAGAGTACTGCCGGTTTCTACGAGATCGACGATCGCATCGGCCACTCCCAGTGAAATCATGATTTCGACCGATCCTGCCAGGGGTACCAAGTGTGCCTGACCGTTGTGTTTCCTTAAATATTCCTGAGTAATTCGTGTAAAACTTGTGGCGATGCGACGCCCGTCCAAGTCAGCCCCGTTTTGGAAAGCACTCTCTTCGGGCACACACACGGCCAGGCGACATTTTCCTACTCCAAGCCGCAAGCGCGTCTCCACCACTGCTCCACTTTCATCGACCAGGTCGCTGCCCGTGATTCCCATGTCAATGGCACCTTCTGCACAGAGGACAGGAATATCATCTGTCCGCAGAAAAGTGATGTCGACCGGAATCTCGCGCACGCGTGCGAAAAGCGATCGGTCCTGTCGCCGGAAGCTCAGGCCAGCCTGCTTGAGAAGGTCAATTGCTTGATCCGACAGACGCCCTTTGCTGGGAACGCCCAAACGTAGGTTACTCATGGGTTGATGAAATCTTGTCTACTTAGTGAGCCGTGATAACGATATTATTCTTAAGATTTCCGCAGACAGTTCTGCGGCTCCGGGTTCTGAAAAACTGGTCGTTTCGGCAATCTTGTGAAAGTTTAGCCGTTTTTCTCTCCGCCTGCGGGGGGGTCTGATCGGCTTGCCTTTTCCTGAAGTCCGGAAGTCCCGAAACGACGAGCCAATTCAGCTTCTACGTCTCCCAGAGTGAGGTCACAATATCCCAATAGAACCAACATGTGGTAGGCCAAATCGGCCGCTTCGTGGACCAAATGTGTGCGGCCTGCCTCGCCTTCTTCTCTGGCCGCCTCGACCAACTCGCCTGCCTCTTCCAGAATTTTGGCTCCGATAGTGTCCACACCACCCTCCAGGAGTCGAGTGGTATACGACTTACTCGAAGGGTTTTTCTTTCGTCCCTCGATCGTCTCCATAAGTTCCTGGAGTACCGCCTTGTGGGTCGTCACGGAATGAACCCCTTTCCAGAGCCATTGGTTCCAGCCAGAATCCAAAAGAGTTTGTCACGGTTCTCGGAGTCTGCAATCCTAAGTTCTTCTTTGTTCTTCGACAATCGGTTGTTCTGCTTATGTCTTCGTCTTTATTCTTAAATTGCTGGTTTTTGACAGGTCCCACTGCCAGCGGTAAGACTTCCATCGCCACTCCCCTGGCTGCTCGGATCAACGCAGAGATTATTTCTCTCGATTCGATGGCCGTTTATCGAGGAATGGACATTGGGACCGCCAAACCGACGGAACAAGACCGCCAGCGTGTTCCCCATCATTTGGTAGACGTGATGGATCCCAACCGGGAATTCAGTATCGCCGAGTATCTTGCTGCGGCCGAATCTACGGTTGCCAAATTGCACGCCCGCGGTAAAGCAGTGCTTTTTGTAGGCGGCACTCCGCTGTACTTGAAAGCTTTGCTGCGGGGCATGTCTGCCGGACCGGCACCCGATTGGGGATTTCGTCAACAGGTGAAGCAAGAACTGGAACAAACGGGACAGGCAGCACTGCACAAGCGGTTACAACAAATCGATCCCCTTTCAGCCTCAAAGATTCATCCCAATGACACGAAACGAATCATTCGTGCACTGGAAGTTCATAAATTGACGGGCCAGCCCATCAGCCACCAACAGGTGGAGTTCGAAAATGGTCATCCGGCCGATGCTTGTCGTGTTTTTGTGCTGGAATGGCCCAGGCATGTGTTACACCAACGGATTGATGAGCGTGTCCATGACATTTTTGAACAAGGAATTGTCGAGGAGGTGCAGCAGTTGCTGGCGAAATATGGTCCATTAAGCCGTACAGCGCAGCAAGCCGTAGGGTATCGAGAAGTGGTGGAATATCTGGAAGGTTTACGAAACCTGGAGCAAACCATCGAGTTGGTGAAGACCAGAACCCACCGTTTTGCGAAACATCAGGTCACCTGGTTCCGCAGTCTTTCGGAGTGCCGAACGCACGCCCTTGCCGGACAGATTGATCCAATCTGTGTGGCGAAGGAGATCGTCCAGTTAGGAGGAGCAACTTAGGAAAAAGATTCGTGCCAGAAATTGTCTGGTGAAATAAAGAATATCCCAACCTGAATGACTCGGGCAAGTTTCTAAACCTGCTTGGCAGACTTGAGGGGGGACTTTGTCCCGTTTCTCGGGGTTACTGCCACCACAAAGCGTCAGCCTGATTGCATGTGAAGTCGGCAAAAAATTCCGGGATAGGAGTCTCTCGGTTCTCCCCAGTGGTTTTGAGATGCGGTTTGAGGGATGCTAGGAAGTTTCGCGACAGGTAGAAATTGGCCGCATAGCGGGTCCTGGCGACTTCTGTTGCACTTGTGGGCGGGTTCCCTGGAAGTTTCGGGACAAAGGACGGGGCATCAGGTTCTTTTCGGTCGCTCTCCGCTATAAATTTCAAAAAACTCTATTACAATTCAGTGTTCCCGGTCATGGTTGGAGAAGCAGCAACTGAAATCTGAAGTGAGGATATAGATTTGCTCAGGACACATACTTGTGGTGAACTCCGCGCGGAATGCATCGACCAAGAGGTGACGCTTTGTGGTTGGGTCGACAGCTATCGAGATCACGGTGGAGGGTTATTTGTTGATCTGCGGGATCGCTACGGAAAAACTCAGGTCGTTTTCGGTCCGGAAAGCGGCGAGTCTGTGCTAAACGCTTCTCGCGCTCTGCGGGCAGAGTTCGTGATCTCGGCCACCGGCAAAGTAGCCCATCGTCCCGAAGGGACCGTGAATGACAAATTGCCCACCGGTGCGATTGAAGTGCGTTGCTCTCAACTGCAGATTCTCAACTCGAGTTTGACTCCCGTTGTTTCTCCCAGCCAGACAGAATTACCCGGAGAAGATCTGCGGCTCAAGCACCGTTATCTTGATCTGCGGCGACCCGAGATGCAAAAGACGTTGTTCTTGCGAAGCCAGATTGTCAAAAAGATGCGAGATCATTTTGAAGAGCATGGATTCATCGACGTCGAGACGCCGGTTCTCGGGCGCAGCACACCGGAGGGTGCCCGCGACTACCTTGTCCCCAGTCGCATTCACCGGGGTGCGGTCTACGCGTTGCCACAATCACCGCAGTTGTACAAGCAGATTTTGATGATGGCGGGGTACGATCGTTACGTGCAAGTCGCACGCTGCTTCCGTGACGAAGATCTTCGGGCGGATCGACAACCGGAGTTTACGCAGCTTGATATGGAAATGGCATTCGTTGACGCTGAGGACGTGATATCAGTGATCGATAGTTTGGTGGTAAAAGTGGCCCGGGAAATTTTGGGCCTGGAAGTAACATTACCCCTTCCGCGAATGACGTATGACGAAGCCATGGAGCGTTTTGGTCACGATGCGCCCGATCTGCGGTTTGGAATGGAGTTAGTCGATTGTACGGACCTGGCAGCGCAATCCGAGTTTCGCGTTTTCCGCGGAGTTGCGGACTCAGGTGGCAAAGTCCGTGGGATGAATGCTCCGGGAGGAGGGAAGCACTATTCACGTAAAAACATTGATGAGTTGACTGAGTTCGTGCAAAACGATTTTGGCGCCAAGGGACTGGCCTGGTTTCGCGTCGAGGATGACGGCACACTTTTTTCGCCGATTGCCAAGAACTTCGATGCGGCACTTCTGCAGCAATTCTCCGATCGACTGCAGGCCCAACCGGGTGACCTGTTGCTATTTGTGGCAGACGTTTGGGAAGTAACTTGCAAGGCGCTCTACGGTTTGCGACGACGCTTGGGTGCGGAGTTGAAACTCTACGACCCCGACACCATGCATTTTTCCTGGGTGGTGGAGTTCCCCATGTTTGCGTTTGATGAAGATGAACAACAATGGGCTGCAATGCATCATCCTTTTACGGCCCCTCGGCCGGAAGACCTCGATTTACTGGATAGCAATCCGGGGCAGTGTCGTGCACAAGCTTATGACCTGGTGATCAATGGTTCGGAAGCCGGGGGAGGAACGATTCGAATTCATGACAATGAAATTCAGAAAAAAGTGTTTAAACTTCTGGGGCTGGACGAAGCTGCTTCTCAGGAACGATTTGGTTTCCTACTCGATGCGCTGCAGTACGGAGCTCCCCCGCATGGAGGCATTGCCCTGGGAATCGATCGCTGGGTCATGTTGTTCGGCAAGCGAGAAAACATCCGGGACTGTATCGCCTTTCCCAAAACTCAGCGAGCCACGGACTTGATGACCGACGCTCCTGGCAAGGTTGGTCCCAAGCAACTCGAAGAGTTGGGAATACGAATTGTGTCCTAGTCTGAGGTATGACGAGGGAAGAACGGGGAACCAATCTCGGAGAATCAGAACGGGTTTTTCGGACGCGGACCGGGGAAAAAAACAGCGGACACACGGAACTGAGTGCGGACCAATTCTTACGGACCTCCTTCTTTCGCCAGTCGTTCTGGTGACTGGCTGCGCCCGTTGACGAACGTGGTTGAGCCGGCACGTGTGTCATTTCAGCAAGAGGCAACGACGAAGCGATCTCTCATCTATTTACCGGATTCATGCACCAACTGTTTGCTTGATTGCTGTGACCAGAAGCCCGTTCAAGTTCTCCAGCGAGCGGCAGAGTTCGGCGATTTCTGGATGCGCGAGGACGCGAACTCTTTTCACGTAATCATCGAATTGTTTTCGGGCCAGCGTCTCTACAACGGGTGAGACTTCGCCAAGACTTCGGAATTGATCTTCCTTGGGGAAATAAACCTCGATTTTGAATTCAATCTCGCGTTTTACGGGGGGAGCGTCGATCAGGATTTGGTAGGGAGCAACACGCCGCGACAGGTATTTACTCAGCTGTTCGGCCAGGGCGTCCCCGCAGGCGACTAACCAGGGATAAGGCCTACCTGCCAAACTCTGATAGATTGGCTCATCTTGAAACAGGCTGAACTGGGCCACCCGCTTGTAGAGTCGGCGGGTTTCACCAAACAGGCCCGACAGTAAATCTCCAGCGGGTCCTGCTCCAGCAACTTCCAACAACTGGTCAATGACCGGCTGCTCACTTAACCGGAAGAGTCGATCCAAATCCAGATTGCCGTGCAGAAAAAAGAACGCCCGCTGAAGCATCGCTGTCCCCGAGCGGACCGCGTGGTGCCAATAGACTTCACTGAACATCACATAGCGGGCGAAAACCATCATTTCCGCGGCGGTACGTCCTTTTTCGGTAATTGCCAGCGCATTGCCGGCTTGATTCAAAGTCAGGCTGCTGATCAGCCGCTGATGATCGAAGTTCATCCCGTAAGGTACGCCGGCATGCAGACTATCCCGGTAAAGGTAGTCCATTTTGTCGACGTCGATCGGTCCTGAGAGAATACTACTCAAAATTCGGGCCGAAGCGTCGCGAGGTTTTTCGGACAGAAGGGACACCACATCGCGTGGTTGAATTCCCCAGTCGTCTCGCAGTGCATCGGCGATTTCGCCCTCCAGGAGGAAACTGTTGGCAAACAATTCATGATTGGGAACCGAAGGTAATCGCATATCCTCGATTGGATGGCAGAAAGGCCAGTGTCCCAGGTCATGTAACAGAGCAGCAACAACGAGCAGCTCGGCCTGGGCGGGCGAGACGGCTTGAGAAAATCTTTCATCGCAGGCAAGGTGTCGTAAGTAGAGCAAGGCCAGGCGGTAAACACCCATGCTGTGTTCAAATCGTGTGTGGTGTGCTGCCGGGTAGACGAGATTGACCAGCCCCAACTGACTGATGCGCGAGAGTCGTCGAAACTCGGCCGTATCGATCAACTGACGTACGCGTGGCGTCAGCGGTACGTCAATCTCTTGCGGGATGCGGATCAATCCGCGTTGCGACGCGAGAGCTTGAATTTCAGGCAGGTCCAAGATTCCTGAAGTCATGCGGTCGAGCTGGCAGCTTTCCCCTGGTTCCACACTTGTTTTGATTGATCAGCTGGTGAAGCACAAAATTCAAGGGAAGATAGGATGTTGCCCGGATGTTTTGTGTTCCCGGTCACGGTACCCGGCGGACTCGATTCATTCAAGCCGAGCAGAGATTTCGCGCGGCGCCGGTCGTCGGCCGATTCAAAAGGGGTGTGGTCGCTTCGAATCCAGCCTGACGGGCTGCCGAATTGACGCGGTTTGAAATAGTGTATAATACACACTAAGAAGGAGAGGAACTTGCCATGCTCAGTGAACTGTATCGGTCTCCGCTGGCACTGCTCACGGATTTGTACCAACTGACGATGGCTTACGGCTACTGGAAGCTGGGACGCGCTGAGCAGGAGGCGGTTTTCCACCTCTTCTTTCGAAAGCCGCCTTTCGCAGGTGGTTACGCTGTCACGGCAGGGCTGGGGACGGTGCTGGAGTTTCTGGACGCTTATCGTTTCGAAGACACAGATATCGCTTATCTGGAATCTCTGACGGGAAATGACGATCGACCTTTGTTCGACCGCGAGTTTCTCGATCACCTGAAAAATTTGCGCCTCACAGTTGATATCGATGCCATGCCCGAAGGGACGGTCGCTTTCGGGCAGGAACCGTTGTTACGGGTCCGCGGTCCGATTCTGCAATGCCAGTTGTTGGAGACTCCCCTGCTGAACATGATCAATTTTCAGACGTTGATTGCCACCCAAGCTGTGAGAATTTGCAGCGCGACCGGAGGAGAGCCCGTGCTCGAATTTGGACTACGCCGAGCGCAGGGGATCGATGGTGGGCTGGCGGCCAGCCGCGCTGCCTATATCGGCGGTTGTGCTGCGACTTCCAACGTTTTAGCCGGCAAGCTGTACGGCATCCCGGTGCGTGGCACTCACGCACACAGTTGGATCATGTCTTTCGATTCTGAAGTGCAAGCGTTTGAAAGTTATGCACAAGTCATGCCCAACAATTGTGTTTTTCTTGTCGACACGTATGACACCCTGGAAGGGGTGCAGCGGGCTGTCGCCGTCGGCCGGCAGCTTCGTGAGCGTGGTCATAAGATGGTCGGTATCCGCCTTGACTCGGGGGACTTGGCACACTTGAGTATTGAGGCACGTAAAATTTTGGACGAAGCCGGTTTTCCGGATGCCGTCATCGTTGCGTCAAATGACCTGGACGAGCGGGCAATCGAAAGCCTCAAACGGCAGGATGCGGCGATTTCAGTGTGGGGTGTCGGTACCAGGCTGGCGACCGCTTACAGCCAGCCCGCTTTGGGAGGGGTCTACAAAATGGGCGCCATCCGCCATAGCGACGGTAGCTGGCAGCCCAAGATCAAAGTCTCTGAGCAGGGCGTGAAGACGACCATCCCGGGCACGCTTCAAGTCCGCCGTTTCATCGACGAGCGAGGCTACGTGGGGGACATGATATTCGATGATACACATGAACCCGATGCAAGAGGAATCGTAGTCGACCTGAAAGACACCAGGCACCTCGAAAAAATCACCAGCCCCGCCAGGTTTACGGATTTGTTGCAGCCGGTGCTGCGCGGTGGCGGGCTCGCCGGGCCTGTCACGGACCTCGCAACGGCTCGACAACGAGTCTGCCAGCAACTCCAACAACTATCTCCCGCGGTGCAACGGTTCAACAATCCTGATTCATATCTTGTCGGCATGGATATCGGATTGCACGAACGACGAGAGGAAATGATTCAGGCTGCCGGACAGAGTTGATCCATGCCATATACCTACGAATTTCCGCGACCTGCGCTCACTGTCGACATCGTCGCATTTGCGCTGGCAAGGGAACAAATACAAGTGATGCTGGTTCGCCACGACTCGGAAAGTTTGGGAAATCCGTGGGCGCTGCCTGGTGGATGGGTGCGAGTCGATGAAACCCTGGGGGAGGCGGCCCGCCGGGAATTGCGGGCGGGTACAGGCCTGACCGATGTTTTTTTGGAGCAGCTTTATACGTTTGGAGGTTTGGAGCCAGACGGTTGTGAAAGAGTGGTGAGCGTAGCTTACTATGCCCTGGTCAACCTGGCGGGACGGATTGTGCAAACACGGCCGGAGACGGGCGACACGGCCTGGTTTCCGATCCAGGAACCTCCTGAAATGGTGCTCTATCACGACAGTATCCTCAGCATGGCTTATGAAAGACTTCGCGGTAAAGTGCGTTACCAGCCGATTGGTTTTGAGTTATTACCGGACAAATTCTCCTTGCGCCAGTTGCAGCATGTTTACGAGGTAATCCTGGACCGCAAACTTGATAAACGCAACTTTCGCAAAAAAGTATTGAGTATGGAATTCGTGGTGGCGCTCAACGAAATCGAGAAAGACGTTGCCCATCGAGCGGCCCAGTTCTATCGGTTTGACCGGCGGAAGTACGAACGACTGGCAAAAAAAGGATTTCAATTCGAGATTTGACCCCGCCGCGCGTTACGTCCCCGCTGGCTGTGGCGAACGGGGAACGGTCGCATCCATCGCGATCGTCCACCTGGAAATGAACAACCCGGAGGCAGGGGCCTGCCGATTGTTTTTGCAGACCTGCCTGGTATCCCGCCAGAGATTTACGGAGAACTGTGATGAAATCACTTTTACTCATAGATATTCAAAACGATTTCCTGCCGGGCGGAGCACTGGCTGTGCAACAGGGTGACGAGATCTTGCCTGTGGCCAACGCGTTGCTGTCGCAGTATGAACTCGTCGTGGCGACGCAAGATTGGCACCCGGCGGACCATCAATCCTTTGCCGGCCAGCATCCTGGAATGGAAGTCGGCCAACAGGTCCAGCTGGCAGGTCTCGACCAGATTTTGTGGCCCGAGCATTGTGTGCAGGGATCGCGGGGTGCAGAGTTTTCAGCCCAGCTGAACCAGGAAGCGATTCAGCGAGTGATTCGCAAGGGAACGGATCCGTTGATTGACAGCTACAGTGGATTTTTTGACAACGCCCGTCGCAAAGAGACGGAACTCGGCTCGTACCTTCGCAGCCAGCAGGTTGACGAAGTGCATCTGGTCGGTTTAGCGACGGATTACTGTGTAAAATTTACAGCACTGGACGCGGTTGATCTGGGGTTCCGTACGGTGCTGCTTAGCAAGGGGATCCGCGGAGTGGAACTTAACCTGGGAGATTGTCAGCGGGCAGTTGACGAAATGCGCTCGCGCGGTGTTGAAGTGAGGTAGTTCACCAGGACGAATTTGAAATCACGTCAAAAGGACAACTGTCCGGAGGCCATGATGTCCCAGCGGAATGAATCGCAAACGGCGTGGAGCGGCCGCCACGTCTCGGTGGCTGTCAGAGGCAATTGGGAGTACGCCACACGCAATACAGATAAACCCGCAGTCGCTATCGTCGCGGTGACTGATGATCAGAGAGTGATTCTTGTAGAACAGTACCGCCCGCCGGTCGACCGGAAGGTGCTCGAATTACCCGCCGGTCTGACCGGAGACATCCCCGGTGAAGAGAATGAATCGCTGGTCGAAGCGGCCAGGCGGGAATTATTGGAAGAAACCGGTTACATTGCCCATCGTTGGAGCGAATTGGTGATGGGATGCACCTCGCCAGGGCTAACCGACGAGTTGATCGCGTTGTTTCTGGCACAGGATTTGGAAAAGGTTGGGCCCGGTGGGGGCGTTGAAAACGAGGCGATTGAGATCCATTTGGTCCCGCTTGACGGGTTGCTGGAATGGCTTGTCGAACGTGCGTTGCATATCGATCTGAAGACGTTGGCGGGACTCTACGCCGCAGAAAGGAAACTGAAGAACGAGTAAGACGGAAGGCGGTTGCGCCACTGTCACCACATGTGGTGCCGCACGCTTCATTTTCCGCTGCGATTCTCCAGGACTGTCGCTTTTAACCGGGCGATCACCGGCCGTTCCGCGACGCTATTCTTCACACGGCAACAGAGCGCACACGATTTCCGTGTCGCTGCGCGCGTAGACACAATTTCCGGCAAAGGCCGGGTGTGCCCAAGTCGGTCCGATGATCTGCGAACGCGCCTCTTCAGAGTAACCACCGGGGTGGAGTTGGATCAGAATCAATTCACCGTCTGAATTGAGCGCAATAGCCCGATTGCCATCGTTGATCCAGGACAAGCTGGCGTGGGGATTGCGCCCCTTCGGCGTCAGCCGATTGTCGTCGTCCCACAATTTTTCGCCGGTCGCCAACTTGAAACAGGTCAAACCATGGCGTTTGTCCAGCAGGTAGACGTATCCGTCGCGACAGATCGGTTGCGACATCAGTCCGCGCAAATTCCGGTGATCGTGCCACATCTCCAGGGCCTCCCCGGATGCACTGCCCAGCTGAATTGCTTTCGCTCCATCGTAGTAACTGGTTACCAGGGCCAGGTTGTGGTGAAAGATCGGATCCGCAACTGACGTCCCATTGGTTACCTCGAAGGGAACGCTCCAGAGGGGTTCTCCGACACGCGGATCGACTCCGTGGATGTTACTCGGTGTCCAGCAGACCAATTGGGGGTTGGCATCCACGTGGATCAGCAGTGGCGTCGCGTAGGCTGCAGCGTCACGCAGACATCGCCAGCGTTCCCTGCCGTTGTTCAGATCGAAAGCAACGTAACACCCGTTGGGTTGAGCCCCTGGGTGAACAATGACCACGTCCTGGAAAATCAAAGGCGAAGCGCTGAGTCCCCAAATGGGCACTTGTGCGCGGCAGTCCGCGACTAAATCTTTCGACCAGATGACACGTCCGTTGTCAGCATCGAGGCAGTACAAATGTCCCACAGCGCCGAGGGTGTAGACGAGGCCGCGATAGATCGTGGGCGTGCTGCGGGGACCGTTTCCGTAACTGACGTTGCTGTAGTCTACAGGGTACGAGTGGGACCAGAGGGGCGTTCCGTTCACACCGTCGAAGCACAGAATGCGTTCTGTTTCCACCGGATCCTGTTGACGGTCCATGACGTACACGCGCTCTCCCGCCACGGCGATACCTCCATACCCACCACCAATGTTGTGTTGCCAGACACGTTGTAAACCTGCTTCATTCCAGGAATTTGCCAACTTCGGTGCCCGCCACGTTCCATCTCCACGCGGTCCGCGCCAGTGTGGCCAGTCTTCGCCCACTGTCAGGTCGGGTTGTTCCGACAGCAGTGTCTCCGCGCTGGTGGTGGCTTGTTTGTCTGTCGAATTTGGGACCTCAGCCAACGCCGGTAAAGGGTCAGCCTTGGGCCCCCCGAGTTCACAAGCGACACGAAAACCCAGGGCGTAAAAAACGCCTTCGGGAATATCCGCGTACCGGAAAGCACTACGACAGTCTCGAGCATCGCTGTACCAGTTACCACCACGAATCACGCGTGATGTCTGCCGAGACGGGCCGGGTGGATCCAGCGCCGGCGAGTCCTTATAGTAGTCCCGATGGAAATGATCGAGGCACCACTCGCTCAGATTCCCGTGCATGTCGTACAGCCCGAAGTGATTGGGAGTGTACGATCCGACGGTTGTCGTCCGGTTGAGAAAGGCTCCCTGCGGGGCGTCTCCGAAGGGATATTTTCCATTGAAGTTTGCTTCCGCCGAAGACAACGAATCGCCCCCATGGAACAAGGTGTTGGTCGTGGCCCGGCAGGCGTGTTCCCACTCCGCTTCCGTGGGCAGGCGATAGACACGCCCCGCCTTTTTTTCCTGGGGTGATCCTGACAGCTGGCGACAGAAGTCCATGGCCTGAAACCACGTGAGACCGTCGACGGGAAACCGCGCACAGTCAAACGGCGCCAGCGAATCTTTCAGAATTCCCGCATTCGAAAAGAAGCTGGGATTGAAACCCATCACGGTTTCGAATTCCTGTTGCGTCACTTCATACACGCCCATCAAGAACGGTTTGGTGATACGAACGGAGTGTCGTGGTTTCTCGTCGTCGCGGGCACCGGGATCCGAGTCGGATGAACCCATATAAAACTCACCGGACGGGATCTGCGCCAGTTTCATACCGATCGAGTTGGAAATGGTTTTGGGGGTTCGGACGTTCGTCCGACTCCCATCATCTCCGTAGCAGATGACTGACAGAAGTCCAATCACACTGGCAAAACACGCGCACCGCCGAAGAAAACAAGTTTGCATGCTGCTGATCCGGATTCATGCTGACTTTATTTGTTGTCCGAAAACGACTGTTCCAAATCCTGCTTCAGATGACAAGCTTTGCCGTGGGAGCGACCTTCACGATGGCTCGCCATGGTGCGTTGTGGGCCTTTCGTGATATGGGAAGTTTCCACCATCTTACTTGAAGCCTGGGACATAGTATACAGTCTGCGTGCGGTTGTGCAGTGCGCGAAAACGAACAGGCCCGTGACAGTGGTCGAAGAGGAAATCGACCCGGCTGTTGTTGACGGATTCGTTCAGGGGTGCGATTCGAGCGGCCTTGTAAGCAGGTATTGGATCGCTTCCGGGGGTGCGACCTCCGCTTATTTTCCCCGCAACTACAAAAGTTGGAAAGACAAGATTTCCCCATCAATGGCTGACAGCATAAAATGTCATTGGGGCCGGGTTCGTAAATGTGAGACAATCGTGTTGCGGATCGAATCGCCGCAGCCTCCGCACCGGGAAGCATCGCCGGGTGCCGTGTGTCTGAACCGCACAGATCAAAGGGTTTTGCCAGCCGCATGGATTTCAACCAAGTCCGTGCGCTCGGCGGGCCGCGTCCATGATTTCTCGGAGCGGAACGGCGTGTTGGGTGGCGAGTTGCTTGCACGCCTCGAATTCCGGGGCGAACACCGTGTGTCCATCGGGGTGGTGCACAAGCTTTCCGGCTACCTCTCCCCAGGCGGTATCCACGGTCTGAGATTGCCGTGGAAGTTTACTGCGAGTTACTTGCTGACGTCGAATTCCCAAGGTTGTTGTTTCTCGAAACAAGATTTGCTCCAGACCGGCGATCTGTTCCGCACCGCACAACACCGAGATCATGACACCGGGCCGACTTTTCTTCATCTGAATTGGTGTGCTGAAGACATCCAGTGCTCCGGCTTCCAGCAATAACGTACAAGTGTGCCCGATGACTTCACCCGCAAGATCATCCAGGTTGGTTTCCAGGACCCAGACGACGTCACTGGCGGATTGCTCTTGGGTGTGTCCCAGAATCAGGCGGAGTACATTTCCCTGTTGTTCCAAGTCCCGGTCGCCTGCACCACACCCGATTGCTTCAATAGTCATCGACGGCATATGGCCGAACTGATCAACCAGTGTGGCAACAATAGCGGCTCCCGTGGGAGTGGTGAGTTCTGCCTCGATGTCAGAAGCAGCCAATGGAATACCCGTCAGTAATTCTGCCGTGGCGGGTGCGGGCAGGCTACAACGTCCGTGAGCAATTTGGATCTGACCGTGGCCCGTGGGGATGGCGGAACAGTGAATCTGTTGCAGATTCAACATGTCCCACGCAATGGCCGATCCAACGATGTCAGCGATCGAATCGACCGCTCCCACCTCGTGAAAATGAACTTTGCGAATGGTGGTCCCGTGAACCTTGGCTTCCGCTTCGCCAAGTCGAGTGAAAATCCGTTTGGCCAAATCCTTTTGAGATGTGCTCAACGTACCGGAGTCGATCATCTCGGTGATGTGATGCAAGTGCCGGTGGGCGTGTTCCGGCTCGTGCTGGACCGTCACTTTGGTTGCCCGGAACCCGTGTCGTTTGACTTCTTCGGCAACGAGCTGACAACTGGGAAGACCCAAGGAATCAATTCCAGCTTGCACCACTTCCAAATCGACACCAACGTCGACTAACGCGCCGAGCGTCATGTCACCGCTGATTCCGCTGATACAATCGAGATAAGCAATTTTCATGCTGCATTCCGTTCGTCCCAGGACAAAGCACCCATTCTAGACGGCGAGGGTCGACAGCGCAAGGTAGACCAACGAACAAATCAACTAGCGCCTGCCGGTTGCCCGTGTTGTCGGATCCTGAAACATTGTGGTTTCGTAAGCTGACCGTACCACAGTGGACCTTGAGCAACCTGGTTGGAATTTGTTGCTTCGCTTAGCCACCCAGCAGGCCCGATATCAGGGGTCGAAAAAGACTGCGACCATCCTCGATCTGTTCATTTTCCACGGGCTGCGGGAACAGGTCTTGATCCAGCTCGTCTGGCACGTCGGGTTCCACTAGCACAGCCTGCGGGAGAAGGTCCTGGTCCAGCCCGTCTGGCGCGTCGAGTTCCACTGGCACAGGCTGCGGGAGAAGGTCTCGGCCCAGCCCGTCTGACGCGTCGGGTTCTAGCGGGACGGGGTGGGGCAAAAGGTCTTCGCTTGGCTCCGGTGGCCCGTCAATCTCTACATCATTCTGAATCGGAGGTGAGTCCGAGTCGCAGAAATCGCCCGTACGGTTGCATGTGCAATTTGTATCTTCGCAGCGGGCATTGCTACGACCGTCAGGGTTGTCCGGGAAACATCCACAGCAGCTGGCCTCATTGTATGGACCGGGGCGTCCACCAAAAATAGTAGCGACTGGGTTGTAGACCAGGTCCTTCCAGAAATTTGTGCGGCAGCAACTGGTTTCGGCCCACTGGCCACAGCGGTTGCAAGGATCACAGTAGTCGGGAGGATCGCTCTTCCAGGAGCAAAAATAAACCTCACCACAATCCGGCCCGTTCCAGCAATTTGACAGCAGCCTGCCGTGAAACAATCCACATTCACCACCCTCGGCGGCGCATTCCGTGCAGGTGCCTTCACCTTCGCCGCAGGCCACCCCACTTTCCAGCAGAGAGCCGCATCCGGTCAAGGAAGGTCCACAATGACAACCACTTGTCCAGGACAAAAGTAAAACTGGCAACACGACCGGAAAACGGAATCGGAGCATGAGTCTTGTCACTTCCATGAGAGGTACATCCATAGGTCAAATTCTGGCCATCGACACTAGCTGCGGCCAGCGGTGCTGTCCCATCGTCATTTATCGTCTGCGCAATCCCCGCAATCGAGAGAATCCGCAAGATCGGCAGTTTTTGCCAGCTGCCCCATTTTCCGACAGACCCTTTTCTCCGAGTGTTTGATGGTTTTGGATGACCGGGCGGTGAGCTTTTCACGAGCTTCAAACTCTGTCGACGTTGCTAGCGTTGCTGGGATAGATAGGCTTCTGGAAGTTTGGTTGGCGCCGAACGGAGTTGAACGTGTTTCTGCCGCGAATCCACCCGGTTTGATAACACGACTCTAAAACCTTGAAGTGTTGGCCGCCGGGAGCACCAAAACGGGCAACCGGATGCAGCGTCGGGACCGTTGCCGGCGGGAAGAAGAAAAATATTGGGTTCCAGGCGGTGCGATTGATTTTCGAAAATGGATTGCGAAACTCATCGCGAACCGGTTTTGCGAAACGTTAGTCTTTGAAACGGTCGTCTCAAACGGACCAGGTGCATCACTCAGTTTGAGATGGGCACCGGGAGACTGCAAAATGCTCGCTGATGCAGTACGACGGCAATCGGTCATCCATATCAAGGGATTGAAACGTACGAGGCCGAGATGGGCCAGCAACTCAATGGCGCAGGTTACACACGTCCCCCATTGACCGCTTACGACCAACTGTCCGGAGACAGGGTTTTGTGGATGGCGCCTTCTGTCTGCACTGCTTGAGTAGTTTTGTGAAGTAGAAAAGTTGCAACTTGACCTTTCGCCCCGGTTTTCGACACGGCATAATGTGGGCTTGGTAATGCTTCACCTCACACGGAATTGTAGTGGTCGTTTCCTGACCGGCAGACTGAGACAGCATGCTCATCTGACCGCCGTATCACCGAAAAATCATTTGATTTCGGTGGAAGAGATGAGATTTCTTCACGTTGTCCACGCCGAGCTCACCTAACACTGCAGATGACGGTTGCCGTCATTCTGAATCCACCTCGACACGGCTCCTGATGCGGCGCCTGTTGGGACTCGTGTGGGAATACCGCTCCCGCTGCCTGTTGGTACTGGTGCAGCAGTTGCTACTCGTTGGAATCGGTCTGGCCATCCTCGGTTTCAGCGGAATAGGAATCGACTTCATTCGATTTCGTCTGGATCCCGCGGCCAACGAGCCGACTTGGCTGTTCGGCATTCACCCACCCGCATCATTGAGCGATATGGCCATCCTGGCAACGATTGCGACTGCCGTGTTAGGACTCGCAATACTACACGCCGCCCTGCGCCTGTGGGCGACTTTATCGGCTTCTCGTTTGGCGCAGACCATCATTGTCGATTTGCGAGTGCGCGTTTTTGAAAAACTCCAATGGTTGGGTTTCTCTTACTTTGACCGGCACAACAGTAGTTCTCTCATCAATCGCGTGGCCGGAGATGTTTACGCTGTGCGCACCTTCGTCGATGGCGTGATGGTCGAAATGATCATCGTGTTTTTGTCTCTGGTTATCTTCACGGCGTATATGGCCAGCATTCACGTCATGTTGACCTTCGCCTGTCTGGCAACGACCCCACTTTTGTGGACACTCGCCATTCGTTTTTCGCGAATGATCCGTCCGATGTACTTGGAAACGAGGGAACGGATGGATCAGATGGTGCGAGACGTCGTGGAAAATGTTCAGGGCGTGGCAGTGGTCAAAGGATGTGCCCAACAGAAATCCCAGATTGAAAAGTTCCGACATTCGAACAACCACGTCCGGGAGCAGCAGCATGAGATTTTCTGGCGGATTTCCATGTTTCAACCGACAATGGGAATGCTGACCCATTTGAATCGTGCTGTACTGTTGGGATTTGGAGGGTACTTGGTGGCTCGGGGCCAACTTCCCCTGGGCGTGGGGCTGGTCGCTTTTGCACGACTGTTACAGCAATTCTCCGAGCAAGTCGGGCAGGTCACCAACATTGCCAACCGGATACAGACCAGTTTGGCGGGTGCCGAGCGCGTCTTTCAAGTTTTAGATGCTCCGGTTGAGATTCGTTCACCGGCACAGTCTCGACACTTGAATTGCAGTTGCGGGTCGGTCACGTTCGAAGGGGTGTCGTTTGCTTACAATCAAGACCGGCCTGTCTTGGAAGGAATCGATTTTTCTATCGAGCCGGGCCAATCTGTTTCGATTGTCGGGCCTACCGGGTCAGGGAAGAGTACGCTGCTAAATTTGATTCCCCGTCTGTATGATCCCACGGGGGGACGAGTGCTGATCGATGGCACGGATATCCGTGAACTGCACCTTGATGAGTTGCGGCGTCATGTGGGCATGGTTTTTCAGGAGAGCTTTCTATTCAGCAATACAGTCACTGCGAACATCGCGTTTGGAAATCCGCAGGCGACCGGGCAGCAGACGTTTGAAGCGGCGAGGCTTGCTGCGGCCACTCCTTTTATCACCCGTTTGTCTGACGGGTTTGACACGATCATCGGAGAACATGGTTGCGATCTTTCTGGCGGAGAACGTCAACGAATCGCGATTGCGCGGGCCCTGTTGATGAATTCACCCATCCTGTTATTGGATGATCCAACTGCCGCGGTGGACCCGGAAACGGAGCATGAGATTCTGCAGGCAGTGGATGAAGCCATGCGTAACCGCACCACGTTTCTGGTCACGCATCGCCTGAGCGCTATCCGACGAGCCGACCTGGTGCTGGTTCTATCGGATGGGCAGGTCGCCCAATTTGGGCCTCCGGAAGATTTGCTTGATCAGGATGGGTATCTGCGATCCTTGTTGTCAGCCCAGGTGGAGGATCTCGATGGACCGCTCGACGAAAAAAGATTGGCTTTCCAGAATTGAATAGTATGAGCAATGTTGCCCCAACCATCACCCAGGTGGCAAAAGACGAACGGGAAATCCACCAGCGCCCACTGGATTGGCAAATCATCAACCGCCTGTTGCGTTACACGCGCCCTTACGCTGCCCGGCGAACCTGGCTGCTGTTGATTGTTGTTGTTCGCTCGCTCCAGTTGCCGGCTCTCGCCGCAGCCATTGCAGCAGCCATCAAAGGCCCGATTCAGGCCGGCAATCAGGCGGGAGTCGCCTGGGCTGTCGTGGGTTTCTTGGCGCTGGCTGTATCGACTCAAATCGTGGCGCATTTCCGACAACGTTTGGCGCTCGAGTTGGGTGAAAGCGTCGTGCACGATCTGCGGAACGAACTGTTCGCCCATCTACAGCGGCTGCAGATGAAGTTCTATGTCTGTACGAAGTTGGGACGCATCATCAGTCGCTTGACTTCCGATGTGGAAAATGTGCGGGTGGGCGTTCAGGAAGTCATGTTCATTGCCATGGTCCAGTCAGGTCAGATGCTGATGGCCGCTTTATTTATGTTGTGGTACGACTGGGTGCTGTTTCTGGTGGTGTTGGGGCTGGCGCCGGTGCTGGCCGGTATCAATTACTACTTTCGCCGCAAATTAAGCAAAGCACACCGTGCCGTACAGGAATCGTTTAGTCGAGTGACAGCCACACTGGCCGAGTCGATCAATGGGATCCGCACTACCCAGGCCTATGGAAGGCAAGCAAGAAATGCAGAGTTGTTTCGTGATTTGGCGGAAGACCATGCAGGTTATCACTACGAAATTGCCAGCATCCACGGGCGACTCCTGCCGCTGCTGGACATGAACAGTCATTTTTTCATTGCGATTCTGTTGTTGCTGGGGGGATTTCGGGTGTTAAATCCTTCGATCGACGCCTCCTTGGGCGACCTGATCGGTTTCTTCCTGATGGCAGGCCTGTTTTTCAGCCCCCTGACCATGTTGGGCCTGCTGTACACCCAGGCCCTGACCTCGATGGCCGCGGCCGAACGCGTTTTCGGGTTGCTTGACACCCCGCCCGATTGGGAAGATCCACCAACAGCCATTGATGTGCCAGGTGTGTGTGGGCGCGTTGAATTTCGCAACGTTTCATTTGAATATCTTCCGGGAACGCAAGTACTGCAGAACATCAGCTTCGTGGCCAAGCCGGGGCAAACCGTAGCTTTGGTGGGACACACGGGCAGTGGCAAGACAACGGTCACGAATCTGGTTGCCAAGTTCTACTTGCCGACATCTGGTGTGGTCATGGTGGATGACCATGATCTGCTGGAGTGGAAAACAGAAAGCTGGCAACAGCATCTTGGAATCATGGTGCAACAGAGTTTTCTTTTTTCCGGTACGGTGATGGAGAACATTCGTTTTAGTCGGCCCCGGGCGAGCGATCAGGAAGTACATGACGCAGTCGAACAGCTGAATTGCATGGACGTGTTTCTCCGGTTGCCCGACGGATTTCAAACCCAGGTTGGCGAACGGGGCGGCAATTTGTCACTGGGGCAACGGCAACTGGTTTGTTTTGCCAGATCACTTCTCACAGATCCAAAGGTTTTGGTTCTGGATGAAGCCAGTAGCAGTGTCGACACGTTGACGGAAATGCACATTCAGCAAGCTTTGCGTCAGTTGCTCAAGGGAAGAACCAGTTTCGTGGTGGCTCATCGTTTGAGCACCATACGGGAAGCAAATCAAATTCTGGTTTTGGACGGGGGCCAGATCGTGGAACGTGGAACCCACACCGGGTTACTTGCGAAACAAGGCGCCTACCGCGAGCTCTACCGGCGATTCCTGACGGGCTAGAGGGCTGGCGTTCGACCCGGGAAGTGCCTATTCTGCATGCGTACAGGAAAATCCGAGCATCCGATTGTTTTACTCGGGCAGTTGCAACGAATGAAGGGTGTCACTGCTTGTGTCGTTACAATTGCCAATGGCATCGCCAGCCACACGGAGCTGAAAAATCTGTGGCTTGCCAGCGGCTACCGACGTCTTCCGATGCGCCCCGCAGATACCAAGGTTCTGGGGGATGTTGCCTAGTCAGTCAGTTCACCAAAATTCCCAGTAACCCATTATGACAGAGCAGCCCACTACGCTTCTGGTCGTCGGTACCGGATCGATCGGTCAGCGCCATGCAAGACTTTTGGCCGAACGTGACGACGTTGAATTATGGTTGTGTGATTCAATCCCGGCGTGCCTGGATGAAGCCCAGCGAAACGCCGACAGCGCGCGCGTATTCCTTGACTACGACCAAGCTTTAGCGGCCGGGCCCATGGCGGTACTGGTCTGCACACCTCACCATTTGCACCGGCCGATGGCAGTGGCGGCACTCGAGGCCGGTTGTCATGTGTTTTGTGAAAAACCGTTGGCCGAAAATGTGGCGGATGCGGAGGCGATTGTTGCTGCGGCCGAATCGAACCGTAAAGTTCTCCAAGTGGGGTATCTGATGCGCCTGCACCCGGTGCTGGACCGGTTGAGAAAGATGATCGATACCGGAGAGTTAGGAACAGTTGTCGGAGGCCGATCGATGGTAGGCACCTATTTCACGATCATGGCTTCGCGGAACCGTTTTGAAACGCCGCAGCCGAACTCACTGATACTCGACTACACCCACCAGCCAGATTTCTTGAGTCTATTGTTCGGTCGGGTCACCCGGGTCTCAGCCGAGACGGCTGACTTGAGTGATCTGCCATTGATGCAGGATCCCAGTGTCATTGCGATGACCCTGCGATATGAGTCCGGAGCGTTGGTGCAAATACACCTGGATTACGTGCAATACCCGAATCGGCACCTGCTGGAGATTTTTGGTGACCGCAAGTCAGTGTTTGTCGACTTTGACGCGGGCGAGATACGGAGTTACGGACATGGTGATGAGAAACAACACGTCGAACATTTTGAACTGCACCGCGACCAACTGATGCGCGCTGAAATTGACAATTTTTTGCAGGCAATTCACAACAATCAGCCGGTGGCCTGCAGTGGCGCCGATGGAGTGGCCGTATTACAGACTGTGGAAGCGGCATTACAATCCGCCCGCGAGTTAAGGTCGGTGGAAGTCGGCAATTGAAAATTCCACCGGGATGCCCGTAGGCTTCCGGATTTCAGGCATCATGCAACTGACCCGTGTGGCGGGGCTCTCACGAGAGCTCAAAAGGAAATAACGGCTTTCGTCGGTATTGGTCAGCAAAGGAAGACATGTCAGTACCGGTGGGTCCGGGCGTATTGACCCGTACCAGGGTAGGGCAGACCTCGCGACAGACGGTAACCGGTGAGACGACCCCTGTGAGTGTGGGGTCCCGGGATTTGCCCCACTTTGTGTGATCCGGGCGGGTTACAGCAACCAAAGACAGGAGGTTGCTTGCTTGAAGGTCACGATCACCGATGTCCCGGAGGTGCAATACGTGCGTGGGAGATGGGGTTCCGCTGTTAGAACTGGAGACTCCGGCTCGTTCAACGCACAGCCCCGTCCCACGCTATGTTCTGTGACCGGTCCCGATCACTTTCCCAGCCCCATGCTGGCTTCGATCAGATGCAGCAATTTTTCTCCCGCCGCCAGACGACGAGCATTATCCACCGCGATGGCACAACGCTGACGGATGGTTTCATCGGTTTGACCGGAGGTGTGCGGAGTGGCGATGAAGTTTGGCAGTTGATATTCCGGTCGACTGGTGTCAGCCGGTTCGTTGGCAAACACATCGATCCCAGCTCCCGCAATCTTGCCGCCCAGGATCGCATCGGCCAGCGCGTCTTCGTCGACGAGTGCTCCCCGTGCCACATTGATCAAGAAGGCTGAGGGTTTCATGAGGCCCAGACGCCGGCCATCAATGATGTGTGTTGTTTCCGGCGTCAGATGTAAATGGAGGGAAACCACGTCGCAGCGCGAAATGACACTGTCCATTTCATCCGACAGGCCATAGTAGTCGGGCTGCATGTCGTCCGGAAGATCCGTGTCCAACGGCCTGATATCAATTGCCTCGACCCGCATACCGAAACTCTTGGCACGCTTGGCAAGTTGACGCCCGCTGGCTCCAAAACCGATGATTCCCAATGCCATTTGATCCAGTGTCTTGCCGTTGGGTGTGAAAAATTCTCCTGAATGAAAATTATCCCGCGCTTCGTGATATTTCCGGGTGAGCATCAGAATGTACATCATGGCACACTCCGACAGGCCCAAAGCGCTGGTGAATCCGGGCGTGTTTCCTAACTGGGCTCCCTTATCCAGAGTATATTGGACTTCGCAGTTATCCAGTCCCGTCCCAATGATCTGCCAGAATTTTGTGTCGACCGCAGCATCGATGATCTCTCGCGACGCGTGGCCACCGATATCGATTACCATTTCTACACCGCGCAACTGGTCGTCCAAATTGGCGTCAGGATCGAGTTGCTGACAATCAAGATGGGCATGTAACTCGCGAAGACAGCACTCCACGTATTCACTGCTTCTACGGTTGTAAATCTGAATTTTTGGTTGTGCGACGGTGGTCATCTGGTTGCTCTGGCTAATTGGTTGGGGAACAGAGGGTTCGCTCCGCTGATGAAGCGAGTTTGTAAAGGCACCCTGTTTGCCGACATCCAGGTCGGATACCGTAGAAACGTTCTAGGCCATCCGCTTCTTTCTGACCAGGGGGCACGAGCGGATCAACTCCTATCGGGCCGTTGTCAGAAGAGGTACCGGCTGTTGATGCGTGGACATACGAACCATGAAAAGTACGAGTATACTGAGGGGATTGACCCAAGACTGCACAAGCTGTTTCCAATTTTGTAAAACCATTGGCTGAATCCGAGGGCAGGTGGTTCATTTGGTAATGTCGTTCTCTCCCAACCCACTGGGCTGGTACTTCTGAGCACCCGGTCGACGATGCAATCTAAAGTACTCCAATTCAGCGACCAGATAACGGCGTTGCCAATCATTCACGGCAGTGGCGATTTTGCAATGGAGGTCCGACGCTGGATGCTTGGGAAGACTTTTGATTGCATCGCGGTGCCTTTACCCCCCTCTTTTCAAGCGGATGTCGAGCAAGCAGTCACCTGCCTGCCCGTGCCCATGATGGTCACACAGGACGAGTCGATTCAGGATTGGGGCGGTTCCTGGTTGCCCGATGACGGGAACGAGAATGTTTCCGACAAACGGACCCTGAGCTATGTTCCGGTTGATCCTTGTCAGGGGGTTATTGCGGCCATCCGGACTGCAATCGGCGAACACATTGACCGCTGCTTCATCGATCTGGAGACGGAACAATTTGAGCCTTGCACGGCCGTGTTTCCAGACCCCTATGCCTTGCAGCGCGTATCACTCGAACGTTTTGCGACTGCCGTACTTCCGAGTATCGGCCGTTTACCGATTGGCCAGCCAACTGATCGAGTGGTTCACATGGCCACCCGCTTGCGTCAGCTGGAAGAGAAATATCGTTCCATACTCCTGGTCTGTTCGGCTTTAGACTGGCCTTGGATGCGTGAGGCCTACCAGGATCGAGAAACAAGTCATGTGGAACATGAGGAAGTGCAGAAGACCCAAGTCTACCAGCCTGAATTAAAATCACTGATCTTCATGCTCGGCGAACTACCGTTCATTACAGGACTCTACGAACGAGCTCGGGCGGAACTTGAAAGCGACGACAATTTATCGATTGACGGTGTTAAAGAACTGCTGATCAGCGCCCGATCCGGCTACCGATCCGAAATGGGTCGACGAGCCCGAAAGGTTACTACCCACGCACTTTCCACCTGCCTCAAATACATTCGCAATCTATCCCTGATGGAAGGACGCATGTCACCCGATCTCTACACCATGATCATCGCCAGCAAACAAATTCTGGGCGACCAGTATGCGGTTCATGTCGCCGAGACGGCGCGAGATTATCCCTACCATCAGTCAACAGGTTCTGAGGAAGTGACGCTGGGTGTGGATCAGGCCCGTTTGCCAGACGGAGATCTGGTGCACCTCGTCAGCCGCCTGCCCGGTCCGCCTGTGAGCTGGCGTAGTTGCCAGCTGCAACGTCGTTCGGAAAAACAGGAAACTGACAAGTGGCGCATGAAGTGGAATCCTTTTTCCCAGTGCAGTTGGCCACCCGAGGACGAACTCATTGAGGGATTTCGCTGCCACCTCTTTGATCGGGCGCGAGCGGCGATGGGAGCCGATTTGGCCCGTTCGGAGAAATTCACCACGAGCGTCAAGGATGGAATCGATATTCGCGAGACAGTCAGGAACTGGCACAGCGGAGATATCTACGTCAAAGTACAGCCTCCGGGAAGAGGTGATTTAGATTGCGTGGTGATGCTTTTTGATTCTCCGGCGGATCCTCGTGACTATCGCTGGCGCAGTACGTGGTACGCCGAACATGATCAGGAATCGACACTTGCCTTTTTTGCGACCGACTTTCGCCGGGAGTTAGTGGGGCCGGGGGTTGGTCTTGCAACTTACGGCGGAGCGATGTTCTTATTTCCGCCCCTCTCGATCCCGGACATCTGGTCAGACCCGAGACTAGACTTTACGGAAACCCTGGAAGAACGATTGCTGGCTGCAGCCATGGTTCACAGCCGCTGCCGCCAGATCGCTCTTTTGAGTCCCTACCCGCCGGGTGCTGGTTGGCGGCGTTTGGCACGTCGGTTTCAAAAACGATTGGTTCACCTGCCTTCGAGTCAGTTCAGTGAATCGACCATCCAGCAGCTGCGGATGGTGCACGTGTTGAATGGTCGTCAAGTTCGTAGTTATGCAGCACACTTCATCCGCAAGGCTTAAGCCCCTGTAGGCCCTGTTCATGCCGAAGCACAATCATTTCCAGAATCAGATCTACAGTTCACCACCTAGAGCGGAATATGAACTTGTTGTGCCCGGTACTCCCGCACACCCGGATACCGAAGCCTTCGTTGAAAGGATGAGATGTGCGGGCCGCAGGCTGCAGGAGGCAAGGATTTCAGCAATCTACCTGGTCCATGGCACGTTCGCCGGAAACGACGGGTTGGGGTTGGTTCGCCAGTTTTCCTCCCTGGAACCAGCTTTCAAAGAATTGATGGAAAAATCAGTAAAGCAGATGGTCGATTCTATCGCCGGGGAAAATGGCAACTATACCGAGGCATTTTCCCAGGACCTTGCAAACGCCGTTTCATCCGAGGGCCTGCCCCCGGTTCCCGTCAGACGTTTCACCTGGACCGGGGAAAACCATCATCTGGCACGAGCCGAAGCGGCCGTCCGTTTGTTGGTTGAACTGGCCGGGAGGGTTACCCAAACAGGGCAGCGGATTCTACTTTGGGGACATAGCCACGCCGGGAACATGTTTGCCCTGTTGACCAATTTGATAGGGGCCGAACCAAAAGTGTGCGATCGCTTCTTCCGAGCGGCCCGCTGCTATTATGAAAGAGGTCAGACCGCTGATGTCACGGCCCAATGGTTACGCGCTAAAAAGTTGCTTCAGTCGAAAACTCATCCGGTCTTTAGCACGCAATTTGATATCGTCAATTTCGGCACTCCTATCCGTTACGGGTGGGACACGTGCGGTTACAACCGACTTCTACACTTTGTGTTTCACCGACCCACTGCCGGACTGCCCGAATTTCAAGCGGATTTCCCTCCGACACTGGACCAGGTTCTCAAGGCGGAGGGAGGCGATTATGTACAACAAGTTGGTATTGCCGGCACCAATATACAGCCGAATTGCCTGAGTTGGCGCGCCTGGCTTGCCAACCGACGCTTGGCAGCGGTGGTTCAGCCGGGTGTAAAGCGCCGACACCTGCTGCAACATCTCCGACAGGGTTTACGGGTTGCCGACGAGGGGCGCACACTGTTAGTCGACTATGGGTTACCCGACCAACCTGTTTATCACCACCTCGCCGGCCACGCCGTGTACACCCAGTCCGAATGGTTGCCGTTTCACAGCGAGCAAATTGCCAAACGATTCTACCAGGCTGGTGACAACGGGTGAGTCGGCAGCGGCAGCGAGCTATTGGGAAACTGCGGGGACAGGTGCCGTCCGATGACGTGATGACCAAACGGATGCCAATTTCTAAAGGGTGCAAATGAATCCGGCCAACCGGTACAAGTTTTAGTTTTGTATAAGCCTACAAAACTTCAGCGGACGGATTGTGTGAAGAGTTTTTTGAACGAAGGGTGAACACGGTTTATGAAAAAAATGATTCAAGTAACGACGACGACCGGGAGCCGCGCGGACGCACTGCGAATTGCTAAGAATCTGGTGAGCCGACATCTGGCGGCTGCGGTTCAGGTTAGCGGACCGAACGCGAGTTGTTATTGGTGGAAAGGAAAAATGACCCAGGCAGAGGAGTGGGTGTGACGGATCAAGACTCTCAGCGAACACTACCAGAAAGTGGAATCAGCGATTCTGGCAATCCATCCTTATGAAGTCCCAGAGATTCTTGCCCTTCCGGTAGTAGCGAGTCAGCACAACTATGCGAAATGGGTGTCGGAAGTGACGCAGCAGTCCGACTAGTCGCTGGGTGACAATCTCTGTCCGCCTCGAGTTTTCTTTGTGCAGAAGCAAGGCAGCCAGCTGCCTCCGGAATGTTGGGGTTGGTCAAATGACCAGTTCATTTGAGAATAGGGCCGGATGGGTGTCGCTCCAGGTTGGTCAGACACAACAAGCTCGAAGTTCGAGAAGGGTGATGAAATGGTGAAAGCATTCGACAACCACGCTCGCGGTTCAGGCCGGATGCTGCCTGGTTTCAGTAGAGAGGAGTTCAGCATGCGAATTGACGAGCAGAAGCGATCGGGATGGATCCTGGGCGTTGTGGTTGCGGCCTGGTTTGCTGGTGCCCAGATCCTCGTCGCCGAGGACGCCGAACCAGACTTGCTCGATTCCCCGGCTGCACCAACCGAGCAGTCTGACATTCTTAGCCAGCAGCAGGAAGTAGAACTCGACCCCGCGCAGCTGCAGCAGTTGTACGACATCCTGCGGATCCGCCGCCAGTTGAATTTGGGAGAGTTGTTGGATCGAGCTTTCTCGTCAACGGATGAGCAGAAACCCGGAGTTCAAAACAAGAGTGTCCTGGAAGAAGTATTTCGAGAGGCACTGAAGGAAGTGCACGGTGAGAGGTTGAAACAAAGGAAGGATTCCCCTCGAGCGGCGATTTACCGAAATCCACCGGAACCGTTGCGGAGAGAGGTGAGCGAACCATCCTCCCCGCTTTTGCGAGCCAGTCGTAATTTAGATCATCAAGTTCACGAACTTGACCAGGAAGGCAGATTCTTCGAGTCCGACCGCCTGCGAGAACTTGCCAACCAACTGCGCATCGAAGCCCGTCAGTCTTCCGGAAGAGAAGACGATTCTCCTTGAAAGTTCTCACTATTTGGCGGGTCAGGAACTGCAACGTCAAGCAACTTCCGAAAGTCCACTCGGCCACACGGGCGACCCGTGTTTCGACGATCCGACATCCGGGGCATCGAGGAGGATTTCTGCCACAGCGATTCTGGAATGGAAGTTGTGTAGGGTCCGCGCGGCAAGGAGGTCCTGGTCCAACAGTCGAACCTCGGGGAGCTGCTAGAATACTCTGGGAGCTGCTAGAATACTCTGGGAGCTGCTAGAATACTCTGGGAGCTGCTAGAATAATTGCCGGATCACGTCCCCATCTCGTACGGCTTGGACGGGGACACCCATGCGGTCATAGTAAACAAGCTTCGGGTCGATGCCCAGGACGTGGTACATGGTGGCGTGCAAGTCGTCCGGTTTGAGGGGAAGTTCGGCCGGGCGCTCGCCTCTCGCATTTGTCGCACCAACGATGCGACCGCCCTGCACACCTCCGCCTGCTGCCAGGCAGCTGAACGCTCTTCCCCAATGATCGCGGCCGGGGGTTCCTTTTCCGTCGTGGCCGTTGTTCATGACAGGCGTACGGCCGAACTCGCTGACCACCAGAACCAGGACCTGTTCCAACAGGCTGCGGTCACTGAGGTCCTGTAGCAAGGAAGCCACGGCCGCGTCGACTCGGGGGAGACTGCCTTCATAGGCAGGTTGTAAGTCCCAGTGATTGTCCCAGCCACCGAAGTGGACGGTGACAAACGTCGCTCCGGCTTCCACCAAACGGCGGGCCAACAACGTACTTTGTCCCCAGCCGCCACGCCCATATCGTTCGCGCAGCTTGACATCTTCTTCGCCAATGTGAAAGGCGGACTTGACATGCGCACTGGTGACCAGGTCGTAGGCTTCCTGTTGAAACTTTCCCGAAGTCTCCAGGATTTTAGACTGGTCCATCCGGCGGCTGAATTGGTCGAACGATTTGAGCACCTCTTGACGACTTTCAAGCCGGTCGATGGTCATTCCGCTCGGTGGATCAAACGTGGTGACCGAATAGTTGTCGGCGTTGGGATCCCCTCCCGGGGCATAGGGGTCAAATTCGGAACCCAAAAAGTTTCCGCCATGATAGCCCGGTACCAGACCGATGCTGGCCGCATAAGGGACGGCAATGTACGGCGGCATTCCCGGCTGGCGGGAGCCAGTGAATTTAGTTGCGACCGAAGCGATGGAAGGGTACTTGCCCCTGTTGTCAAAACCACTGACACCCGCTTCCCGGCCGGTCAGCATAATGTGGCCGCCGGTAAAATGATCTCCCCGGTCATGGTGGATGGAACGGATCAGGGAAAACTTGTCAGCCTGTTTGGCTTGCAAGGGAAACATCTCCGTAACATCGATACCCGGCACGTTGGTCTTGATCGGTTTCCAAATTCCACGGTATTCTTCCGGCGCTTCGGGCTTCATGTCGTAAGTATCAAGATGACTCAGCCCGCCATCGATCCAGATCATGATGATCGAGGTCTGTTTCCCGGAATTCTTGTGCTCCCCGGTTGCGGCCGTAAGAGTTTTGGCTCGCAATAACTCGGGGATCGCCCCACTGGCCATTCCTGCCATGCCCAGTTGCACAAAACTACGACGGGATAGTCCGTCGCAGTATCGATTCGGTTTTCCAGATTCGATGCGAAACATACTGCCAGTTTGTCCTACAGGAATGAGGCTCGCATTAACTCCGACACGCTTGACATTGTCGGCCATTACCCGGGGTCTCGCAAGACAAATCCTGTCATTAAAAGGTATTTTAGGGTTTTAAAGGTATTTTAGGGTTTTATTGAGCGACCATGAATCAGTCTTCATTCCTGGTTGGGTGCCATCGCTTGTCTAGCCTGTCGTTGTATGTAAACTGGTTCCTGGCATCGAACAGCCGTCTGGTCAGAATTCGCGGCTTGTCCGGTCGACAGAGCACTCACCTGTTTCACCGTGGCGGTTGAAGTCAGATGTGCCGGTTCACTTTTCAGCTTCCAATGACTGAGGGATCTTCCCCAAGATGGCGCAATACCCGGAACTCAAAAATAAATCGGTAGTGGTCACCGGTGCGGGTCGCGGCATTGGGCTAGCTATTGCCAGGCGATTTGTTGTCGAGGGTGCGCATGTCTTACTCAGCGACATTGCCGAGGGTGACTCGGCAAGTCTCCTCACCCTGGCGGAAGAGTCGGGTACGCGGGCTGCTTACCAGATGCTGGATGTGACCTGCCGCGAGCAAGTGGATGCGGCGATAGCCCGGGCTGTTGAACTGTTTGGCCGCCTCGATTGCATGGTCTGCAATGCGGGAATTGGCGAGATTGCGCCTTTGATTGAGGCGAGCGAAGACAGTTTTGATCGACAGATGGCGGTGAATGCAAAAGGAGCGTTTCTTTGTGCTACTGCTGCGGCTCGTCAGATGCTCGAGCAGGGCAGTGGGGGGCGGATCATAATCAATGCCAGTGGCGCTGGAAAAATAGCACCCGGGAAGGCGGTCCCCCTGGGAGTGTATGCCATGAGTAAACACGCGGCTGTCGGTTTAACGAAGCAACTCGGAGCCGAACTGGCCGGCGACGGGATTCTGGTAAACTGCATCTGCGGCGGAATTGTCGATACACCGATGTGGGACGTCATCGATCGGGGGGTGACGGAGCGGAGCGGCGAGCCGCAAGGATCCTTCAAGCAGGAGGCTGTGCAGTCGATACCCGTGCGCCGGATTCAGGAACCGGAGGACATGGCAAATGCCGTAGCGTTCTTGGCCAGTGACGAAGCCAGCTATATCGCCGGGCAAACGTTGAATTGTTCGGGAGGCCTTTTGCCGTACTAGGTTTCTGCTGGATGGCTGGCATCCGGTGCTCCGGGAAAGGAGCAGTCCAACGGATCACGAGTGACGATCTGCATTCCACCTCGTTGTTACCTGGCCGTTACTACTCGTCTCGCTTTCCATAGCTCACGAGTTCCAGTACGTTACCGTCAGGGTCTTCAAAAAACACAACGGAGAGTTGACCGGCGTCTTCCAAATCGAAGTACACGGTGTCCCCCAGGAATGTCACTCCGTGTGCCTCGAGTTCTTTTCGCGTGGTGTCAACATCCTCGACGGTTATGCAGAAATGGGAGTTGCCCACGTCTCCCAATTTGCAGTCAGCAAGTTTTGGGGAAGGTTCCAGGTACTGCTGCAGATCGATCTGAATGTCTGGTGTTCCTGGACAAGCCAGGCGGACCACCTGCATGCGGACCGAGGGTTTGCCGCACATCCTTGAGATCTCGTCCCCCTCCAGCAGATGTGCGCCTACCTGCTCCATTCCCAACAGACCTTCGTAAAATTCGAGTGAACGTTCCATTTCAGAAACCGTCACAGCCAGATGATCCAACTTGATTTTCATTGATTTTCTCCAGGAAACGGGGTTTCACTTTGGCGACACATCAGCTGAAAAGGTCGGACAGTCCGAAGTAGAACATTTGAGATTTTCAACGGGTGCCCTGCATTGGTCACAGTGTAAGGAAACGCGGGACTCGACCACAACCAAGCAACACTCAGAAAACCGGGATGTTACACTCCTGTCGGTGAAGTTACAGCGGGTTGCATTTACCTGTCCGATCCAGTTGGAACGCCCGTTGCGTCCTCCGGCGCACTTTCCTGGACGGCCAGGTCGAGGTGGCTGGACGAGTCAAAATTGCGGTGACAAACGATCTCTTATCTGGCTGTGAAACGCTCGAATTCTTCAGGGGCTGCGACTGTACAATTTCAACGATTTAGCTATAACCACCATTAACTGACTCAACTATAATGAGTGGTCCAATGCGTTGGGTTCGCGGACGAGGCGACCAAGCCGAACTGCCCGAGTCCCTTACCGTTTCTTGATCTCCCATTGATAATTCCCGTCCCATGACGATTCGATTTTTCTTGCGATTGCCTGTCTGGATCCGACAGGGTGCAACCTGCCTGGGTATTTCCGTTGCCTTGTGCGTATCAATGGTCCACTCGCTTTCCGCTGCCCCGGAGCAGGAGCAGATCAAATTTTTCGAGCGGAAAATCCGGCCGGTACTGGTCCGTTATTGCTACGAATGCCATTCGGCCGCAGCGTCTGAAATCAAGGGAAGTCTGCGTCTGGATAGTCGCGCCGCTTTGCTGGAAGGAGGCGATTCCGGACCAGCCGTGCTGCCGGGTGATGTCGAAGGAAGCCAGTTGATTTTGACGATTCGGCACCAGACGCTGGAGATGCCGCCGGAGGAAAAATTACCTGCTGCAGTCATTGCGGACTTCGAACGCTGGGTGGCTGAAGGAGCTCACGACCCGCGGGATCATCCACCAACGGCCGACGAGGCGGCGGGGCTGGCATGGCGGGGAATTTTTGACGCACGACGTGAATGGTGGAGCCTCAAGCCGGTCTCCGAATCGGAGTTGCCGGCTGCTGACACTGAATCGCCATCTTCCACGCATCCGGTTGATCGTTTTATCGAAGCCCGCTTAGCAGCAGCCGGGTTGGAACTCAATAGTCCAGCGAAGCCTCGCACATTGCTTCGACGTCTCAGCCTGGTACTCACGGGTTTACCACCCACTCCTGAGGAGACGCATGCATTCGAGCAACAGTCGGATCGCCATCCGGACTCCTCTCAGGATGCCGCCTATACGGACCTCGTTGACCGGCTCCTGGAATCGCCCCATTTTGGTGAACGCTGGGCGCGGCACTGGATGGACGT